>NZ_MAOS01000051.1:0-56975 GCF_001721285.1 Pandoraea sp. ISTKB
TCGGCGGGACGGGCGGGGGCGACAGCACTGGCGGAACGGCCGGGCCCGCGGGCGTCGGCGGCGTCGGTGTACAGGGGCAGAACATTACGGTGGAAAACGCCGGGACCATCACCGGCGGTTTATCCGGCACTGGTGTTCAGAACGACGCCGTTCGCTTCACCGGCGGAACGAACTCGCTGGAGCTGCGTGCAACCTCGGTCATCAACGGTACGGTCAATGCGAACACCGGTACCAATACGCTGATTCTGGGCGGTGCGCAAAACGCCGCGTTCGATGCTTCGTTGATCGGACCTACGGCGCAGTATCAGGGCTTCGTCGCGTATCACAAGACGGGGACCAGTACCTGGACATTGAACAACACGACGACCGCGCTTACCCCCTGGACGCTGTTCGCAGGCACGCTCGTGGTCAGCCAGGACGCCAGCCTCGGCGCACCTGCCGGGACGTTGACGTTCAACGGCGGCACGCTGCAACTGGGCGCGAGCTTCGATCTCGCCGCCGGTCGTCCCGTCGTGCTCGATACCAACGGCGGCACGATCGACACGCAGGCGTTCAATTCGACCATCACGCAGGGCATCACGGGCACGGGCGCGCTCACCAAGCTGGGTAGCGGCATGTTGCTGCTGAACGGCAACAACAGCTACACCGGTGCGACGAACGTGAACGCGGGCACGCTTGCCATTGGCGCGCCGACCTCGCCGACGGCTGCGCTCTCGGGTGGCGGTGCGGTGACCGTGGCCGGCGGTGCGACGCTCGGCGGCTACGGCAGCGTGACGGGCAACGTGCAGAACAACGGCACGATTGCGGTCGCCAACGCCATACCGGCGTTTGCCTCGGGCAGTGCCGGTAACTTCACGGTGCAGGGCACGCTCACGAACGCCGGGTTGCTGCAACTGGCCGGTTCCCGCGTCGGTAATACGTTGACGGTGGCAGGCAATTACGTCGGCCAGAATGCGAATGCGACGCTCAACACCCAGCTCGGCGCGGATAACTCGCCGACGGACAAGATCGTCATCAACGGCGGCAGTGCGAGCGGTGCGACGGCGCTGAAGATCGTCAACGCAGGGGGCAGCGGGGCACAGACACTGGCCGACGGTATTCAGGTCGTGCAGGCAACCAACGGAGGCACGACATCGACGAGTGCCTTCAGCGGTGGCTCGGCCAGTGCGGGCGCGTATACGTACTACCTGTATCGGGGCGGCGTGAACGCGGGCACGGAAAACAATTGGTACCTGCGCTCTAGGACGCCGGACACGACGACGCCACCGCCGCTGGTCGTCGATCCGATAGTGCCGATTCCGCCGACGACTGATCCGGGCACGCCGATCTATCGGTCCGAGGTGCCGGTCTACAGCGCGGTGCCATCACTCCTGCGCGAACTGGCGGTGCAGCAGATCGGCACGTTCCACGATCGCCTCGGCGGGCAGTCGCTGCTCTCCGAAGACGGCTCGTTGCGTGCCGGATGGGGCCGCGTCTGGGGTGACCATCTGTCGCAGGACCTCAGTGGCGGCGTCAATCCGTCGTTCAGCGGCACGATCTTCGGGTTCCAGGTCGGGCAGGATCTTTACGCCGCCTCGACCGAGAGCGGGCATCGTAATCACTACGGTCTGTTCGCCGGATATGCCCGGGCGAGCGGCGACGTCAGCGGTTTCGCACTCGCCACGCCGAACCTGTCCGCAGGCAGCTTGCAGATGAACGCGTTCAGCTTCGGCGGCTACTGGACGCACATCGCCCCGAACGGCGGCTATACCGATACCGTGTTGATGGGAACCACGTCGTCGGTGAACCCGAGTTCGTTGCAGGGCAATACGGCGTCGACGCGTGCGAATGCCTTTACGGCGTCGGTCGAAGGCGGGCTGCCGTTCGCGGTGTCTCAGAACGTGACGCTCGAACCGCAGGCACAGTTGATCTATCAGTATTCCCACATCAACGACCTGACCGACCCGGCGGCAACCGTCTCGTTCAAAAGTGCCAACGAGGTGATCGGGCGGCTGGGGCTGCGTCTGCAATCCCAGTTCCAGGCCTGCGGGGTGAACTGGAAGCCTTATCTGCGCTTCGACGTGCTGCGTTACTTCGGCGGGTCCGACACGGTGACGTACTCCGGCGCGGATCGCTTCACCACGAACGTCGGTTCGACGCAGGGACACGTGGGCGGTGGCATCTACGCGCGCGTGAACCAGAAGGTGAGCGTCTATCTGACGGCAGGGTACTGGTTCAATATGGGCGGCGATTATCGCCGTACGGTCGAAGGCAATGCCGGCGTCCGCCTGACCTGGTGATGGCCTGAGCGCCAACCCGGCGTCGATCGCCGGGTTGGCCGTGATGGTGCAGGGAAGACAATTCGGCGTAAGGCTGCTAATATACGTTTCGTAGCTATTTCGTATATATGGAGCCCGCAACATGGGTATCGTCAAGATATCGGAGCAAATGCATGAGGCGCTGCGCAACACCAGCGGCGCGCTCAGTCGCTCGATCAACGCGCAAGCCGAGCATTGGCTGCGCGTCGGCATGCTCGCCGAATTGAATCCGACGTTGAGTTACGGCGAGATCTGCCGTCGACTCATCGAATCAGAAGGCGGTCCGGTCGGGGAGACCGGGACCGTCGCTTCTCCAGCAACCGGTGCACCCGTCACCGTATTGAACAAGGTGGCGTAATGGTGCGCGAACGCGTTGTAATCCGCTCGAACGAAGAAGTTGCCCTGTCGCGCCGCGCCGGGGAGATGGCCGCGCAAGTGCTCGCGATGATCGGCGAGCATGTGAAGCCGGGCGTCACGACCGACGAACTCGACCGTCTGTGTCACGACTTCATCGTGAACGAACTGAAGGCCATTCCGGCCAACATCGGCTATCACGGGTATCCGAAGACGGTGTGTGCGTCGGTGAATCACGTTGTCTGCCATGGCATTCCCGGCGACAAGAAGCTGCACGACGGCGATATCGTGAACATCGACGTCGCCCTTATCAAGGACGGCTGGTACGGCGACACGAGCCGCATGTACTACGCGGGCAAGCCGAGCATTCTGGCCAAGCGTCTGGTCGACACGACCTACGAGGCGATGCTCGCGGGCATTCGTGCGGTGCGCCCGGGCGCGACGCTCGGTGACGTGGGCTATGCGATCCAGACGGTGGCGCATCGCGAAGGCTTCAGCATCGTGCGTGACTACTGCGGTCACGGCATCGGCACGACGTATCACGACGACCCGCAGGTGCTGCATTATGGCCGTCCGGGCACGGGCCTGACGCTGCGCCCGGGCATGATTTTCACCATCGAGCCGATGGTCAATGTCGGCAAGCCCGACACGAAGCAACTGGCCGACGGCTGGACAGTCGTGACACGCGACCGCTCGCTCTCCGCACAGTGGGAGCACATGGTCGCCGTGACCGAGACCGGTTTTCAGGTGCTCACGCAATGGCCGGACGGACTGGGTGAATATGCGCGTTATGGGGCGCTGGATGGGCAGGAAGGTGTGGCAGCGACGGTGAATGTCGCTGCCTGACTGACGGCAGTCGGACGACATTCGTCAGCGGTGGATTGAATCAGGACGGGGCGCAGCGCATGCGCCCCGTTTTGCGTTGATCGCTTACAAACCTTCAGGGGCGTCCCCGAAGGTGAGCAACTGGTCGGCGTATCGACGATAGAGCCAGCCCAGAACGGCGCACGCGACGGCGAGATAAACGATGGAGATCACCGCTTGCAGTATCAGTGACCCCAGCACCGCAATCGTCGCCTGAGGCATCAGTTTCAAGATGACCTGCAAGATGACAAATGCGATCAGTCCGCCGATGATCAGTGGAATGAGGGTGGCGATCGAGGTGCCGAAAATCGACCAGAAATGGCCCCGCGAGTCTTGCCACGCCGAGCGCCAGCGTTTGCTGCGTCCCACGGCAATCTGCGGAAAGATCAGCGAGATACGCACCAGCAGGAAGAGCGATGCGCAGATCAACAGCACGAGAAGTGTTCCCACCAGCGCATAGGAGCCTCCTCGTCCCGTCAGACGCATGATGATGACGGCGATGGGAATGGCGACGATGAGCACAATCCACCAGACAATCGCCACCTGAAATGACGTCAGCACGTAACGTCGCACACCGCGATCGATCCACGAGGCTTGTCTGGCGGCATCCGGCCCGAGAATGACATAGCGCAGGACATGCACGGCGAGGATCGCCATGGCGAAAAGATTCACGAGGCTGACGGCGAATGACAGCAGTGAAATCTGGAGGCGGAATAACGCGGGAGACGCGCTTTGCGATGCGGTCAGTGCCAATTGCCGGAAAGACACGCCAAGCGCCGAAGTGATGAGAAAGACAACCGCAATCGAAAGACACAACAGCGGTCGATTGCGTAACGCGTTGAGACCGTCGATCCATGCTCCCTTGAAACACTGCTTGAACGTTATCGGTTCCATGTTTCCCCCTGAGCGAATATCGCTTCGTTGATCGAAGCTGTACGGCGTTGTGCGTTACAACGCCGCCATTCTTGCAGATCGGCCTACGGCTGACAATCGCTGCTTGGGGAGGGGGCTTGGGGGCAGTCTCGAAGCGTTATGCGCTCATCACCTTGCGAAGCACTTCGGCATGCGTGACAACGCCAACCAGTCGGGCGGCATCGTCGAGCACGGGCAACGTGCCGTGACGTTGCGCCGCGAGCAGCGGCACGAGTTCGGAGAGCGGCATACCGGCGGTCGCCGATTTCAGCTCGCCCTGCATGAGGTCACGTATCGCCGGGCGTTGGCTCGAGCCGAACGATGTCGCGAAGCGCGGCCAGCGTTGTGCGCGAGCACGCCGCGCGTGCAGATCGTGACGCGTCACCAAGCCGATCACGCGTGCGTCGCCATCGACGACGGGCAGCACATCCAGCCCGTGACGCTGCAACAACCGCCACGCTGCCGGCGCCTCGTCGTGCGCTTGCACTTTCGCCAGCGGCGGGCCCATGACGTCGGCCGCCGTCAACTCACGCGCACGTCTTGCATAGGCCTCGCGCTGCGTGTCGCGAAGCAGACTGGCCAGATCGTCTGCCGAAATGTCGAGCAGTTCGCTACGACGGGCGAGGGCCTTTTCGGCATCGGCCGTCGTGACCGGAATCGCCTGCGCGTTGACCGGCTTCGCGGGCGCCTGAGCGCGCACGGCATGCGGGTAACGATGACCGGTGATCGCGTGATAGGCGATGGCGGAGCCGAGCAGCATGATGGTTTGCAAGGCAATCGGTTCGAGCACGAAGCCGTAACCCAGTGCATGGACCGAAGGGCCGCCCAGCACGGCCGTCAGGGCGACGGCGCCCGAGGGCGGGTGCACGCAGCGCAGCGTGAACATCAATGCGATGGATACGCCTACCGCCGCTGCGGCCGCAATGACCGGGCTGGGGATGAACATGGCGCACGTCACGCCGACGACGGCCGCGACCAGATTGCCGCCGAGAATCGACCACGGCTGTGCGAGAGGACTGGCAGGCACGCCGAACAGCAGAACAGCGGAGGCGCCCATCGGCGCCACCAGCCAGGGGATGTAGGTCGCGGGGCCGAGCAACCAGAGCATCAGGCCGCCGGTCAGACCGATACCACAGAGCGCGCCGATGCCTGCGCGAAGCCGCTCGCGCAGGTGCACCGCCGCTACGGCAGGCAGAAAGCCTGCCATCCAGTCGCCTACATCACGTCGTGTCATTGCCATGTCGTCCCGCTCCATCGACCGCACCTTCTTGGGGCGGCACTTTGATATTTTGTGCATGATATATCGTATATCGATGAATTGGGAGGGCGGGAGCGCGTGATTTTAATGCTGCGTCGCAGCGAAATCGGCGTTCCTACCGAGCTGTGGGCAAAGCGGCGCACCAAAATGAGGAAAACGAGACGTATAGGGCGTGAAGGTTGCTGAGCGGGGAGAGGCGCGGGACAAACAAAAATGCGGCAGAGCTTTGCGCTCTGCCGCATGGCTGGCGAGTCAGCGGAATTTCGCGACGCCGGAAAGGTCTGCCCGACGTCGGTGGCCTATCAGTGTCCGCCTACGATCTGGACGATGACGCCCGAGCCGTTGACCAGCAGGAAGTCGCCGCCCACGCCAACCCAGTGATGGCCGCGCTTGGGGGCGTCGAGATGGTATTGGCGGTAATCGTCGACGCGATACTGGGCGTCACGATACTGCTGCGGTACGCGGTCGCCCTTGCGCCAGTCGGGGTGTTGCCATGCATCGTTGCCCGGACCGCCGGGACCGCCTTGCGCACGTGGCGGCGGACCGCCAGGGTGTCCCTTCTGCGGGCCGTGTCCCGGAGGACCGCCGTGCGGGCCGCCCGGTTGATGCCCCGGCGGACCACCCGGGCCGCCTTGCGCGAGGACGAGGGATGAGGAAACCGCCAGACCGGCGGCGAGGCACAGCGACAGTGTCTTGCGCATCTTCATTATTTGCACTCCTTATCGTAGGGTCCGTCGGATCGAAGGACCGCACTCGGGGGAAGCATTCGAGATGACTTGCCAGCAACGGTTGCCGCTGTCGTGCCGTTTGCATGATCAAAGGACGTGTTGCGCTCGATGTCCGGAAATGGACCCCGGAGATGCAACATGCGCGGCAAGACAGCGAAAACCGTGCGTCCATCCTACCATCGTCGGCAAAAAAAGAGCCCGGACTTGCCCGGGGTCTTTGACCTGGGGCATGTACCGGGCAAGCAGGGACGCAGGGAAGAAACCTGCTACGACTGAGCCTTCACGCGACGCGTGAGGCGCATCGAGACCGGCGGCACGCCAGGCGCGCGTCGGGGGCGGGTCGGCGCGTCTCTCGTCTTGGGGGTACGAGCGCGGCCGCCGGTTCGATGCATCCATGCTGGCAGGGGATCCTCGGGGGCGAACCCCCTGCCGGTCGCAGCTCAGTCAGTGCGACTCAGTCCAACTCAGTCCAACATGAATCAACGTGCAGCCACCGTCGCATTGGCGGCGCCAGACGTCTCCGGTGTACCCGGCGCGGCCGCCGTCGGTGCCGTGGCTGCATCGGCCGGCGTCGGCGACTTGGGCAGATCGCCCCAGCCACCGCCCAGTGCGCGAATCAGATTGACGGTCGATACCGCCTGCGCACCGGCCAGTTGCACGGCGCTGCGTTGCGACTGCAACACGGTGCGCTCGGCATCGATGACATCCAGATAGGCGATCGAGCCTTCCTGATACTGCGTGCGCGAGAGCTGTGCGGCGCGGTTCGATGCCTTGACGGCGTCGTCCTGTGCACGCGTTTGCTGATCGAGCAGGCGCAGATTCGACAGGTTGTCTTCGACTTCCTGGAACGCCACGAGCACTTGCTGACGATAGTTCGCCACGTCTTCTTCGTACTGCGCACGGGCACGCGACAAGTTGCCGCTGCGCGCGCCGCCGTCGAAGATCGGCATGGAGAGCAGACCGCCGACCACCGGGCCAAGCAGGAACGTGCGGCTCGACCAGTTGAACAGGTCGCCCAGCGTTGCCGCTTCGAAGCCGCCCGAGCCGGTCAGCGAGAGCGACGGGAAGAACGCGGCTTTCGCCACGCCGATCCGCGCATTCGCTGCGGCCATGGCACGCTCGGCTGCCGCGATGTCCGGACGACGCTCCAGCAGTGCCGAGGGCAGACCTGCCGGCACGCGTACCGTCACCGGCACGAGCGGGGTGGGCGTGAACGTGAATTCCGCCGGCGTCTTGCCCAGCAGAATCGCCAGGCTGTGCTCCGACGCTGCCCGCAGGCGAGCGACCGCCAGCGCATCGGACTGCGCCGTGGCCAGCTCGGCCTTGGCGCGCGCCACGTCCAGCTCGCCGATATCGCCTTCGGTAAAGCGACGCTGCACCAGCTTCAGGGCTTCTTCGCGCAGCGTGACCGTTTGCGTGTACAGCGCCTGTTCGGCGTCGAGCTCGCGCAGGTTGAAGTAGTTCTGTGCCACGTCGGCTTGCAGCGCCAACTGCACCGAGCGATACAGCGCTTCGCTCTGCTCGGCGTCCGCACGGGCGGCGGCGACGTTATCCGACACGCGACCGAACAGGTCGACTTCGTATCCGACGCTCGCCTGTGCGCGCCACAGCGTGTACGGCGCGATGTTCGTGCCGTCCGGCTGCAACTGCGACGCCGGCGAGATCTTCTGACGCGTCGGCCCGAATCCGGCATCAAGCGTGGGGAACAGCGCGGCACGTGCCTGACGCTGCACGCCGCGCGCTTCCTGCACGCGGGCGGCGGCGGCCTTCAGGTTCTGGTTGGCGGCCAGCGCGTCGTCTTCGAGCTTGTCGAGCGTAGCGTCGCCGAACACTTTCCACCATTCGCCGCGCGCCACGGCTTCCGACGGCTCGGCCGTCTTCCACGTGCCGGCCTGACCGGCCGGCAGGGCCGCTTCCTTGAAGGCCGTCGGCGTGCCCTTATCGGTCACCTTCGGCACTTCATATGTGGGGGCCATCGAGCAACCCGCCACCACCAGCAGGGTGGCGAGCAAGCCCGAGACGCCCAGACTACGTTTGATCCATTGCGATTGCATGATTGGCATCCTTCAGACTTCGGCCTTGACGTTGGCGGGCATGGTCGACGCGTGCGCACTATGCAGCGGCTTCTTGCCGGCCAGCGTACGGAGCAGCACGTAGAACACCGGCGTCAGGATCAGGCCGAAACCCGTCACCCCGATCATGCCGAAGAACACGGCCACACCCATCGCATGACGCATTTCCGAACCGGCGCCGGTCGACGTCACCAGCGGCACCACACCCATGATGAACGCGATGGACGTCATCAGAATCGGGCGCAGACGCAGACGGCTGGCTTCAATGGCGGCCGCAATGGCCGTGCGTCCCTGCATTTCCAGTTCCCGGGCGAATTCCACGATCAGAATCGCGTTTTTCGCCGAGAGCCCCACCAGCACCATCAGACCGATCTGCGTGAAGATGTTGTTATCCCCTCGCGTGAGCCACACACCGAACAGCGCGGACATGATGCTCATCGGCACGATCATGATCACGGCCAGCGGCAGCGTCAGGCTTTCGTACTGAGCGGCGAGCACCAGGAACACCAGCAGCACCGAGATCGGGAACACCCACAGCGCCGAGTCGCCCGCGAGAATCTGCTGATACGTCAGGTCCGTCCATTCGAACTTCACACCACGCGGCAGCGTTTCGGCAGCGATACGTTCCACGGCGGCTTGGGCCTGACCCGACGAGTAACCCGGTGCCGGACCTCCGTTGATGTCGGCAGCGGTGTAGCCGTTATAGCGAACCACCATTTCCGGACCGTACGTCGGCGAAACCTTCACCAGCGACGAGAGCGGGACCATTTCACCGTTGTTGTTACGCGTCTTGAGCAGGCCGATGTCGTCGGCATGCGCACGATACGGCGCGTCGGCTTGCACACGGACCTGATACACGCGGCCGAACTTGTTGAAGTCGTTCACGTACAGCGAGCCGAGGTAGATCTGCATGGTGTCGAACACGTCGGTGATCGGCACGCCCAACTGCTTGGCCTTCACACGGTCGAGGTCGACGTTGAGCTGCGGCACGTTGATCTGGTACGACGAGAACGTCGGGCCCAGTTCCTTCGTCTGCGAGGCCTTCTTGATGAACGCTTGCGTTGCGTCGTTCAGGGCTTCGTAGCCGAGTGCGCCACGGTCTTCCACTTGCAGCTTGAAGCCGCCGAGCGTACCCAGACCCAGCACCGGCGGGGGCGGGAACACGGCGATGAACGAGTCCTTGTTCTTCGCATACTCGCCGTTGAGCTTCGCGGCGATGGCACCGGCCGACAGCGACTTGTCCTTACGCTCGCTGAACGGCTTGAGCGTGACGAACACGATCCCTGCGGACGACGAGTTGGTGAAGCCGTTGACCGACAGACCCGGGAAGGCCACGGCGTTCTTCACGCCAGGGGTCTTCAGCGCGATCTCCGACATGTCGCGGATCACCTTGTCCGTGCGGTCGAGCGAAGCCCCGTTGGGCAACTGCGCGAATGCGATCAGGTATTCCTTGTCCTGCGCCGGCACGAAACCACCCGGCACGACCTTGCCCAGCAGCACGGTGATACCGAGCAGCACCGCGAAGATCGCCATCATGACGGCCTTGCGACCGATCACGCGGGTCACGCCGTGGCCGTACTTCTCCGAGCCGCGATGGAACACGCGGTTGAACGCGTTGAAGAAGCCACCCAGATAACGGTTCATCTGACGCGTAAGCCAGTCCGGCTTGGCGTGATGGTCCTTGAGCAGCAGGGCGGCCATGGCCGGCGACAGCGTGAGCGAGTTGAAGGCCGAGATCACCGTCGAGATGGCGATGGTCATGGCGAACTGCTTGTAGAACTGACCCGTCAGACCCGACATGAAGGCGAGCGGCACGAACACAGCCACGAGCGTGAGTGCAATCGCGATAATCGGACCGCTCACTTCACGCATGGCCTGATAGGTCGCTTCCTTCGGCGAAAGCCCGGCAGCAATGTTCCGTTCGACGTTTTCCACCACCACGATGGCGTCGTCCACCACGATACCGATCGCTAGCACCATCCCGAACAATGACAACGCGTTGATCGAGTAGCCGAAGCCGAGCAGCAGGGCGAACGTACCGACGATCGAGACCGGCACGGCGAGCAGCGGGATGATCGACGCGCGCCACGTTTGCAGGAACACGATCACCACGATCACCACCAGGGCGATGGCTTCGAGCAGCGTGTGGACGACGGCTTCGATCGACGAGCGAACGAACTGCGTCGGGTCATACGCGATACGGTATTCCACGCCCGGGGGCATGTCCTTTTGCAGGTCGACCATCGCAGCACGGACATCGTCCGAAATTTGCAGCGAGTTCGCACCCGGCGACTGGTTGATACCGAGGCCGATGGCCGGCTTGTTGTCGAGCAGCGAGCGCAGGCTATACGACGACGCGTCGAGTTCCACGCGCGCCACGTCGCTCAGGTGCGTGACAGCACCGTCCGGCGAGGTCTTCAGGATGATGTCGCGGAACTCTTCTTCCGTGTTCAGACGACCGCGCGTGTTCACGTTCAGTTGCAGCGGCGTGTTCGGACCGGCCGGCGTTGCACCGATCACACCGGCGGCGACCTGCACGTTCTGTTCACGGATCGACTTCACCACGTCAGACGCCGTCAGGCCGCGCTGGGCGACCTTGGCCGGATCGAGCCAGACACGCATCGAGTAGTCGCCGGCGCCCCACATCTGCACTTCGCCCACGCCCTTGATGCGCGAGAGGCGATCCTTGACGTTGATGAGCGCGTAGTTGCGCAGATACGTCATGTCGTAGCGGTCGTTCGGCGAGATCAGGTGCACCACCATCGTGAGCGTGGGCGAGGACTTGATCGTCGTCACGCCAAGACGCTGCACGTCGTCCGGCAGGCGCGGCAGCGCTTGCGAGACACGGTTCTGCACGAGCTGCTGGGCCTTGTCCGGGTCGGTGCCCAGACGGAAGGTCACCGTCGTGGTGAGGTTGCCGTCACTATTGGCCTGCGACTGCATGTACAGCATGTTTTCCACGCCGTTGATCTGCTCTTCGAGCGGCGATGCAACGGTCTCGGCGATCACCTTCGGGTTCGCGCCGGGGTATTGAGCGTGCACGACGACCGACGGCGGAACCACTTCCGGGTATTCCGAAATCGGCAGCTGGAACACGGCGATCAGGCCGGCCAGCAGCGTGAGGACCGATAACACGCCCGCAAATATGGGCCGGTCGATAAAGAATTTTGAGATGTTCATGACGAAACTCTGGGGTGTCGTTCAGCGTGCAATGTTGCTGTGTGCCTGCACGCGCATTTCGAGCATCGGACGCAATGAATGCACTGAGTACATTACGAGCGCGAAGCGGTTTTGGCCGCTGCGACCGATTGCGTCTTGTTGCCGTTCTGCGAAGTCTTCTGCGTAGCCGGTGTCGCGCTGGCGTCTTGGGTTGCCGGGGCGGGGGCCTTGGCGGCATCGTCGGCACCGGTGGTGGCGACAGCCGTCGGCGCGATGTCGTGGGCGTCGCCCGTGTCGCCGGCCATCTTCACGACCTTCGGCGAAACGGCGTCACCCGGACGTACACGTTGCAGACCATTCACGATGATGCGTTCGCCGTCCTTCAGGCCGCCGGCGATTTCCACCAGCCCGCCGTGACGCTCGCCCAACTGGACTTCGCGGTACTGCGCCTTGTTGGCCTGGTCGACGACCATCACGTACTTCTTGCTCTGGTCGGTGCCGATGGCGGCTTCGTCCACGAGCAGCGCCGGGTGCGGCTCGCCGCCGCCGACGCGAATACGTGCATAGAGGCCCGGGACGAGCGCGCCGTCGGCGTTATCGAAGCGCGCGCGAACGCGGATCGTGCCGGACGTGGTGTCGAAGCGGTTATCCACCGAGTACACCGTGCCCTTGCGCGAGTAGCCCGATTCGTTGGCGAGACCCAGATCGACGGGCACGCCGCTCGGCTTGGCGGTATCGCGCGAGAGATAGCGCAGGTAGGTCTGTTCGTCGACGTCGAACGCCGCGTAGATTGGCGAGACCGACACCACCGTAGTCAGCGCGGGCGATTGCGCGCCTGCCGACACGGTGTTGCCGACCGTGATTTCCGCACGCGATACACGCCCGGCCACCGGCGCCACGATCTGCGTGTAACCGAGATTGATGCGGGCGGTTTCCAGCGCGGCCTGTGCCGCCTTCACGTTCGCAACGGCTTCGCGTGCGGCGTTTTCCTTCTGGTCGAAGTCCTTCTTCGCGATGGCGTTATCCGTGATCAGGCGCTGCGCACGCGCGAGGTCGGTGCTGGTGAAGACGTCGCGCGCCTGGGCGGACGCGAGCTGCGCGGCAGCGCGGTCCACTTCGGCGGCGTACGGACGCGGGTCGATCGTGAACAGGGCGTCACCCTTTTTCACGAGTTGGCCGTCCTTGAAATGCACGGCGGTGATGGTGCCTGACACGAGCGGCTTGATGTCGACGCGGTCGACGGCGTCGAGCCGTCCCGAATAGCTTTGCCAGTCGGTCACGGTACGCGACAGCACGTTGGCAACGTCGACTTCCACGGTGGGCATGACTTGCGCAGCGGGCGTGCTGGCGTCGACACGCACGACAGTGAGCGTGCCGATGGCCAGGAGCGCAGCCGTGGCGGCAGCAGCGATAAGTACGGGTTTGCGAGCGAGGGTGGTCATTTTTTCAAATCTCCGGGATCGGATGGACTCACTGGGTAGAGCCGGTGGCAGGCGGTGCCAGCCGACGTGTCAGGAACGTGGCCACGTCCCGCAGCGCTGCGGGAAGTGCGGCCAGACCGTAATGGGAAGCGCTGCGATGGCGCGTGACCTGTGTCGGCACGCCGGCCGCGATCAGCTCGGCAGCGTATTTTTCAGCTTCGACGTGCAGCAGGTCGTGTTCGGCGGAGGCGATCAGCGTGGGCGGCAGGCCCGCGAGACGGCGAGATTCGAGCGGCGCGGCATATGGATGCAGACGTTGCGTGGCATGCGGCAAATAGGCGCGATAGCAACGGGCGCACTCGTTCGCTTCGATGTCGCTGGGCGTGCCGCCGTCGGCCAGACGCGTCATGCTGGGATCGAGCAGCGGAGCGAGCAGCGCCTGCGCCGAGATGCTGATCTCGCCGCGGTCGCGGGCAATCATCGTCAGGGCCGCAGCGATGTTGCCGCCCGAGTCGTGGCCTGCCACGGCGAGCCGACGCGGGCTGGCGCCGTAACGGCGGGCGTTGCGTTGCAGCCACAGCGCGGCGCACCAGGCGTCTTCCGGTGCGGCAGGAAACGGGTGTTCCGGCGCGAGCGAGTAACCGACCGAGACGACCAGCGCGGGGACGTTCAGCGCCAGGTAGCGCGCGGCGGCGTCGCCGTCGTCGAGCGAACCCCGGCAGAACCCGCCACCGTGGAAATACAGCACGGCGGGCAAATGGGCTTCGAGCGGCACGACGACGCCCGGTTGCCCCGTGGCTGCCGAGGATTCGGCGGTCGTGCTGGCGGCGGACTTGCCGTCCGGCCGGTACAGGCGCAGCGTGACCGGGGCGACATGGCCCTCGATGCTTACCTCTTCGATGCGCAGTCCGTCATCGGTGCGGAACATCTGACCGCTCGATCCCGGCGATCCCGATTTTCCCGCTTGGCCCGACTTCGACTTGGCGTTGGCTGACATATGGCTTTGGGTTCGCGCGAGCGATACCCCTCTGATGACATTCGATGGAGCGAAGTCTAGAGGCCACGGACATTGGGATAAACGCCTATAATTTGGCAACACTGTTCGGTCAGCTCGACTAATCGGCCTCAGCCTTATGGGCGTTGACTTATGCCGTCGACCAATAAGCATATGCATTGGCGACGAAGTGAAATTTCGTCGGGCCGGCCAGTGAAACGGTGTCTTCAATGGGGAAATATCATGGATCGCTTGCAAGCGATGCAGGTCTTCACGCGGGTGGTCGAGGCGAATAGCTTCTCGCGTGCCGCCGACAACCTTGGGTTGCCGCGCACCTCGGTGACCACGATCATTCAGAACCTGGAGTCGCATCTGGGCACGCGTTTGCTCCAGCGAACGACCCGGCGACTCAATCTCACGCCCGATGGCGCGGCGTATTACGAGCGCTGCCTGCGCATTCTGGCGGATATCGAGGAGACCGAATCCTCGTTCCGGGAGAGCAGCCAACGGGTGCGCGGCAAGTTGCGCGTGGACATGCCGGGCTCACTCGGCAAGCTCGTCGTGCTGCCGCAGATGTGTGAATTCCGCGATCGCTATCCCGAAATCGAACTGATGATCGGCATGGGCGACAAGCCCGTCGACCTGATTCAGGAGGGGGTGGATTGCGTGCTGCGTGTCGGGACGCTTCAGGATTCCAGCCTTGTCGCGCGCCGTGTCGGCCTGTTCCAGAGCCTGACGTGCGCGTCGCCTGGCTATCTGGAGCGCATGGGCATGCCGCATACGCTCGACGATTTGCAGCGGCACACGGCGGTGCACTATTTTTCGAGCCGCACGGGGCGCGTGATCGAAGAGCAGTTCGTGGTGGACGGCAAGGAGATCGAAATCCACATGCAGGGCACGGTCGCGGTCAACGATGCCGAAGCGTACCTCCAGCTCGGACTGGCGGGCGTGGGCACCGTGCAACTGGCCCGCTTCATGGCGTTGCCGTATCTGCAATCGGGGCAGTTGGTCGAGATCCTGCATCAATGGAAACCGCCGCCCATGCCGATTTCGGCGGTCTATCCGCATAATCGTCATTTGTCGCCTAAAGTTCGCGTATTTGTCGACTTCATCGCGGAAATATTCGAGCGATGCCCGTTGTTGCAGGGGCTCGACGAGACCGCCGCGCAGTGCAAACCGACCGTTGCGGCGGCCGACGAGGACATGCGCTGGGCGACCTACGGCACAGAAATGTCCCCTCAGGAAGTGGTGGTTTGACGTCGTGATTTGAGCGATTTCTGCGCGCGTGTGAAAAGGCCCAATGGGAGACTTGGGCCTTTTCATTGTGCTGAGGGTGTGGAAATGCCCACGCTCGCTCATTTCCGTCATGTCTGCCTTGATGTCATCGACGCATCGCCGTCCTCGTTTCCCATCCTCCTCCTCGACCGTCGGTCTCTCGTGTTTCGCTCACCGTTGCACTGAGCGGCGCGCCATTCCGCTTCATCGCAACTGCCCGTCCTTGGTGCCGACGCTTGCGCCATCGCGAGGGCTGCAATGATTTCGAGTGCCCTGCACGCGCTGAGAGGCGCGCTTCAATCGTGCCGGACCTTCGAGTCGCCGGCCGCACAATTGACCCACACGATGGACGCGCTGGACAGCAGTCTGAGAACCTGCTCGGCGGGCGCGGCCGAACTCGACAAGGCGATCGGACGCGTCGAGAAGGCGTTTGCCAAAGGCGATGGCCGGAAGGTGATCGAAGGTGCCTTCGCACCGGACATCGATCTCGGCGTGTTCGTCAAACGTCTTGTGCGCAACCACATCACAACATCTCGCACCGGGCTGGATCACGCACTTGCCTCCCATTCGTACCGTCACCTGGATGGGCAGGCCCGGGGGCTGATCCGTTGCGTCCGACCGGAGGTGCGCGCCGAAATCGTGCGGCGATGGACGGAACCCGAAGGGTCATCCGTGCACGTGACCGAGGGCAAGGTCGTGGCACTGGATATTCCCGGCACCGACTTTCGTTGCGCGTTGATCGACGGCGGATTTTCGTCGCTCGGCCTCAATCTGTCGCAAAGCGAGGCGACGCAATTGCTGCTCGCGCGGCCTGAGGGAACGCCGCCGGGCACGACGCTGCTGCAAATGCTGCCGGGGCTGGGGGAGGACCACACGGTCGGCAACTACTTTCTGATCTGTGCGGCGATCGGCTCGGACGGAAGCTTGTCGCCGGGGCTGGATTCGGACGCGGTTTACTCGCTTGCGGCCGAAGCACATGACTTTCTGAAGGATATCGAGGGCGATGTATCGGTGCGCGAGCCGCTCGCCAGATTCTTCAACTGGATGGGCGACAACACTCGTGCGGCGCAATCTCGCGAGATCGCAGCGACGCTGCGTGAGGGGATGGACCCCCGCGACAATCTGCGTCTGGGCGAAGTCGCGCGCGGGGCGCTCACGACGACCGACGAGATTCGAGCGTTCAATCAGGCGAGCGTTGCCGAAAACCGGCAATGGGCGGGCTTTCACTACGCACGCGCTGAGAAACCGAGACTGGCCGTCGACCAGTATCTGAAGTCCGCGAAGGCCTTCGAAGCGGTGCGTCAAAGCGACATGGCGGCGACGATGTACGCCAATGCGGCTGAAAAGCTGGCGTCTTATGAGGTGTTTCCAGAGGTGATCGATGTACTTCATGACGCCATCCGATCCTACGGCGGCGCTCATGGCTCGGCGTCCAAAGTCGGGTTGCGCTGTGCCGACGCGTTCGCTGCGCGGGGTCTGCATGTCAGCGCGGCGATGACGCATGAATTGCTGGCCAGCCATCTGTGGCCCGAGCGGGAAAGTCGCAATGTTTTTGCCTCACCCGACACGGGCGCTGCCGGCAAACGGGCGCTGGCCGAGACGCATCTGCAAAAGGCACGCGAGATATTTGCCGCAATCGGGCTCTCGGAAACGATGCGCGACCTGCCGGGCCTGATTCGTTCGGCCATTGCCGCGAATCTCGATACGTTGACCTCGCAGGACGGGTTGATCGGAAACGATTTCGTCGTCTATTTCGAGGGGGCGAGCGACGTGATCTCACAAGAGGGGTTCGACGAGCACGCGTCGCTCGACTGGGTCTTGTTTCGACGAAGCCCTCGGGACGACGTCAGGCAAGTCTATGAGCTCATGACCGAAGACACGCGCCGGGCTCTGGTCTCCCGGGGCGGGCGGCATCTCTATCGGCAGGTGCCTTTGGAGGCGTCGGATTTCGTCGACGGTGTCGCGGCGCTCGACATGCTGACGACGCGGCAAGCCACCGGCGCCTTGAAGGTCGTGCTGAGGTTCGATGACGACAGCGCGCCGACCGACCTGTGACGCCGTGTGAATCGCATGCTCGCTTAGGCGCCTAAGCAGCATCTTCGTCCCCGTCCCTCCTGAAACTGGCAGCCTGAGCGATTTGTGCACGCCTGTGACGCAGCGCGGTGGGACACTGCTCGCTATCCATTGCGTCGACCTTGTCGCGCAATGGCCGTGAATGGACGACGCGGAGGCAGGCAATGGTTTGGGAAGTCATTCGTCCTTGGGTGAGTGCGTGTTTTCCGGCTTGGCGGGAATGCAAGCCGGAACCGTCGCTGGACGTCGCGATACAAGAGTTCGACGCGGTATTGCAGCAGTGTTCCGCCGGGTCTCATGAAATAGATCGCGCGATCGAGCGGCTTCAGAAGGTTGCTGCGCGCGCCGACAACTGGCGCGTGATCAGCGCCGCTTTCAAGGAAGGTACGGATCGGAAATCCATGGTCGCGAAGCTCGTCAGGAGCCATCTCGTGACATGCGACGTCGGCATGAAGCATGCATTACGCGTCGCGGACATCAAGACGCTGGGCGACGAGGCGACGATTATGCTTCACGCGCTGACACCGAGCGCACGTGCCGAAATACTGGATCGATGGTCGGCGCCCGAGCATGCCTCTTTGATGATGACGCCGAGCGGTCTGGTGGCGATGGACATTCCGGGGACGGCTTTTCGTTGCCCGGTGATGGACGGATGTATTTCCCCTAACGGTCTGGGTCTGACGCAGCGCGAGGCGACACAGTTTCTGCTCGCACGTCTTGACGATCGGCAGACGTCAACCACGGTGTTGGACGCGTTGCCAGAGGTGGCGCCTCGGCAGCGTTACGTCGTAGGTAATCTTTTGGCGAAGGTGATGGGGGCGAATGGAAGTCCCCTGTCAGAGGTCGATCGGGACGCACTTTATGGCGTTGCGGTGATCGTGCACGATGCACTCAAAGGAAGGAACGATGTCCCTGTTTCGCTTGGTGATCGATTTTCCAGGTTTTTCGCAATAAGCGGCGATCATGCGCGCGCGGCGGAAGCACACGACACTGTGGCGGCATTTCGTCTGCAACTTGCGAGGAACGAGGCGGGGCTCTCGAAAAAAGTGCCAGAGACGCTTCGCGATGCGCATTGGGAACGGGCGATATTCAATGCCACATTGTCCGCGGCTCGACTCTCGACGGCAGCGTTGCATCTGGCATGCCTCGAAACTAACAAGCCGGAAGAAATACGGTCATGCCTGGCGACCGCGAGACGTTTTCGCGACGCCGGCGATGCGGCATACGCCTTGGCGTATTACGCGCGCGCCGCACAGACGTCGGCGCTGACGAACGCCTTCGGTGAGGTCGAAAAGATCCTCGACGAGGCTCGCGGTGAGGTGCGCGGCGATTACGAGGGGCTGTGCATGACCTACGAGCGATGCGCGAAGACGTTCGAGGCATGCGGGTATCCGTTTGCGGCGGCGTTGCTCCATATGCTGGCCGTCGACTATGTGACAAAGCTACGCGCGCAGGGTGTCGACGAGGCAATCACGATGCCTCTCGCGACACACCACCGAAGCTGTGCGCAGGAATGCTTTGCGCGTGCCAATCGGAAGGCGGGGCCAGAGGACATCGGCAGCTTGCTGGCGTTCACCGCGGGTCCGTTGTGGGGCAAATTGATATCGCCCGATGGGGTGGTCGGACAGACCGCCATTATCAGGTTCAGCGAAGCCTGCGACGCCATTACCTGCAACCCTTTTGATGTCGAACCAGACTCGCGCTGGGTGCTGATGCATGGCGGTACGCAGACGACCGGCCGCGAGCTCTACGACTTTGTCACCGAAGGCACCATGCGCGCACTGATTGCGTCCGGGACCCGGCATCCCTGCCATAACCGTGCTTATCAGCGGTCGGATTTCGTCAGAGGTCTGAAGGTCGTGAACATGCTTTACACCGCCGGCAGGCAATCACAGGACGCAGAGCGGGCGTTGCGCTCGGACGTGATCCAACAGGAGCAGGAGTCGATCGATGATGACAGCAGTATCCGAGGCAATGGGGTGTCCTGACGTCAGGCCTCCGGTGGACGTCTCGCCACACGGTGACTTGCACGATCTGCGACCGGCGATACGAATCGTCGAGGAAGCGGCGAATGTCGTTTTCCCCGGTGCAGCGGAGCTGGATCACGCCATGGGGCGGCTCACATTGAAGATAGTCACGCCGGAGGGTAAGCAAACTGTTGCCCAATGGTTCGGTGCCAATCAGGACGATACCGATACGGCGGGCGTCCTGGTGCGGAGCCACCTCGCAACGTTCCCTAACGGCTTTGCTCATCTAGTACGCAAGCAGACGATTCATCGGGTCGCCGACGATGCCGCACGGCTGCTGAAGATCCTGTCGCCACATACGCGCGCGGCCATGATTCAGCGTTGGTCGATGCCCGGCGACCGATCCCTGCACGTGAGCGCAGACCACTGCATTGTTGCCGACATCCCGGACAGCGGCTTTCGCTGCCTGCTCATCGGCAAGGCCGTCGGTGAGAGTGGCCTGCATCTCACGCAGGAGGAAGCGGTGCAACTGATGCACGCTCGTCCAGCGGGCGCCGATGACGGCCGCACCGTACTCGACATGCTTCCGGCGTTGACGACGCATCATCCGCAGACGACCGCGCATCTGCTACGCGCGCTTATCGATACCAATGGACGTATGCCGTCGACATTGAATGCCGATGCGCTTCACGCGCTTGCCATTTCGGTGTTCGAGGCGCTGCGGCACGATGGACGGCGCACCGTGTTCTGCGAGGCCTTTGCCCGATACTTCGGCGAGATGGAAGATTACCGGCGTGCCGCCGACGTGCGTGCCGAGATGGCGGTGCATCGTAAGCGTGATTTGCCGGGTGACGTCTATGGAATCTCCCGTTTTACAAACAGTGGGCATGACACGGCGGCGGACGTGCGACGTCACGCTGAGATATGCATCGCAAATGAGCACGCGTTGGCGGCTCACTACTATGCGCGTTGTGGTGAGTTGGCGTTGGCGGCAAAACAGCATTTCAAGGCCGCGCAACGCCGAGCGGCCGCGAGGGAACCGGCGCTTGCCGAGCACGCATGTACGCGTGGTCTCACGAACCTTCACCAACTCGCAGGCGTCGCGCGCTATTCCGAAGTCGCACCGGTGCTTCGTGAAGCGTTCGACGCCATCGCCATCAGTAGTGGCCGTATAAGTGCGACCGGCACGCAGTGTGCCACGGCGTTTGCTGCCAGAGGGCGCGACTTAAGCGCCGCAATGACGCACTATCTGACGGCCGAGCGTCTGCCGCAGATTCATGAAGCGAATCTCGTCGAGGATGCAGATGCGTTGGCGAAAGTGCGCGATTTCCATGTCTCCGAGACCTGGCGGTACTGCACGCGTGCCCGCTTCGACCCGGATCGGGCTGATGTTCCGGCAGCGATGCGCTCAGCCATTGCATCCCATCTAGGCAAAATGAACGGCATGACCGCGCTTGCCGGGCCGGACTACACCATCGAATTTGGGGACATCATCGGCCCGAACGCGACGCTGCCGTTCGATGGCGATCCCAAAGTGCATTGGCTACTGCTGGAAACGGCACGCGGTGCGAAGGGGCAGCCCGTCTATCAGCTAGTCAACACGATCAGACGCCGCGAAATGCTGGGCAAGGCGCATCGGCACCCGATGCTGGGGCGGGCGTTGACGAGCGCAGACTTCATCGGCGAGGTCGAGGCGCTCGAATTGCTGCAATTGCTTCAGCCGGGGAGGAGAGCGCGATGATGTCGACACCTGTCGGACGTGCGCCCATTCCCGTGACGCCGGATCTCGGCACGGGTATCGGCGAAACGCCATTGGCGGCGGCGATGCGCCGGTTTGAAGCGGATGCGGGGGCCGCCTGCGCGGGTTCGGAGGCCATGCTCATCGCTACGGCCTTCCTTGAGATGGAAGTCTTCAAGCCTCATATCTGGCAGGATCTTGCGCCCTGTTTCAAGGACGATGTCAACGTGCCGGAGACGGTGAAGTTGCTGGTGCAATGTCATCTTGCGATTTCCCGCGAAGGCTTGCTGCATGTTCTGGGGCAGCGCCCGACGCTAGACGTGGCGGACAAGGCCGCCGCCCGTCTGCTGGCCTCGCTGAAGCCACATGTTCGCGATGCCATGGTGGTGAACTGGCTGAACGTCGACGCGACCGGCCTGCATGCCATGTCGACGGGGCTGATCGCCGTGCAGATTCCGGGGACGGTGTTTCGCTGCCCGCTCATCGGTCGGACGTTCGCCAAGGATGGCCTCAACCTGACGCAGCACGAAGCAACGAGTCTTCTGCAATCGAATTTCGAAGGGGCATCGTCGCGGACGTTGCTCGAAGCATTCGCCGATACCACGACACACTATTTCGGGATGAGCGCGTTTCTGTTCGGTCTGGCCGTTGGCGTTGACGGCAGCGTGATGTCGGGGCTGGACAAAAACCATGCCTGTGCGTTGGCCGGAAGCTTGTTGGCCGCGCTCGCGGGTGACCGAAACAGTGTCACGCTGCGCGTGCCGCTAGCCCGCTTTTTTGGGGCATTGGGCGAGTACAGGATTGCGGCGGAACTCCACGAGCAGGCGGCGCAGATCGCCGAAAGGCGCGATGCGGAGACGGCGCTTTGCCTTGTGATGCTCCCGGCGGCGGCTCGTGAAGAACAGATCAGGATTCAGCGTGGCATGCAACTGCGAATCGGCGCGAACCGGGCGTGGTCAGGCGTGTATCGGGAGAAGACCGGTGAACTGCATGACTCTGCGATGCACATGTTCAAGGCGTCGTATCACCTATACCTCGCCGGAGAAGCCAAAGCCGGCGCGGTGCGAGCTGCGGCGCAGGCGCAGCTCCTGCGTCTTGCCCTGAGCGCAGACGTTGCGCAGGTCTACGAGGTGCTCGTCGATGCCGCGCGTGCATTCGGACCGAATTACCCGGGGATCAGCGCACTCTGCAAACAATGTGCCGACGTCTTCGAGCAGCGGGGGTTTCCGGCAGACGCCGCGGTGATCCACAAATTTGCCTTCGAACAGCTCTATCAAATGGGGATGAGGTACGACCGGGGTATCGACATCGAGGCATTGACTGCCATCAGTGCCGATCATCAATCGAATGCCACGCGGTTGCTGGGCGTTACCCGAAACGTTCTGTGAGGCCATCGCGCGAGATCGCCACACACTTGATCTCGACCAGCAATCCGGGATGTGCCAGCTCGGACACGCCGATGCATGTCCAGGCGCAGGTTCCGCGAGGGAAACGCCGGTCTTTGACGGTGCGGAATATCGGCATGTGGCGTGACATGTCGACGTGGTAAGTGGTCATGTCGACGACGTCGTCGAACGTGCAGCCAGCGGCGGTAAGCACGGTTTGCAGGTTGTCCCAGCAAGCCTCGAATTGCGCTTCGGGGTCGTGGATGACGGTCATGTCGGGGGTGCGTCCGACCTGGCCCGCGCAAAACACGGTGGCGCCGGCACGAACGGCTGGCACGTAGCCGGCGCGCTCGACAATGGCAGCCATGGATGGCGGAATGATGTACTGACGATCGGTCATAAGGTCGGGCCCTGAAGTCGAGGGCCCGACTATATACCGTGCCGGCAGCGTTGAGGCGCTACCCTTTGTCGCATCCGGGGGCGGAGGCACGTCGACAATCCCCGGGAGCCGGTGAGGCTCCCGGAGAGCAGGCTCAGCGGGCGCCGGCCTCGGCAACTCGCTGTGCGATGTGCGCCAGCGCTTCGTCGACCTGGTCGATGAGGATCAGGCAAAGATCGCCCGGTTGCAGGCGGGCCAGTGCGGTATCGATGGCGACGAACTCGCCATTGATCTCGTCGACGTGGCTCGTGCGACGCGCGCCCACCAGACCTTCTTGCAGCAAGCGGATCACTTCTCCGTCTTCGCGTCCGCGCTGGCACTGGTCCTGATAGAGCAGCACGTCGTCGAAGGCGTCGCCGAGGATCTCCGTCTGACGACGGATATCTTCGTCGCGGCGATCGCCCGCGCCCGAAATCACCACCGAACGGCGGCGGGCAGGCATCGTCTCCACCGCCTGCGTGAGCGCGGCGATGGCATCCGGGTTGTGACCGTAGTCGGCAATCAGCGTCGCGCCCTTGTAATCGAAGACGTTGAAGCGCCCCGGTGCAGTGCCTGCGTCGTTCACAAAGGTCACCAGTCCGGCACGGATCGTCACCGGATCGATCTTCAATGCCCAGGCCGCGCCGATGGCGGCCATGGCGTTCTCGACCTGGAAGCCGATGGTGCCGTTGCGCGTGAGCGGAATGGCGGCGAGCGCGTAACGTGTTTCTTCGCTGCCGTGCGACGTCACGATGTGAGCCCCGTCGACATAGACCACACGCTTGCCCTTGGCGCGATGCGTGGCGAGCACCGGATGCGCGGCGTCCACGGCGAAGTAGGTGACGTCGCCCGGGCAGGCGTCTGCCATGCGCGCGACCATCGGATCGGCCGCATTGAGCACCGCCATGCCGCGCGGCGCCACGTTGCGCACGATCACGCTCTTGAGCACCGCCAGATCTTCCACCGTGTTGATGTACGACAGCCCAAGGTGGTCGCCCATGCCGATGTTGGTCACCACGGCGACGTCGCAACGGTCGTAGGCGAGGCCCTCGCGCAGCAGACCGCCGCGTGCGGTTTCGAACACGGCCGCGTCCACGTCGGGGTGCATCAGCACGTTGCGCGCGCTACGCGGGCCGCTGCAATCGCCAGTGTCGATGCGCTGACCGCTGATGTAGATACCATCCGTGCCGGTCATGCCGACACGCAGCCCTTGCTGGGCGATGAGGTGAGCGATCAGGCGCACGGTCGTCGTCTTGCCGTTCGTGCCCGAGACGGCCACGAGCGGAATACGGCCGTCGTCACCGTCTTCGAACATGGTCGAGACGATGGCTTCGCCCACCGCACGACCCTTGCCGTACGACGGCTGAAGGTGCATGCGAAGGCCCGGCGCGGCATTGACTTCCACAATGCCGCCGGCCTGATCTTCGAACGGTTTGATGACCGTTTCGCACACGGCGTCGACACCGGCGATATCAAGCCCGACCTGCTGCGCGGCCGCGACGGCGCGTGCAGCAATTTCCGGATGGACGTCGTCGGTGACGTCGGTTGCCGTGCCGCCGGTCGACAGGTTGGCGTTGTTGCGCAGCACGATGCGTGCCCCGGCGTCCGGTACCGAGTCGGCGTTCAGGCCCTGTTTGGCCAGCGTGGCAAGCGCGATGTCGTCGAAACGAATCTTGGTCAGCGACGTGGCATGGCCTTCGCCGCGACGCGGGTCGGCGTTCACGGCGTCGACCAGTTGGCGCACGGTATGCACGCCGTCACCGGTGACCTGCGGCGGATCGCGGCGCGCGGCGGCGACCAGCTTGTTGCCGATGACCAGCAGACGGAAGTCGTGGCCCGGAATGTAGCGCTCGATGATGACGTCGCGGCTGATGTCCTGCGCGGCTTCGAAGGCTTTCTCGATTTCTTCGCGCGTGCGCAGACGCACGGCGACACCCTTGCCCTGATTGCCGTCGCGCGGCTTGACCACGACCGGTGCGTCGATCTCCTGCACCAGCTTCCACGCGTCTTCGATATCGCGCACCGTGCCGCCAAGCGGCACCGGCACCCCGGCGGCGTGCAGCAGCGTCTTGGTCAGGTCCTTGTCCTGTGCGATCGATTCGGCCACGGCCGAGGTGCGGTCGGTCTCGGCTGCCTGAATGCGGCGCTGCTTGCTGCCCCAGCCGAACTGCACCATCGAGCCTTCGGTCAGGCGACGGTACGGAATGCCGCGAGCGACGGCGGCGTACACGATCGAGCCGGTCGACGGGCCGAGACGGACGTCTTCATCCAGATCGCGCAAGCGATAGAGGGCGTCGGCCAGATCGAACGGGCCGTCTTCGAGCGCGGCATGGATCAGTTGCTGCGCCAGATCGAAGGCGAGACGTCCGACCGGCTCTTCGCTGTATTGCACGACGACCTGAAAGGTGCCCGGCTCGATGGTCTGTGTCGTATGGCTGAAGGTCACCGGGCAGCCGGCGGCGGCTTGCAGGTGCAGCGCCGTGGTGGCGAGCGCGTCGGCCAGCGACACCGGACGCTCCTCGGCGTCGGGCGTGAGCGCGGGCAGCTCGGGGAAGCGGGCGCGCAGACGAGCTTCGAAACCGGCCAGATTGCCGATCGAGTATTCCAGATCGGTGCACGTCACGATCGCCTCGATGGCGGTGTGACGGCTCCAGAGGTTCGGCCCGCGCAGCGCGCGGATACGGGAGACTTCCATAAATTGCAATCCCTGTCTGTCCACTTCGCGTCCCTATATGGCAAATGGTTGGCGAGAAAAACGGCTGTGGCTTGGATATTCGGTGGCTATCTATATAGAGACGGCGGCAGCAGGAAATCCTGTCGGCCGCCGCTCATCATGCATTCGACGCGTCCGGCGTCCTCAGGCGGCCAGCGCCCGCATCGGCTGCCCCATCCACAGATGCACGAGATCGAGCATCGCGGCGGCGCCGCCTTCGTCGGCCTGCAACACGAGCAGGTCGCCGCTGGCGAGCTGGGCCAAGGCGGTTTCGGCGGCGGCGCGGCGCTCGCCGGCATCCGTCACCTGAACCTTGCGGCCGGCGGTGTCGATGCCCGCACGCAACTGGGCGCGCGACTCGGCCGACTCACGCTTGCGCGCAATGCTCAGGTCGTCGCACAGCACCACGCTGTCGAACGTCTGTCCGAGCAGCTTGCCTTCGGCCTGAAGGTCTTCGTCCATGCGGTCGGCGCCGGGGCCGTACACCACCGTGCGGCGCTCTGCCGGCAGGGTGGCGAGGGCGGCAGCCAGTGCATTCAGGGCCGGTGCGTTGTGGGCGTCGTCGACGATGACCGTCGCGCCTTGCTTTTCGAACAGGGTGAAGCGACCCGGGGCATCGACCTGACCGACGTCGAACGTCGTCACGCCGGTGCGCAGAACGTCCAGCGCCACGCCCATCGACCAGGCGGCGGCCACGGCGGCCAGCACGTTCTCGACCTGGAAGCCGACACGGCCGGCATAGGTCAGGGGCATGTTGGCGGTGGCGCCGATGTCGGTTTCTTCCGAGCCGGTCGCGAGAATCACCTGCCCGTTGCGCACGAACACCGCGCGCTTGCCTTCGGCACGATGCGCGACGATGGCCGGCAGTTGCTCGTCCAGTCCGAAGAAGATCACGTCGCCGTCGCACAGCTCGGCCATTTCCACGACCAGCGGATCGCGGGCGTTCAGCACGGCCACGCCGTCGGGCAGCACGACGTCCACTTGCGTACGCATCACGCTGAACATGCGGTCGACGTCTTCGACGAAATACTGACCCAGATGGTCCGGACGATCGATGTTCGTCACGATGCCGACCTGGCAGCGGTCGTAGGCGAGGCCTTCGGACAGAATGGCGGTGTTGTCGTTCTCGAAGACGGCGGCGGTCACGCCGGCGTTCATCAGGACACGGTTCGCGGCGTCCCAGTTGGCGCGGTCGCCGCCTTGCACCAGACGCTTGTCGAGGAACAGGCCGTCGCTGCAAGCCAGGCCGGTATGCTCGCCCGCCAGTTGCAGCAGGTGCGTGAGCAGGCGGGCCGTCACGGTCTTGCCGTTCGTGCCGGTGATGCCGACGACCGGAATACGACCGGCGTCGCCGTCGGGGAACAGGTGATCGACGATGGCGCGGCCGACCGGACGGGGGGCGCCGTCGGCAGGCTTCAGGTGCATCAGCAGGCCCGGACCGGCGTTGACTTCGACGATGGCGCCGCGTTGTTCTGCGAGCGGGCGCGAGATGTCTTCCGCCACCAGATCGACACCGGCGATGTCCAGACCGACGATGCGCGCGGCCAGCGACGCATGCGCGGCTACGCTCGGGTGTACGCGATCGGTCACGTCGAAAGCGACGTTGCCGTTGCGCTGGATCAGCACGTTCTTGCCTTCGGGCGGCACGGAATCGGCGTCGAAGCCCTGACGCTTCAGTTCCAGACGGGCCGACGAGTCGATGCGCACGCGGTTGAGCGGCTGGTCTTCCGCACTGCCGCGACGCGGATCGTTATTGATTTGCAGCTCGATGAGTTCGGAGACGGTGTGTTGCCCGTCGCCCACGACGGAGGCCATTTCGCCCATCGCGGCGGCCACGACACGCCCGCCCACGACCAGCAGACGGTGCTCCAGACCCGGCACGAAGCGCTCGACGATCACGCCGTTGCCTTCTTCGAGCGCCACGCCGAACGCCGTGGTGACTTCGTCTCGCGTGGTGAGATTGATGAATACGCCACGGCCATGGTTGCCGTCGTACGGCTTGACGACCACGGGCAGGCCGATGTCTTCTGCGGCTTCCCAGGCGTCTTCGGCGCTATCGACCAGACGGCCTTCCGGCACCGGCACACCGCACGATTCGAGCAGTTGCTTGGTCAGATCCTTGTCGCGCGAAATGCTCTCGGCGATGGCGGGCGTGCGGTCGGTCTCGGCGGTCCAGATGCGGCGGGCGGCAGCGCCGTAGCCCAGTTGCACCAGATTGCCGTCGGACAGACGCAGATGCGGGATGTCACGGTCGTCGGCGGCGTCGACGATGCACGCCGTGCTCGGGCCGAGGCAGTGTTTGTCGACCAGGCCGCGAAGGTCTTCCACGGCGGCCTCGACGTCGTAAGGACGGTCTTCGATGGCGGCCATGACCAGATCGCGGGCCGCGAACAGCGCCGCACGGGTCACGTCTTCATGCCAGGCGCGCACGATCACCTTGTAGACGCCCGAGATCGGGGTTTCGCGTGCCTTGCCAAAGCCGCCGGGCATGCCGGCGAGATTCTGGAGCTCAAGCGTGACGTGCTCGAGAATGTGGCCGGGCCACGTACCTTCGCGCAGGCGCTGGAGGAAACCGCCGCGCTCGCCGATGCTGCAACGATGCTCAATGAGGGTGGGCAGCCACTCGGACAGCCGCTCGGGGAATCCCGGGATCTTGTTGGACGGGAACTCTTCCAGTTCGCCGATATCGACCCATGCCTCAAGCACCGGCCGATATGTCCACATATTCGGTCCGCGCAGCGACAGGACATCGAAAATCTCAATGTCTTTCTTTTTCATCTAAGGCTTTTATTCACGCGTCAGGGCTGGTACGGGAAAGCCGGCGAGGCCGGTTTCAGGCGGCACAGCCGGTCGCGCTTTTACAGTTAACTGGATGCTTAACGCAAAAAATCCGTAAACGGTTGACAGTCGCAACAATATTTCGATGTTGCACCGTGTCATGCGGGAACTCCGTGCCGCAAAAAGCGTCGCTGTGGTTATACTTGCGGCAATTTTGCGGACCTGACAGGGAAAGTCCGCGTCGATTTTTCTCCGATTGCTCGATGTCCGCCCCTTGAGGACACGTCTGCCGCATCAATGACCGACACCTCCGCTTCAGCGGCGTCACCCGCCGCCACATCGACAGATCCTTCCGCCGCCGCGCCTTCGGCAGCTACGCCGGCCCGCAATGCCGCCGCTGAACCCTGGTACCTCGATCTTTCCGCCCAACTGGCCGATGGCGAGACCGTGCTCGCGTGGCTTACCGTCGATCTGGACGCGCAATTGCACTTCGCCCAGGGCGTGGTCGTCGCGACCGATCGCCGTGTCCTTGCACGTGAGGCGCGCCGCGACACGCCGTCGGGCGCCTGGCAGGCATGGCCGTACCGTGCGGATCTGACGCTGACGCACACGGACCACGCGGGCGTGGGCTCGCTGGAGCTGTGCGACGCAAGCAAGAAGCTCGCGAACTGGCGCTATACGCTGGGTCACAATCCGGCGGCGCTCACGTTGATGGATACGATCGTGCGCCAGCGCGACGCGCGGGTCGCCGGTCACGCTGCGAGCCACGAGCCGGAGGAGGTGGGCGTTTGCCCCATTTGTCAGGCGGAACTGCCCTCGGGGGCCGAAGAGTGCCCGCAATGCAACCCGGAAACAGAAGCCCCGCCGTCGACATGGGCATTGCTCAGATTGTGGCGCTTCGCCCGTCCGTATCGCTTCCAGTTATTGTCCGGTTTCCTGCTCACGCTTTGTGCCACGGGCGCCACGCTGATCCCGCCGTATCTGACGATGCCGCTCATGGACAACGTGCTGATCCCGTTCCAGAACGGCAAACCGATCGATTACCACCTGGTGGGAATGTATCTGTCGGGGTTGCTGGGGGCCGGGCTGGTCGCCTGGGTGCTTGGCTGGGCGCGTACGTACTTGCTCGCCAAGGTATCGGAGCGGATCGGCGCCGATCTGCGCACGGCCACGTATTCCCATCTGCTGCGCCTCTCGCTGGAGTACTTCGGCGGCAAGCGCACGGGGGATCTGATGGCGCGCATCGGGTCGGAAAGCGACCGCATCTGCGTCTTCCTTTCCCTGCATTTGCTGGACTTCGCGACCGACGTGCTGATGATCGTGATGACGGCGATCATTCTCGTGTCGATCAACCCCTGGCTGGCGGTCGTGACGCTGGTGCCGCTGCCGTTCATCGCCTGGCTGATCCATCTGGTGCGTGACCGGTTGCGCCATGGCTTCGAGAAGGTCGACCGTATCTGGTCGGAAATCACGAACGTGCTGGCCGATACGATTCCGGGCATTCGCGTGGTCAAGGCGTTTGCGCAGGAGAATCGCGAGGTGGCGCGCTTCAAGGAAGCGAACCGTCATAACCTCGTCGTCAACGATCGGGTGAACAAGGTCTGGTCGCTGTTCTCGCCGACCGTTACCTTCCTGACGGAAGTCGGGTTGCTGGTCGTCTGGATCTTCGGTATCTGGCAGGTCTCGAAGCATGAGATCACCGTGGGTGTGCTCGCCGCGTTCCTGACGTACATCAGCCGCTTCTATACGCGTCTCGATTCGATGAGTCGCATCGTCTCGGTCACCCAGAAGGCTGCCGCCGGCGCCAAGCGCATCTTCGATATTCTCGATCACGTCTCGAACGTGCCGGAGCCGGTCAATCCGGTGCATCTGAAGGAAGTGAAGGGCGCGATCGACCTGCGCGACATCGGCTTCCGTTACGGCAACCGCGCGGTGATCCGGGGGATGGATCTGCGCATCGCGCCGGGCGAGATGATCGGTCTGGTCGGGCACAGCGGCTCGGGCAAGAGCACGCTGGTGAACCTGATCTGCCGCTTCTACGATGTGGCCGAAGGCTCGATCCAGATCGATGGTGTGGACATTCGCGCGCTGCCGGTCTCGGACTTCCGTCGCAACGTCGGTCTGGTGTTGCAGGAGCCGTTCCTGTTCTTCGGCACGATTGCGGACAACATCGCCTACGGCAAACCCGAAGCCACGCGCGCCGAGATCGTGGCTGCCGCGCGTGCCGCGCATGCGCATGAGTTCATTCTGCGTCTGCCGCATGGCTACGATTCGCTTGTCGGCGAGCGGGGTCAGGCGCTCTCGGGTGGCGAGCGTCAACGGATTTCGATTGCCCGCGCGTTGCTGATCGATCCGAGAATTCTGATTCTGGACGAAGCGACGTCGTCGGTGGATACGGCCACGGAGAAGGAAATTCAGAAGGCGCTGGACAACCTCGTCAAGGGTCGTACGACGATTGCCATTGCCCACCGTCTCTCGACGCTGCGCAAGGCCGACCGTCTCGTGGTGCTCGATCGCGGCAAGATCGTCGAGGTGGGCAATCACGACGAACTGATCGCGCGCGAAGGCGCTTACTACAAGCTTTATCAGGCGCAGCAGCGCAACGTCGACACGGATATCGACGCAGTCGTCGAGTCGGCCGAAGCCGCCGCCACGGTGGCTGCGGTCACGGCCGCGCCGGCGCAGCCGCTCTCCGTCAACTGATCGTCAACCGAACCGTTCGCGAAGCCATTTATGCAGATCGATTTCACCCTCTCGCGCAACGCCTTCGGACGTCTGGTGCTGACCGACGCCGAGGGCGTCGCCCATGAAGGCGTCGTGCCCGTGCGCGCCTTCCCGATTGCCGCGCCGGACGAAGGACTCGCGCTCGTGAGCACGGAAGGCCGCGAACTGGTCTGGCTGGACTCGCTCGACCGACTTCCGGCGGACATGCGCGCGCTGGTGCGCGACGAGCTGGCGGCGCGTGAATTCATGCCGGAGGTACTGTGCATCAAGGGCGTGTCGACGTTCGCGACGCCGAGCACCTGGACCGTCGAGACGAATCGCGGCGAGGTATCGTTCGTGCTGCGCGGCGAAGAGGACATCCGGCGTCTGGGTGGGCAGACGTTGCTCATCACCGACAACCACGGCATTCACTTCCTGATTCGCGATTCAGCCGCGCTGGATAAGCCCAGCCGCAAGATTCTCGACCGTTTCCTCTGACGTCTTCCGAAGGCTTCTTGCACGATTCGGGTTACCGCACTTCGCCGTACCTCCCGGCGCTGGTAAAATCCATGCTTTTGATTTTGCGGTGATGCCGATGTGGTTCAAGAATCTTCAGTTGCACCGAATTCCTGCCGGTTGGTCCATGAGCGTCGCGCAAATGGAAGAGGCGCTGGAAAAGCACGCCTTCCGTGAGGGCGGCAGCCTCGAAATGCAGGTGCAGGGCTGGGCGCCGCCGCGTGATGGCGGCGAACTCGTGCACAGCATCAATCGTCAGTTCCTGCTGGCCTATCGCGCCGAAAAGAAGCTATTGCCGACGACCGTCGTCAATCAGGTGACGCGCGCCAAGGCCGCCGAACTCGAAGAGCAGCAAGGCTTCAAGCCGGGCCGCAAGCAGATGCGCGAGCTCAAGGAGCAAGTCACCGACGAACTGCTGCCGCGCGCGTTCGGCATTCGCCGCGATACGCGCGTGTGGATCGATCCGGTGAACCGCTGGCTGGTGATCGATGCCGCGTCGCCTGCGAAGGCCGACGAAGTGCGCAGCCTGCTGCTCAAGACGCTCGACATCATTCTCGAGAACGTGGAACTGAACGAGGCGCCGGTCGCCGTGATGACCTCGTGGCTCGCCGGTAACGATGCACCCGCCGGGTTCACCGTCGATCAGGACGTGGAACTGCGCTCGAACACCGATGAGAAGGCCGCCGTGCGCTACGTGGCGCACCCGCTCGACGGTGCAGACGTGCGTCAGCACATCGAAGCCGGCAAGCGCTGCACCAAGCTGGCGATGACGTGGAACGACCGCATCTCGTTCGTGCTGACCGACGCGTTCATCATCAAGCGCGTGACGCCGCTCGATATCATCAAGGACGCCGCCGATCCGACGGCCGAAGGCGAAGCCGAGAAGTTCGACGCCGACGTTGCGCTAATGACCGGTGAACTCGCCCGCATGCTCGACGATCTGGTCGAAGCCGTGGGGGGTGAACGCCAGATGGACAAGGCGGCATAACGTCATTGACGTCTCTGACGCTTCGCCGGAACCGGTAGCCGAGGCTGGACAGGCGACAGGTTCCGACGACACCAACGCCGCGGTGCCCCGTTTTCCATGGGGCACCGCGGCGTTTTTTCATCCGGCGCGCAATGCCGCCGAGATCACGATTGCGTGGACGGATCGATCAGGTAGACGCCTTGCGTCAGCGCCTGTTTGACCGCGCGCGTCTTCTCGTCGACGCTGACTTCGAGTTCACCCGCCTCGATGGCCGCGTAGGCCTGACGCACGACGTCCGAGGGTGCGGTTTTCTCCACGTCGAAGCCGCTCGTGAGATCGGTATCGATGTAACCCGCGTGCAGACCCACGACCTGCGTGTTTTGCTTGCGAAGCTCATGACGCACGCCGTTGGTCAGTGACCATGCGGCCGACTTCGTAATCGAGTATTCGGGGATCACGGGCGAATTGACCCAGCTCACGATGGACAGCACGTTGAGCAGCGCGCCGCCGCCGTTGCGGCCCAGAACCGGGGCGAATGCCTGCGTCATGGCCAGCACCCCGAACAGGTTGGTTTCCAGCGTCTTGCGCAGCAAATCAGCAGAACCCGGGCGCGTGAGCCCTTCGGAGGCGCTGGCGATACCGGCGTTGTTGATGAGCAGGGTGACATCGCCCGCGAGTTCGGCCGCAGCAGCCACGTCCTGCGCGTTGTTGACGTCGAGCTTGACGGGGATCACGCCCGGCAGCGTCACCTTCGACGGATCGCGCGATCCGGCATAGACCTTCTTGGCGCCAAGCGCCAGCGCCTGTTTGGCGAACTCCAGTCCCAGACCACGGTTCGCACCGGTGACGAATACGACGGCATTTTCGATCTTCATTTCACTGCTCCAACAAGGTAGGTAGGCCGAACGGGCCGTAGCAACGGCAGGTGAATTCGGTTACAGTTCATGACAATGGTGGTCGCCATCGTCAGCTTGGGTGGATTGTGCAAATTGCGCGGGCACTTGTCAATGGTGATCGACATTGTCTTTTTTGATGATGCCGATAGTGGCGATTGGGTATGGGTTGGGGACGTCGACGCGTCGGGCAGGTGCCGGGCACGCCTCGTCGCCCTGGCCGCTAGCGGCTAAGGAGCAGAAATGGGCATTTCACGGGAACAGGCAGCGGAGAATCGGGAGGCGATCGTCAGTGCGGCCGACCGGCTATTCCGCGAACGCGGTGTCGATGCCGTCGGGCTGACGGCGTTGATGAAGGAGGCCGGATTCACGCAAGGCGGCTTCTACAACCACTTCAAGTCGAAAGACGCGCTTGTCGCTGCCGTGATGGCGCGGGCGATGGCGGCCAACGAGGACTTGCTGGCACAGAGCCAGGCGGCGACGGCGTCGGGCGGGAAACCGAAGACTAGCGTCGACAAGTATCTGTCGACGGCGCATCGGGACGACGTGGCATGCGGTTGCCCGATGGCGGGCTTTGCCGGGGATGTGCCGCGTATCGGCGATGAAGCACAGGCCTGTTACGCGAAGGGACTCGCAGACTCGCTCGAACACATGACGGCGGCCGGCGTCGCGCAAGGGCTGACGCGGGAGCAGGCGTACCAGCGCGCCATGGCGCGATTCGCGCAGATGGTGGGTTCGCTGGTGCTCTCGCGGGCGGTGGTCGGTGCCGATCCCGCGCTATCGGAAGCGTTGCTGAGCGCGGGGCGTGAGGCCGTGATGGCAGCCGATGCACGCGGTGCGAATGGGGAGACGCGGTAAGCGAGGTCAGGGTGGGGAGAGCGGAAATATGGCCGATTCCCACGGCTGAAGCGCCGTCGATGGCGACGGGCGCGTCAGTGTTGAGGCCAGCGCCATGTCGCTCGCAACCGGTCTCGCAGGAAGTCGACGAACAGGCGCGTTCGCGGCGCAAGGTGGCGGCTGTGCGGGTACACGGCATGCAGTGGTGCCGCCGGGATCCGGAGCGCCGGCAGCACGCGGGTAAGACGACCGGCCTGAATGTCGTCGCCGACGTCCCAGATCGATTTCTGCGCGATGCCTGCCCCATGCAGCGCGAGTTCATGGGCCGTGTCGCCATCGTCGACGACATAGGTGTCGGGCACCTGAACGCGCAACGTTTCGGATTGCGAGACAAATCGCCAGTCGCCATGTGGAGCGTTGCCAAAGAGAATGCAGTCGTGATGCCGCAAGTCGCCCACGTCGTCCGGGGTACCGCGCAGCGCCAGATAACCGGGGGATGCGACGAGCACCCGATAGTTCGGCGCCAGTTCCTGTGCGACGAGGCTTGAGTCGGGCAGGGTGCCCACGCGAATGGCGACGTCGATGGGATGGGCGAGGAGATCGACCCACAGGTCGCTCAGCGACAGATGCACCTTCACATCGGGATGCCGTTCGCGAAATGCGACGAGCAATGGCGTCAGATGACGACGCCCGAACGCACGCGGGGCGCTGATCCGCAGCACGCCGCCAACGGTGCCCGCCTGGCTCGTCATCAACCGTTCGGTCTCGGCGATCTCCGCCAGAATCCGCTGGCAACACGCGTGGAAGACTTGTCCCTCCTCGGTGAGCGCCTGCTTGCGCGTGGTGCGGTTGAGCAGGCGCACGCCGAGCCGCTGCTCCAGCAGTCCGAGGCGTTTGCTGACGACCGCCAGCGACAGTCCCAGCTCACGGGCCGCGCCCGACATGCTGCCCGTCGTGACGACGCGGTCGAAGAGGGTGAGATCCAGCGTCTGTTCAATCATCGTGGTGCGATTCTCAATGTGGCGAAGAGAGTCATTCTGTTTTTCTGGGGATTATCGTCTTCTAGGATGAGGATCACAATAAGCCCATGCCATCACCGAGGGTTCGGTGGTGGCGCGGTTTCCCCCTCATGCTTCGTTCTCATTCTGGAGTCACACCATGTTCAATTTCGAAGGTCAGCGCGTGCTCGTGATCGGCGGCAGTTCCGGTATCGGCCGTGCAGCGGCGCAAGCGTTTGCCAAGGCAGGCGCGGCCGTCACGATCGCTTCGCGCAGTCAGGCAAAGCTCGACGACGCGCTCGCGACTATCGGCAATACTGCCCGTGCCGTGGTACTCGATACCGGCGACGCGGCGGCCGTCGAACGATTCTTTGCCGAGCATGCGCCGTGGCAGCATGTCGTGATTTCCGCCGCACAAACGCCCACCGGACAGGTGCGCAAGTTGTCGCTGGAAGACGCGCACGCCGCATTCGACAGCAAGTTCTGGGGGACGTATCACGTTGCCAGGTTTGCGCGCATCGAAGACGGCGGTTCGCTCACGCTGACCTCGGGTTACCTGAGCGTACGACCCAATACGTCGTCGGTCGTGCAGGGTGCGATCAACGCCGCCGTCGAAGCGCTAGGGCGCGGGCTGGCGCTCGAAATCTCGCCGGTGCGTGTCAACACGGTATCGCCGGGACTGACGGTCACACCGTTGTGGGACAAACTGCCCGAGGCGGATCGGGAGGCGATGTATCTCAATGCAGCGCAACGGCTTCCGGCGCGTCGGGTGGTGGCGGCCGAGGACGTGGCGAATACGATTCTCTATCTCGCCGGCACGCCGAGCGCGACGGGCTCAACGGTGCTCATCGACGCTGGCGGTGCGATCGCCTGACGTCCCGTCGAAGCGCTCTGCCAAGCCGTGGAAAGGCCGGAGGATGCTGCATTGCGGCATCTTCCGGGGCCTGATCTTGCGTACATTTTTCCGTCACGCAAACGCGGTATACCCGAATCACTTTCGGGTACCTATTTCGATAGGGATTGCCTAGAATGAAATCGTGCCATCCCGCCATATCGAAGTTAGGAGGCCGCTATGCTTACAGGGAGCTTGATTGGGATGTTTGTGATCGCGCTGGTCGTCGGTGCAGCGGTGGCCTGGCTGGCAGATCGCAACTGGTGCAAGGAGCACCCGGCGGCACGCCATACCTGGCGTCGCCACCGTCGTGATGTCCGGCACGGCTGAACCGTGCCGACGGTCGGGGGGCGTTTCTGGGAAAGGATTTCGGAAAACGTTCAGGACCAATGAAAAGCCCGCCTTCCGGCGGGCTTTTTTGCGACTAAAGACACCTTAACAACTGGCTGGGCGCTCAGGCAACGGCCTGAAGGAAGTACTTGCCCTGGACGGTCAGACGCGGCGACTTCTTCCCCGCTTCCAACTCTTCCCACTCGATCAGTTTGCTCTCGAGCAACGATTCGAGGTCCGGGCGATCCAGCTCCACTTGCTCCGGAGCTTCCTTGACCAGCATCAGGGTGGCAAATTCATGATGACTCAGCATCTTCGTCTCCCGGTTTGCGGTTCCACAGGGGGGTCCCTCGTCAGGGACTTTAAGGATAGGTCACGAAAAAGACGCTTGCGCGACAAAATTCGTATTTTCGATGCTGCTGTGCAGCACTTCTCGTGGTGGACTTTCCCACGCACAGGATAGGCCGTGGTGATGACATTGGCATGTCAATCGTCTAGCATTTCGCAACGCATCTAACGTATACAAAATGCAGTGTCATATTGCGATGCAGCAATGACGATTTTTAGGCAATTTGCGGTGATGCCCTGCTTATTAGCGGTTTGCTGGGGCCGAAGGGACGGTAGAATGGCCCAATTTGCCAGCAATTCGCGCACACCAACCTGACATGCCGCAAAAGAAAACGCCGTACTTCGAGTTACGCAGCGGTGCCGTAGATACCCTGCATTTCGTTGTCAAGACGCCTGAACTGGATACCTTGCGCACCGAGTTGGCGCAACGTTTCGAAGCGACCCCGGAGTTTTTTGCTGGCGACACGGTCGCCATCGACGTACGGCGTCTGGCCGGTGACGAACGCGTGGCCGTGCCCGCGTTGGCCGAAATGCTGGCCGAATTCCGCATGAAGCCGATCGGCGTGGTCGCCAACACCGAGCAAACCGATTGGGCGGTGGTGGGCGGTTTGCCGCGACTGGACAGTCAGGAGCGTCACGAGCGCCGTGCACCGCGTGCGAGCCGCGAGGGGCGCGAGGGCGAAGGCGCGCCCGAAACGGCCGTCGAGTCAGCCCAGACAGCGCCGACGCCGGTCGTAGCCGAGGCCTCCGTAATTCCGTCGACCATCATCGACAAACCGCTGCGTTCGGGCCAGCAGGTCTATGCGAAGGGCGATCTGATCATCCTCGATCTTGTCAGTTATGGGGCCGAGGTGATCGCGGAAGGTAATATTCACATTTACGCGCCGCTGCGGGGGCGGGCACTGGCAGGTGTGAAGGGCAAGCTCGATGCGCGCATCTTCTGTACCTGTCTGGAGCCCGAGCTGATTTCCATCGCCGGGATTTACCGAACTGGCGAATATGCGCTGCCGCCTGACGTGCAGGGGCGGTCGGTGCAGGTGCGGCTGGTAGACGACAAACTGATTTTCGAGCCCCTCGGGCTCAAATGATTCGTAGCTAATTTCATCCTCAAGTTTGGGAAGGCATCGACAGATGGCAAAAGTGATTGTGGTGACCTCTGGCAAGGGTGGTGTCGGCAAGACGACGACCAGCGCCAGCTTTTCCGCCGGCCTCGCCTTGCAGGGGCACAAGACGGCAGTCATCGATTTCGACGTCGGCCTGCGCAATCTCGATCTGATCATGGGTTGCGAGCGCCGCGTGGTGTACGACCTGATCAACGTGATTCAGGGCGAAGCGAACCTCAATCAGGCGCTCATCAAGGACAAGTCCTGCGAGAACCTGTTCATCCTGCCCGCCTCGCAAACGCGTGATAAAGATGCGCTCACGCAAGCTGGCGTCGAAAAGGTCATCAAGGACCTCGCCGACATGGGCTTTGAATACATCGTGTGCGATTCGCCGGCCGGTATCGAGTCGGGTGCGCTGCTCGCGATGCATTTCGCCGACGAGGCGCTCGTGGTGACGAACCCCGAAGTGTCGTCGGTGCGCGATTCGGACCGCATTCTGGGCATTCTGTCGTCGAAGACGAAGCGTGCCATCGAAGGCAGCGAGCCGATCAAGGAGCATCTGCTCATTACCCGTTACAACCCGAAGCGTGTGAACGACGGTCAGATGCTGTCGCTGGAAGACATTCAGGAAATTCTGCGAATCAAGCTCATCGGCGTGATTCCGGAGTCGGAGTCGGTGCTCCATGCCTCGAACCAGGGTACGCCCGCCATCCATCTGGACGGCACGGACGTGGCCGACGCGTATCGCGACGTGGTGAGCCGATTCAAGGGCGAAGACAAGCCCATGCGCTTTACCGACTATCAAAAGCCGGGCCTGTTGCAGCGCATTTTCGGCTCGAAGTAAGGAGCGCCCATGTCCTTCCTGTCTTTCCTCCTGGGGGAGAAGAAAAAGACCGCCGCCGTTGCCAAAGAGCGCCTGCAAATCATTCTGGCGCACGAACGCGCGGGCTCGTCGCCGCCGGCCGATTACCTGCCGGCACTGCAACGCGAGCTGGTCGCCGTCATCTCCAAGTACGTGAAAATCGCGCAAGACGACATCAAGGTCAGCGTCGAGCATCAGGACAACCTGGAAGTGCTCGAAGTGAAGATCGAACTGCCGCAGACCTGAACGGTTAGCGATGTCGGCAGGCGCTGCATGGCGCCGCCGGCGGGTAGTCGCCGGATGTGCGAATACGCGAAAGCCCGCCACCCTGGAGAAAGGGTGGCGGGCTTTCGTCGTCGCTTTTCCTCTCAGTGTGCCGCCGCGCCGCTCAGAACTTGTAGTCGGGGTTTTTCGGATCGAAGGTCGCGTCTGTCCACTGTTCCTTGCGAACTTTCTCGAAGCGCATTTCCTCGGTCTTCTGACCGGAGGCATCCCACGCCTCGATACCGCGCGGCCTGCCTGTCTTCAGGTCCAGCAGCAAGCGCGACTTGTTGGCGTAATGCTGCGGCGGCCCGGAGGGCGCATTCCACTCCAGCGCCAGCAAGCGAACACCATTCACTTCGGAAACCGATATTTTGGCGGGCTTCCCGCTGAGTCCCGCTGCCCGGAAGCTCCTACCGTCGTGTGCAATCTGTTCCGCGATGAAGCCGAAGCCCAGATCGCGCACGGTGTGGTTCGACTGTGAGCGTGCGAGTGTGCCGTCGATACTGCTCCAGATCGACGTAAAGCCCAGAATGCCGCCAAGATGGCCGTACATTTCCTTCGGCCGCTTCGTCTCGTCGTAAAGGATCTCCTGACCCGCATGGGCGCCATCGGGCAGCCATTTCGCGTACACCTGCAACGGGTTTTCGCGAATCTTCACGAGCATGCGATCGGGCGTGGTCTGCCACTGGTCGTTGATGCGTTCGTGGCGTGTCAGTTCGTATTGATACTCGGGCAGGGCGGCGGACTCGGCCTTCAGGAAACGCACGAGGGCGTCCGGTGCGATGGCTTGCACATACGCGACGATCTGGTCGTCGCGCATCTTCGCCAACTCACCGGTCTTGATCGTTCGCGAGAGCCACTGTGTTTGTGCGGCGACGGGCAGGGCGGCCAGTTTGGCGACGTCGGCGTCTGCACTGGCGGCACCGGCAACATTGGCAGACGCGCTGACGGGGCTCTCCGCTGAGGTCGCTGAGGCCGCAGGAGGGGCGGCGCTGGTCTGAGCGACGGCAGGCGACGCCGCCACCGTACCCAGCGCACACACAACACCGGCAACGAGCGCCGTCGGCATCAGCGCAAGCGTCAGCGCCATGCGACCGAGGTCGCGTGCGCCGTGGCCGACGCGACAAACCTGACGACGCCCAAGTGAAGCAGAGTGGCGGGGCATCGCGTTACCTCCCCGCAAACGGCGTCGACGCGGCCGAGGTCGGCGCAGGATCGCGAAGTTCGCGCCGCAGGATCTTGCCGACGGTCGTCTTGGGCAACTCGCCCTGCCGGAACTCGATGATGCGCGGCACCTTGTAGCCGGTCAGATGCTTGCGACAGTGTGTCGCCAGGTCCTCGGGGCTCAGCAGCGGATCCTTCGCGACGACCACGAGTTTCACGCGCTCGCCCGCCACCGGATCGGGCACGCCCACGACCGCAGCCTCGCGCACCCCCGGGTGAAGCATCACCACGTCCTCGATCTCGTTCGGATAAACGTTGAAACCCGAGACGAGAATCATGTCCTTCTTGCGATCGATCAGCCGCACATAGCCGTGCTCGTCCATGATGCCGATGTCGCCCGTGAGCAGCCAGCCATCGGCGTCGAACGTCTTTGCCGTCTCCTCAGGACGATTCCAGTAGCCGCTCATGACCTGCGGGCCTCGAACGCACAGCTCACCCGGCTCGCCGATGTCGGCCCAGGTGCCGTCGTCGCGCTTGAAACGCACGTCGGTCGACGGTGCGGGCAGACCGATGGAGCCGGTGAAGTCGAAAGCGTCCATGTGTGCGATATCGACCGGATTCATCGTGACGATCGGGGAGCATTCGGTCAGGCCATAGCCTTCGATGATCGGCTTGCCCGTAACCTGTTTCCAGCGCTCGGCAATCGCGCGCTGGGTCGCCATGCCGCCCGCAAGCGAGAGCTTCAGTTTTGAGAAGTCGCGCGCACAGAAATCCGGGTTGTCGAGCAGACCGTTGAACAGTGTGTTCACCCCCGTCACACCCGTAAAGGTTTCGTTGCGAATGATGTACACGACCTTTTTCACGTCGCGCGGATTCGCAATCAGGATGTTGCGTCCGCCGAGGCTCATGAAGACGAGGCAGTTCAGCGTGAGCGAAAGAATGTGATACATCGGCAGCAACGACAGATTCACTTCGATATCGCCATCGAGCTGATCGGCGGCCCACGCCTCGGTCTGCAACAGGTTCGCCAGCACGTTGCCGTGCGAAAGCATGGCGCCTTTGGCAACGCCGGTGGTGCCGCCTGTGTATTGGAGGAAGGCGAGGTCTTCGCGGACGAGCGGCACCGGTGCGGCTTTCAGGGCAGCACCTTCGGTCAGCGCGCGGCGCAGCGGGATCGCTTGGGGAAGATCGTAGGCCGGCACCTGTTTGGCGATGTGGCGCATGAGGAAGTTGACCGCACGCCCCTTGGCGTTGATGCCCGGGCCCAGCAAATCGCCGATCTGCGTGACGAGTACGTTGCGTACTGGCGTGCCGTCGATCGCATCCTGCAAGGTCTTCGCGAAGTTTTCGAAGACGACGATGGTCTGCGCGCCGCTGTCGTTCAACTGATGCTTCAGCTCGCGGGCCGTGTACAGCGGGTTGACGTTGACGACCACGGCGCCGGCGATGAGGGTGCCGAACAGGCAGATCGGATACTGGAAGCAGTTGGGCATCATGAGCGCGACGCGCTCGCCCTTTTTCACGCCTTGCGCCTGTAGCCACGCAGCGAACGCGTACGCCTGACGGGACACTTCGGCGTAACTGATTTCACTGCCGAGGCTCACGAACGCAATGCGCTCGCGATACTTCCCGATCCATTCGTCGAAGGCCTGCACGAGCGACGTGTAGCGATTCACGTCGATGTCGGCGGGAACGCCGGGAGGATAGGCGTTGAGCCACACACGTTCCTGCTGGACGGCTTGATCCATCGTTGTCTCCTTTGATATGTCTACACGTTTTTTTATCGTCGCAATCGTTGTTATGGTTGTTATGGTTGTTATCGTTCCAGCATGGCCACCACGCCCTGACCGCCGGCGGCGCAGATGGAGATGAGGCCGCGTCCGCCACCGCGTTGCGCGAGCAGCTTGGCGAGCGTGGCGAGAATGCGCCCGCCGGTCGCTGCGAACGGGTGGCCGCAGGCGAGCGAGCTGCCGTTCACATTGAGACGCTGACGGTCGATACTGCCCAGCGGCGCGGCCAGTCCGAGCTTGTCGCGGCAGTACGTGGGGTCTTCCCAGGCTTTCAACGTGCACAGCACCTGCGCTGCGAACGCCTCGTGAATCTCGTAGAAATCGAAGTCCTGCAACGTGAGTCCGGCCTGCGCCAGCATGCGCGGCACCGCGTAGGCGGGGGCCATCAGCAGCCCTTCGCGTTGCGACTCGTCGGCATTGAAGAAGTCGACGGCAGCCGTCTGCGAGTACGTCAGATAGGCGAGCACCGGCAAGTCGTGGGCCTTCGCCCAGTCCTCGCTCGCGAGGAGGACACACGACGCGCCGTCGGTCAGCGGGGTCGAGTTGCCCGCCGTGAGCGTGCCTGTCGCGCTGCGATCGAAGACCGGCTTGAGGCTCGCGAGCTTTTCGAGCGTCAGTTCGGGGCGCAGGTTGTTGTCGCGTTGCAGGCCCCGGAACGGCGTCATCAGATCGAGGAAAAAGCCACGGTCATAGGCTTGCGCCAGATGCTCGTGGCTGGCGAGCGTGAGTTCGTCCTGTGCGGCGCGCTCGATCGCCCAGCGCTTGGCCATCAACTCGCAATGCTCGCCCATCGACAGGCCCGTGCGCGGCTCGCCATTGCGTGGCAACGCCGGGCTGAACAGCATGCCCGGACGCACCTTCGCCAGCGCGCCGAGCTTGCCGCCCGTGCTGCGCTGACGGTTCGCTTCAAGCAGGATCTTGCGAAGCTTTTCGTTGACGCCGATGGGGGCGTCCGATGCCGTGTCGACACCGCCAGCGATGGCCACGTCGATCTGCCCGAGGGCGATCTTGTTGCCGGTGAGGATGGCCGTCTCCAACCCTGTGCCGCAGGCTTGCTGCACGTCGTAGGCGGGCGTTTGCGCGGCGAGCGTGGTCGACAGCACGGACTCTCGCGTGAGATTGAAGTCGCGGGCGTGCTTGAGGACTGCGCCTGCGGCGACTTCGCCCAGCGTCTGACCATGCAGATCGAAGCGGTCGACGAGGCCCTGAATCGCGGCCGTGAGCATGTCCTGATTCGATGCGGTGGCGTAGGCCGTGTTCGAGCGTGCAAACGGAATGCGATTGCCGCCAAGAATAGCGACGCGGCGCAGTGCAGGGGCGGGCGCGGTAGGTTTGAAGGCGCTCATGTCAGGTCCGTCAGGTTCGTCAGATCCGGGGTGGCGGCAGTTGCCGAGGGGGCATGGGTTTGCCAGCGTCCGCGCAGATGCGGGACAGTGCCCGCAGCGTCGCGCAGTTCGAAGCGTTCAGCGTCTGCGGCGCGCCAGAAAGTGACGTCGCCGGGGAGCAGCACTGGCGTCTTGAATTCCACAAGGAGATCGAGGTCGACGGCGTCGGGCGGCAACACGGCTGCGAGTGTTCTCGCGAAGCTCCACATGCCGTGGATGATCGGCCTCGGAAAGCCGAACAGCTTCGCCGTGAGCGGCCACAGATGGATCGGGTTGTAGTCGCCCGAGATGCGCGCGTACTGGCGGCCGAGGTCCGCCGGGACCGGCCACGCGGCGTCTCGGGTCAGCGTGTCGTGCGCACTGAGTTCGGATCGATAAGGCACGCCGAGCGGGTTGTGAACGCCGGTCCTCAGGTACAGACTCTCGCCCGTCCACACGACACGGTTGTCCCGTCGCGCCGTGGTGACGACGGTGAACACCTGCCCCTTGTCATGCGCGTAAAGCGGGCCGCAGCGCACGTCGAGCGTCAGACGGTCGCCGACGGCGAGCGCGGCATGCTGCCGGATGCGATTGGCCAGATGGACCATGCCGAGCATGGCGAACGGAAAGGCGCGGTCCGTCATGAGCAGCATATGCAGCGGGAACGCCAGCAGATGCGGCCAGGTGGGCGGTACACCGCCTGCCTCACGAAAGCCGCACAGACGTGCGTAGCGGGCGATGTCGTCGGCATCGAGCGGCACGTTGCGGCGCTCGAAAGCCAGCAAGGGCATCGGCTGCGCCCGCGAGGATTTGCGCGACGATAGCAGCGCGCGCAGATACAGGTGCAGTGGCGAGGGCAGATAGGTGACTTGTGTCACTCGCTGGACGGGGACGACGTCGATGTCGGGGCGGTCGGCTCGGTCATTGGGCATCGTCAGGCTCCGAGCAGGCTCTGACCGCATACGCGCACGACCTGTCCGGTCAGCGCGCCCGAGGCCGGATGCGCCAGCCACGCGATGGTCTCGGCGACGTCGACCGGCTGACCGCCCTGACCGAGCGAGTTCATACGGCGTCCGGCTTCGCGGATGGCGAACGGCACGGCGGCGGTCATCTGCGTCTCGATGAATCCGGGCGCGACGGCATTGATGCTGATCTGCCGCCCGGCGAGCACCGGCGCCCACGCCTCGACCATGCCGATCACGGCCGCTTTGGAGGCGGCGTAATTCGTCTGCCCGCGATTGCCGGCAATGCCGCTGATCGACGCCACGCCCACGATCCGGCTGTTCGTGCGCAGCACGCCGGCGTCGAGCAACGCGGCGTTGAGACGCTGAGGCGCGCCGACATTGATGTCCAGCACGCTTTGCCACTGCGCGTCGCTCATGCGAACGAGCGTCTTGTCGCGCGTGATGCCGGCGTTATGCACAAGAATGTCCAGCCCGTGCGGCGCATGCGTCGACAGATGCGCCAGCAGCACGGCGGCCGCCTCGGGCGCGGCGATGTCGCACGTCAAGGCGCTGCCGTCGAGGCGGGTGGCGACGGTCGTGAGCGCGTCCTGTGCCGCAGGCATGTCGACGCAGACCACATGGGCGCCGTCGCGCGCCAACACGGTGGCGATGGCTTCACCGATGCCACGCGCCGCGCCGGTCACGACAGCCACCTGTCCGGCGAGCGGGCGCTGGTCGCGCATCGGTGGCGTCTCGAACACGGGGTCTTGCAGCGTGACGGCCTGACCGCTCACGTAAGCCGCGCGAGGGGAGAGGAAGAAGCGCAGGGTCGAGTGCAAGGCTTCGCGGGCCTGCGGGGCAACATAGAGCAGTTGCGCCGTCGCACCCCGCTTGAGTTCTTTGGCGAGCGAGCGCACGAAGCCTTCCAGTGCCCGCTGCGCCGTGCTGGCCTGCGGCGTTGCGGCCATCGCCGGCGGCAAGCCCAGTACGAGCACACGTCCGCATCGGTCGAGTGAGGCGAGGGTGTCGTGGAAGAAGGCGTACAACGCGCGCAGGTCGTCGGTGTTGTCGATGGCGCTGGCGTCGAACAGCAAGGCCTTTGGGCGCACGCCTTCGCTCGGGTTGAACCGTCCGCTCATCGTGCCTGCCTTGTTGGCGTACGAGATCCAGTCGAGCCGCTCGGCGTGCGCGAGGCTCGGCACGCCCAGCCAATGCAGTTCACGCGCGAGCCCGGGGAGCAGCGGCGCGTCGCCCGCGCCGCCGACGACGGCCAGCGGTGCGGCAACGGGGCGCGCCTCGGCAACGTCATCGCCGTATTCCGGCATGCGCTCCAGCGGCACGGGGCGCGGCAGGCCGAGCGCGTTGGCAAGGCGGCTACCTACCGCGGAGTTGGCGAAGGCAAGGTATCGGTCGGACGTCGTCACGGCGCGCAAATCCTCTTGGTGTTCGGTGTCGGCGGTATCGTCAGCGGTGTGGACTCACGACGTGAGTGCTTCGTCTGCCGGTGTCTGTTGCTGGGCTTGTCGCATGTCGGCCGTGCGCCCGAAGTCGGCCGGGAAGTCGTCGACGGCGACAGCTTTCGCGGCGTAATCGGCGTACTGCGCCAGCAAACGTCGCTCCTCGTCACTCACTAATTGCAGCTTCGCGGCGTGCTCGACCCAGGCGGTGAATTCGGGCAGGCTCTGCGGCATGACCGGCAGACGGCCGTCCTTGATCGCCGTGCGCAGACGTTGCTCGATGACGGTGACCTGCGGCGTCATCTGGAAGACGATTTCGCCGTAGGCCAGATCGTCGACCTCGGGGCTCGGCGAGTAACTGCCGGCGATAAGGCGCTCGCGGGCGTCGCCCGGCGTCTGCATGATCTCGGCAACGCGAGCGGCCAGCGCATCAGACGGTTTGGCATACGGCAGGCCGAGCGGCATGAGCTTCCAATGCATCCACCACGCCACGCCGCGCGAGGGGTAGTTTGCGAGCACACCTTCGAACGCCTCACGGGCTTGCCAGAGGGCGTCCTGCGCGGCCCAGTGCACGAGCGGCAGGTCGGCTTGGGGGCGGCCCTCGTCTTCGAAGCGCTTGAGGGTGGCCGTGAGCAGGAAGAGCTGAGAGAGGATGTCGCCGAGGCGTCCGGTAATGCTCTCGCGACGCTTGAGCGAACCGCCGAGGACAGCCATCGACACGTCGGCGGCAATGGCGAGCAGCGTCGACATGCGGTTCGCGGCGCGATAGTACGCGTGCAATTCGGGGGCGACGTTCGACGGGACGGCCGAGAAGCGGGCATGCGTGATGCCTTGCAGCGCGCCACGCACGATGTTGCTCGTGACGAAGGTCAGATGGCCGAAGAGCGCATCGTCGAAGGCGCGTACGGCGGCGGTGTCGTCGGTCGTCTGCGCGGCGGCCAGTTCCTTGAGCACGTACGGATGGCAGCGAATCGCACCCTGGCCGAAGATCATCAGGCAGCGCGTCATGATGTTCGCGCCTTCGACGGTGATCGACACCGGAATCTGCTGATAGGCGCGTGCGAGGAAGTTGTTCGGGCCCATGCAGATGCCCTTGCCCGCAACGACGTCCATGCCGTCGTTCACGACCTTCCGTGCGCGCTCGGTCACGTGATACTTCGCAATGGCGGAGATCACCGACGGCTTCTCGCCGAGATCGACGGCGAGTGCGGCCATGCGACGCGCGGCATCCATCGCATACAGGTTGCCGGCCATGCGCGCGAGCGCTTCCTGCACGCCTTCGAACTTGCCGATGGGGGTGCGGAACTGGCGGCGCACGGCGGCGTAGGCGCCAGTCGCGCGCACGGCAATCTTCGAGTAGCCGACGTTGGAGGAGGGCAGCGAGATGGCGCGGCCGGCGGCCAGACATTCCATGAGCATGCGCCAGCCCTTGCCGACTTGTGCCTGTCCGCCGATCACCCATTCCAGCGGAATGAAGACGTCCTTGCCGGAGTTCGGGCCGTTCTGGAAGACGGCGTTCAGCGGCCAGTGACGGCGTCCGATGACGACGCCCGGATGCGTCGTCGGGATCAGCGCACATGTGATGCCGGGTTCGTCGTCGTCGCTCAGCAGATGGTCCGGGTCGAGCGCACGAAAGGCGAGGCCGAGCACCGTCGCAATGGGGCCGAGCGTGATATAGCGCTTGCTCCAGGTGACGCGAAAGCCCAAGGTTTCGCGTCCCTCATGCATGCCACGGCAGACGATGCCCACGTCAGGAATGGCGGCGGCGTCCGAGCCGGCGTAGGGGCTCGTGAGGGCGAAGCAGGGAATCTCCTCGCCCTTGGCCAGACGCGGCAGGTAATAGTTCTTCTGGTCCTCGGTGCCGTAATGCAGCAGCAGTTCCGCGGGACCCAGCGAGTTCGGCACCATGACCGAGACAGCGGCGGCCGAGCAGCGCGACGCCAGCTTCATCACGACCTGAGAGTGCGCATAAGCGGAGAATTCAAGGCCACCGTAGCGCTTGGGGATGATCATGCCGAGAAAGCCGGCGTCCTTTGCGTATTGCCACGCCTTGGGCGGCAGGTCTTGCCAGACTTGCGTGCTCTCCCAGTCGTTGGACAGGTCGCACAGGTGCTCGACCTGATTGTCCATGAAGGCTTGTTCGTCGGCGCTGAGCGCCGGGGCGGGCAGTGCGGAAAACTTGTTCCAGTCCGGGCGGCCGGAGAACAGGTCGGCATCCCACCAGACAGTGCCGGCCTCGATGGCATCTTTTTCGGTGTCCGACATTTCCGGCATGATGGTCCGGAATTTGGCGAGCATCGGCGCGGTGATCCATGCGCGGCGCAGCGGGCCGATAGACAGGATCAGGGCAGGCAGTACGAAGACGATGCCTAGCACGGCGGTCGCGACGACGCCCGTCAGCCCGCAGGCAAGGCCCGCGCCGACCCACAGCACGGTCGCCATCAGCCATTGCCAGGCGTGCGCACGATAGAACAGCAGGGCGCTCACGCCCACGACAAACGCGAGAATCCATACGACCATCATTTTCTCCTCCCTTTGGGTTCAGCTCGCCGGAAGGCGCCATCGCGGCTACCGTCCTGCAGCGCATAAACCCCGATGGGCGAATGCGTTGCGCGTGCGTGCTGTCGTCCTCATGCCGTCTACCGGATTTCGCTGGCGTTGCGCGCAGTTGGAATCGGTGACGGCGTTTTTATTGGATCGTTCGGCGATGTATTGGTGCGCCGGGAATTCGAGTAAAGCGTCGAATTTCGAAACTTCGGGGCGTTGCAATGCCACTGTCCCGCAGTGCTGACGGATGAGGCAAAACCGCTGCGCGTCTCGTGCAGCGGCACTGGCAGGCGGGATCAGGCGCTCGCGAGCGACAGGCCGCCGGACGTCGGGCCCTCGTCGTTGGCTTGCGGCGTCGACGCGCCGGACACTTGTCCTGCCTCACGCGGCGGTGTGACGTCGGCGTCCTTCGCCAGCGCAAAGACGGCGGCGAAGCTTGCGAGTTGTTCTTCGCCCGGCATCGGCGCCTTGAGCGCGGCGACCATGAGCGCGGTCAGCCTTGCCACGACTTGCAGGTCGCCCATCGGCTGGCCCTGTGCGAAGGTGTCGATGAGCCGCGACGTGTCGCTGCTGGCGAGCACGCCGGAGAGTGCCTGCAAGGCGAAATGAAGACGCCAGCCAAGCTCCTGCCTCGGCAGTTCCGGCAGCGCGCGCGCGAAAGCCTCGAAGAAGCGCTCGAAGACCGGGGCGTAATGCTGTTGCAGATAGTCGCGAATGAAAGGCGAAGGATCGGCGTACACGCGCCCGAGCAGTCGCAGGAACGCCGGACCGCCGATGTCGCGATGATGGGAGATCGCCAGTGCCGGGATGAACATGGCGCCGAGCACGTGCTCGCAGGTCAGCTTCGGCGCAGGCCACTCGGCCTCGGCGCGGGTGAGCAGCGCCAGACGCTCGTCGTTGAGCCGGTCGAGCCGGCGCGAGAGCATCGCTTGCAGCAAGGTCTCCTTGCTGCCGAAGTGGTAGTTGACGGCGGCCAGATTGACCTCGGCGCGCGAGGTGATCTGACGCAGCGACATGGCTTCGTAGCCGAATTCGATGAACAGGTCTTCCGCGGCATCGAGGATGCGCAGCTTTGTGTCGCCGGCTTGGCGGCCGGCTGGGGCGCGAGGACTCACGACGTATCTCCAGTGAGACACGGCACCACGCCGCGTCATCTCAAGGAACCGATGTTTCATTCAAACGTTCGATTGAATCCTAGGCGGTTGGCGGACGTCTCCCAAGCGATATTTATGGATTGCATCCTCTAAAGCTTGGGCTGAGACAAGCGGGCCGGGGCTTTGCGCAATAACGCGCGTTGAACCTGTGCAGGGACGGAAAGGTCTGATTTCCGTGCTTTCCTGCCGGAAAGTCTGGGGGCGGGACAATAGTTTGCTAGAATGTCCCGCTTTATGTGCAAGACCGTTTTGGCGCTAACCCGATTTATCGGGTGCGGAGGGAAGCCGGCGTCGTATCGTCGGTTCCGGCCCAAGGTTGATTAACTGACAGGGTCCGCTTGCGGCATTCCCTCGCCGCAACACAGAACGACCCTCTGGATGGACGAATATCCTCATGACTATCGCTGTTGAAAACCTCGGCAAGCTCGAGCGTCGCTTTACCATCACCCTGCCGAAGCAGGACGTTGAAAAAGAAGTTGCAGCGCGCATTCAGAAGCTGTCGAAGACGGTCCGTATGCCGGGCTTCCGTCCGGGCAAGGTGCCGCTGAAGATGGTCACCCAGCAGTATGGTGGTCAGGTCGAAGCCGAAGTCGTCAGCGACAAGGTCGGCCAGCAATTCTTCGAAGTCAGCAAGGAACAGGATCTGCGCGTGGCCGGTCAGCCGAGCTTCGCCCCGAAGGCTGATGCTGCTGCGACCGATTACGCATTCGACGCCACGTTCGAAGTCTATCCGGAAGTGAAGATCGGCGATCTGGCCACGGCCGAAGTGAGCCGCACCACGACCGACGTCTCGGAAGCCGAGATCGATCGCACCATCGACATCCTGCGTAAGCAGCGCGTGCACTACCACGTGCGCGGCGAAGCCGGCGCCCATGGCGACGGCGGCTCGGTCGAAGCCAAGGACGGCGATCGCGTGACGGTCGACTTCGTCGGCAAGATCGACGGTGAAGTGTTCGCAGGCGGCAGCGCCGAAGACTTCGTCTTCGTGCTGGGCGAAGGCCGCATGCTCCCCGAATTCGAAACGGCAACGCTGGGCCTGAAGGTCGGCGAGTCGAAGGAATTCGAACTGAAGTTCCCGGACGAATACCACGGCAAGGAAGTGGCCGGTAAGACCGCCACGTTCACCGTCACGCTCAAGAAGGTCGAGTGGGCGCACCTGCCGGAAGTCGACGGCGAATTCGCCAAGTCGCTCGGCATCGCCGACGGCAGCATCGAAAAGATGCGCGCCGACATCAAGGAAAACCTGTCGCGCGAAGTGAAGCGTCGCACGCAGGCTCTCCTCAAGGATCAGGTCATGAACGCCCTGATCTCGGTGTCGGAACTCGACGTGCCGAACGCGCTGGTTGCTCAGGATCAGGAGCGTCTGGTGGCCATGGCTCGTCAGGACCTCGCACAACGCGGCGTGCCGAACGCCGGCAATGTGCCGATTCCGGCTGAAATGTTCAAGGAACAAGCCGAGCGTCGCGTGAAGCTGGGTCTGATCCTGGCCGAGCTGGTCAAGCAAAATGACCTGCAAGCGAAGCCGGACCAGATCAAGGCCGAAGTCGAAGAGTTCGCGAAGAGCTACGAAGACCCGCAAGAAGTCGTCCGCTGGTACTATGGCGATCAGCAGCGCATGGCGGAAATGGAAGGTTTCGTCGTCGAGAACAACGTGGTCGAGTTCGTCCTTGGCAAGGCCAAGGTGACCGACAAGCAAGTTAGCTTCGAAGAGCTGGCCGGCAACACGCAAGCCTAATCGGCGCGACACGACCGACTGAACCGCCGCGGCCGCAAGGCCGTGGCGGTTCTTTTCCAAATGGCCTCCGGGCTTCCTCCTTGCGGCGCGCAAAACCATCTCGATAGAAGGGTCGAACCGATATGATTACCCGTTCCGAATTGCTCGCCCAACTCGCCTCCCAGACACACAACTCCGCTCTCGACACGCAAGGCCTTGGCCTCGTGCCGATGGTCGTCGAGCAAAGTGGTCGTGGTGAGCGCGCTTACGACATCTATTCGCGACTCCTCAAGGAGCGCATCATTTTCATGGTTGGCGAGGTCAACGACCAAAGCGCCAACCTCGTCGTCGCCCAATTGCTGTTCCTCGAGAGCGAAAATCCTGACAAGGAAATCTCGATGTACATCAACTCGCCGGGCGGTTCCGTCTCGGCAGGTCTGGCGATCTACGACACGATGAAGTTCATCAAGCCGCCGGTCTCGACGCTGTGCCTCGGTATGGCTGCCAGCATGGGCGCCTTCCTGCTCGCCGCCGGTGAGAAGGGCAAGCGCTTCGCGCTGCCGAACGCACGCATCATGATCCACCAGCCGCTGGGCGGCGCTCGTGGTCAGGCATCGGACATCGAGATTCACGCCAAGGAAATCCTTTTGCTCAAGGATCGGTTGAATCGTCTGCTGGCCGAGAATACCGGACAGTCGCTCGAAGTGATTGCGCGCGACACCGATCGCGACAACTTCAAGTCGGCGGCCGATGCCGTCGAGTATGGGTTGATCGATCGCGTGCTCGAAAAGCGTCCCTGATTCGGACCCGAATTCGGGGCGCCTGACGGCAAAATCGTTGGCGCGACACCAGGCATTTTCGTTTCGGGAAGCAGGGTGATCGCGCCAAGTCTTTGTCGTAAAAGGGAATTTATGGCTGTCGCGAGTGGGCCACACGCTCGTACGGCATGGCGTTACAATGGGATTCACGTATGCCGCGTTTGCCGCCCCCGACGGGGGACGACCGGGGCGCAAATTGCTAGCAGGCTGACACAGATATGGTGGATAAAAAAAGCACTTCCAACGGCGAAAAGCTGCTCTACTGCTCCTTCTGCGGAAAGAGTCAGCACGAGGTCAAGAAGCTCATCGCAGGTCCGTCCGTGTTCATTTGCGACGAGTGCATTGATCTGTGCAACGAGATTATTCGCGACGAGGCCGCAGCGGCCGAAGACGAGAATGGCAGCGGCGCCAAGTCCGATTTGCCGTCTCCGCAGGAAATTCGCGAGAGTCTCGATCAATACGTGATCGGTCAGGACCGTGCCAAGAAGATTCTGGCCGTTGCGGTCTACAACCATTACAAGCGATTGAAACACCTCGGCGACAAGCGCGACGAGGTCGAGCTTTCCAAGAGCAACATCTTGCTGATCGGGCCGACCGGTTCGGGCAAGACGCTGCTCGCGCAAACGCTCGCGCGTCTGCTCAACGTGCCCTTCGTGATTGCCGACGCCACCACGCTGACCGAAGCCGGTTACGTGGGTGAAGACGTCGAAAACATCATTCAGAAGCTCCTGCAGAACTGCAACTACGAGATCGAGCAGGCGCAGAAGGGTATCGTCTACATCGACGAAATCGATAAGATCAGCCGCAAGTCGGACAATCCGTCGATTACGCGTGACGTGTCGGGCGAAGGCGTGCAGCAGGCGCTGCTCAAGCTGGTCGAAGGCACGATGGCTTCGGTGCCCCCGCAGGGCGGTCGCAAGCACCCGAACCAGGATTTCATCCAGGTCGACACGACGAATATCCTGTTCATCTGCGGCGGTGCGTTCGATGGTCTCGAAAAGATCATCATGAACCGTACCGAGAAGACCGGTATCGGCTTCGGTGCGACGGTGAAGACCGGTGAAGAGCGCGACGCAGGCGAACTGCTGCGCGACGTCGAACCGGAAGATCTGATCAAGTTCGGCCTGATTCCGGAGCTGATTGGTCGTCTGCCGGTGGTTGCCACGTTGGGTAAGCTTGACGAAGAAGCGTTGGTGACGATCCTGATCGAACCGAAGAACGCACTGGTCAAGCAGTATCAGCGCCTGTTCCTGATGGAAGGCGTGGAACTGGAAATTCGTCCGGCGGCGCTGCACGCGGTGGCTCGCAAGGCCATCAAGCGCAAGACCGGCGCTCGCGGCCTGCGTTCGATCATCGAACAAGCGCTGCTGGAAGTGATGTACGAGTTGCCGTCGCTCAAGGGGGTAACCAAAGTGATCCTGGATGAGAACGCGATCAGCGGCGACGGAAAGCCGCTCTTGATCTATCAGGAGTCGCCCAAGGTTGCCGGTTCCAATTGAACGGTCAACTCAGCGCTACCCTAAGCCGTTCATGGAAACATGGACGGCTTTTTTTCCTTCATACTAGTGCCACGGGCAATGAAACCCCGAGTGGTGCAACTTGTTGGCGAAAGGGCTGGTCCAGCCCCTTGTAATTCTCGCCGGCGGCCTCAATTAGCTGGAACACAACGGTATCGTTAAATATGGGGAACGAGATGTCAGGCACCCAAATCCTCCCGCCCGAAGCGATTCAACTGCCCCTGTTGCCTCTGCGCGACGTGGTCGTGTTTCCGCACATGGTGATTCCCCTTTTCGTGGGGCGTCCGAAATCGATTAAAGCGCTTGAAACCGCGATGGAAGGCGGCAAGCACATCATGCTGGTCGCACAGAAAGCCGCGGCCAAGGATGAGCCCACGGCCAAGGATCTCTATGAGATCGGCTGCGTGGCGAACATCCTGCAAATGCTCAAATTGCCCGACGGCACCGTCAAGGTGCTGGTCGAGGGTATCCAGCGCGCCCGCACCCTGAGTGTGGACGAAGAGGAAACCCAGTTCACGTCGGAAGTCATGCCGCTCGAACCGGATGACGGCAACTCGCCGGAATCCGAGGCGCTGCGTCGCGCGATCGTCGCGCAGTTCGATCAGTACGTGAAGCTCAACAAGAAGATTCCGCCGGAGATCCTGACGTCGCTGTCGGGGATCGACGAAGCGGGTCGTCTGGCTGACACCATCGCTGCGCATCTACCGCTCAAGCTCGAGCAGAAGCAGAAGATTCTGGAGATGTTCCCGGTCATCGAACGTCTTGAGCATCTGCTGGCTCAGCTCGAAAGCGAGATCGACATTCTTCAGGTCGAAAAGCGCATCCGCGGCCGCGTGAAGCGTCAGATGGAAAAGAGCCAGCGCGAGTACTACCTGAACGAGCAGGTCAAGGCGATCCAGAAGGAACTTGGCGAAGGCGAGGAAGGTGCGGATCTCGAAGAACTCGAGAAGCGCATCAAGGCCGCGCACTTGCCCAAGGAAGCCAAGAAGAAGGCCGACGCCGAACTCAAGAAGCTCAAGCTGATGTCGCCGATGTCGGCGGAAGCTACGGTCGTGCGCAACTACATCGACACGCTGGTCGGTTTGCCGTGGCGCAAGAAGAGCAAGGTCAACAACGACCTGTCGAACGCCGAGAAGGTGCTCGACGAAGACCACTTCGGTCTCGAGAAGGTCAAGGAACGTATCCTTGAGTATCTTGCTGTGCAACAGCGCGTGGACAAGGTGAAGGCGCCGATCCTGTGCCTCGTGGGGCCCCCCGGCGTGGGCAAGACCTCGCTCGGTCAGTCGATCGCGCGTGCGACGAACCGCAAGTTCGTGCGCATGGCGTTGGGCGGCGTGCGTGACGAGGCCGAGATTCGCGGTCACCGTCGCACGTACATCGGTTCGATGCCCGGCAAGATCCTTCAGAGCCTGTCGAAGGTCGCCGTGCGTAACCCGCTGTTCCTGCTCGACGAAGTGGACAAGATGGGCATGGACTTCCGCGGCGATCCCAGCTCGGCGTTGCTCGAAGTGCTCGATCCGGAACAGAACCACACGTTCTCGGATCACTACGTCGAAGTCGACTTCGATCTGTCGGACGTGATGTTCGTGGCGACGTCGAACTCGCTGAACATTCCGGCGCCGCTGCTCGACCGTATGGAAGTGATCCGCCTGTCGGGCTACACGGAAGACGAAAAGGTCAACATCGCCCAGCGTTATCTCCTGCCGAAGCAGAAGAAGAACAACGGGTTGAAGGAAGGCGAAATCGATCTGACGGAAGCCGCGATTCGCGACATCATTCGTTACTACACGCGTGAAGCGGGCGTGCGTTCGCTTGAGCGTGAGATCTCGAAGATCTGCCGCAAGGTCGTGAAGATGTTGCTGCTCAAGAAGGTCGATGGCTCGTCGATCAAGGTCGATGCGGGCAACCTCGATAACTTCCTGGGCGTGCGCAAGTTCGACTTCGGTCTGGCCATGAAGGAAAACCAGATCGGCCAGGTCACGGGTCTGGCGTGGACGGAAGTGGGCGGCGATCTGCTGACCATCGAAGCTGCGCTGATGCCGGGCAAGGGCAACATCATTCGCACGGGTTCGCTCGGCGATGTGATGAAGGAGTCGGTCGAAGCGGCCCGCTCGGTGGTGCGTTCGCGCGCACGTCGCCTCGGTGTGACCGACGAACAGTTCGAGAAGAAGGACATCCACATTCACGTGCCCGAAGGCGCGACACCGAAGGACGGTCCGTCTGCCGGTATCGCGATGACGACGGCGCTCGTGTCGGTGCTGACCGGAATTCCGGTGCGTGCCGATGTGGCGATGACCGGCGAAATCACGCTGCGTGGCGAAGTGCTGCCGATCGGCGGCCTCAAGGAGAAGTTGCTTGCGGCTCACCGTGGCGGTATCAAGCTGGTGTTGATTCCGGAAGAGAACGTGAAGGATCTCGCCGAGATTCCCGACACGGTCAAGAACGCGCTGGAGATCGTGCCGGTGCGCTGGATCGACAAGGTGCTGGAGCTCGCACTGGAGCATGCGCCGACGCCGCTGCCGGAAGAGGAAGCCAAGGCTGCACCGGTCACGCCGAATGCGGATGCCGGTGGCAAGCAGGACGTCATCAAGCACTGATCGCTGTTTTCATCGGGTGAGTGATCGCAGGTCGGGTCACTGCCCGGTGAAAAAAAGCGCAAAAAGCTCGGGGTTTTCCCCGGGCTTTTTTTATTCACACAAAGTGCTCGAAAATAGCGACCGGAATGCATTGATTCAGGAGTGCTTCCGATGCCGTCCAGAGGCCGCAAAACGGCTTGACATCAGGGTTTGCGGCTTGTCTAATGGCAAAGCCAGCGGACCTTCAGATCAATGTCAAGGCGCATCAAGAGCGCCTCCGCGGCTCAATCGCCTACTATCCTTGCAAGGGGGTTACAGTGAATAAGACGGAACTGATCGATCACATCGCAAAAGAGGCAGACGTTTCGAAAGCCGCTGCCGGTCGAGCACTTGACGCATTGGTGGGTGCAGTAAAGAAGTCGCTGAAAAAAGGTGACGATGTGACGCTGGTTGGCTTTGGCACCTTTTACGTTACGAAGCGCGCTGCCCGAACGGGTCGCAATCCTCGCACTGGGGAAGCCATCAAGATCAAGGCGGCAAAGGTTCCGAAATTTCGCCCTGGCAAAGATCTCAAAGATAATGTAAACTAACCAGCTTTCCTGCTTCGGCAGGAGGCAGTAACAACAAGACAAAATCAGGAACGGGTGCTTAGCTCAGTTGGTAGAGCGGCGCCCTTACAAGGCGTAGGTCGGGGGTTCGAGCCCCTCAGCACCCACCAGTTCCAGATCTTGGGGAGCGGTAGTTCAGTTGGTTAGAATACCGGCCTGTCACGCCGGGGGTCGCGGGTTCGAGCCCCGTCCGCTCCGCCAAA
>NZ_MAOS01000052.1:0-50146 GCF_001721285.1 Pandoraea sp. ISTKB
TGGGCCCGGGGGATGGGGATCAGGTCCGGGTCCCGGCCCCGGCCCGGGCGGTGGCCCGGGTGGGTGCGGCCCGGGGCCGGGATTCGGCGAAGGACTTGGTCCGGGTCCGGGGTTTGGGTGCGGGCCCGGGCCGGGTTGTGGTCCCGGCCCCGGAGGCTGCCCACCGGCGTGGGATTGCCCGCCGCCATTTGGTGGGCCACCGGTATTGGCATGTGCTGGCATGCCGCCTCGTGTGGCGCCGCTCAGATTGCCCTGATGGGACGCACCGCCCCCCTGAACGCTGCCGCCGTGGAAACCGCCGCCACCGCCGTGAAGGCTGGTGCGCGCACCGCCGCGAAAACCGAAGCCATGGCTGGCCGTCGACGTCAGGACGAGTATCGCAGCGGCGGCCAGACAGGTGGCACGGGCCACGGCAGCGATGCGTGGTTTGCGCGAATCGGCTGTGGCCGTTGGACGTGAGGTCGTTCGCATCATCGCTGACCTCCCGCCACCGGTTCGTCTTGCGTTGCGGCCGACGGCGGGCGCATTTCGATACGTTGCGCGCCTGCCGGTGCGGTGTAGGTGAATGTGCCCGCAGGGAAGGTCGGGTTCACATTCCAGCGGTAATTCACCGAGTGCCGGGGGCGTGACGGTTGCGACGTATCCGTGATGACGAAACGGCACGGCAGCGGCCGCGAGCCGGCGCTGATCCACAATTCCCAATCGACATCGGGTTGCTGATACGCGTAGTGGTTGCACCATTCGCCACCGACCCGGTCAAGCCCGATAAACAGTGCCGAGCGCAATTGCGCCGCATCGTCGGGATCCATTCCCCAATAGAAAAGATCCGCGAGCGGCATGCCGACCTGGTACTTCTCATCGATATCGCGAATCAATGCATCGATAGTCGGTGGCGCGCCAACCTGACTGTAAAAACGTTTGCCCTGCGACTGCTCGTAAAGCGTGAAGGTTTTGCCGTCGTATACGAAGCCACGATGGCGCGCCTGTCCGCTGACCACGGCACGCACTTTATCGGGGCGTTGAACGGAAAGCGCAGTGTGATGCAGGAAGCCGATGTTTTGTCCGGTGCTCAACACGGCATCCGTCACGGTATCGGCATCGACATGAAAGCGTTTGAGCGACCGCAGATAACGACTCATTTTCGTGAGCGCATCGACCGCTCCTTGCTGCATTTCCGGCATCGCCTGAGCCGGTGTCGAGCTGTCTGATCCGGGCGCCTGGGCCAGCACGGGCGCGGCCCCAAGCAGAGCCCCGGTCAGCAGGGTGACCACAACGGCAAGGGGGAGGTGCGGCCGGGAAGCCCGGCGGGAGTCGGGGAAAGGCACTGTGTGACCTCATTCGAATATTGAAATTGAACGGGACGACAACGACGTGCGGGCACGACACCGGCAAAGCAATGCCTGTGCGGCATTAGATGGAGGGTATTGAATCAGAATAGTAATTCGGATTGCAAACTGTCAAGCTTCGAAAAGATCATCCGAATGGATTAGGAATTACTTGAAACTCGTAAGTATTTTTGTAACAAGGTGTATCTGTTTTTCCGTTCGTGGTGAATCTGTCGCTGCCGGAGTTGACGAGAAGTACTGATCTATATCAAATCGCGATACTTATTTTCCCCATAACTCGGGAATTCTTCGTTCATGTATGGAAAAATTCGGGCAATTTAAATGACAAGAATAGATTGCGATATTTGGTATGCAATTCAGAACGAACTTGCAGCTTTGAATTATTTTGTTACTATCCGATGGAAACGTACGGGTTTCTACGCGGTCGGGAATTCCCGTTGTTTTAGTTCGGATAATTAACTAATTTGCGATCCCGGATATGGGAATCGCATTCTTCGATAACAAAAGGACTCACCATGAAGCTCGCGAACGCCATGATGTTGGCTGGTCTGCTGTCGTTGGGAACGGTGGTTCATGCGCAGGATGCGGCACGTCCGGCGCCGATCGTTGCGGGTGGCGTTGTCGAATATCGCACGACCTTGCTTGGCGTCGACGTGAAGAATCGCAGTATCAAAGTCGCGGACGAACAGGGCAAACCGGTGACGTTTCTGGTTGGCCCGGCGGTGCAGAACTTCGAGCAACTGCGTAAAGGTGACAAGATCATCGTCGCGTACGAGCGTTCCGTCGCGATTTCCGTGGCACCGGGAGACGGCATTCGCAGCCGTGTCGTGACTGAAGGCGCAAATCGCGCCGCACCGGGGGAGAAGCCTGCTGCCGACGCCGCACGCAATCTGAAGGTGGTGGCCACGGTGCAGCGCATCGATCGCAAGTCGAATGTCGTCACGCTGCGCGGCCCGCAGCGCACCGTCGACGTCAACGTCGAAGATCCGAAATTGCTGGAAGGCGTGAAGGTCGGCGACGCCGTCACGGTGAATTACACCGAAGCCGTTGCGATTGCCGTGACGCCCGATCCGTCGGCCAAGCGCACGTCGAAGCCGCGAGTCCCGCCGGTTCCGGCATCGGCACCGAAGCCCTGAGGTATCGTCTGACGGCTGCGGCGCGCTGCCCGTAGCCGTCATGACTGCATGACTGTCGTCAACGTGGTGTTGTCGGTGCGCGATCCGGTGCATCGGCGCACAGCGTCCCCCCTGATACGGCAAGCACCCGGAGATCGCCATGGCACGGTCCGCCTTGAAGTTCGACGATGCAACCTATGCTGCCTTGCTTGGTGCCGCACGCGATGCGGACGCAGCACACCCCCACAACAATCCCGCCTTCCTCGATGCGTTCCTGGCGGACGCGTGGAAAGCCGCGCACCGCATTTACGGTGCGCAAACCTATCTGCGTTTCATGGCGCAGTCGGGCGTGACGCGCCGTCCGAGCGCCGGTACGGTGCAAAAGGCCATCGTTCGGGCACGCGCAATGTTCGAAACGCCCGCCATTCCTGCCTTTGGCTCGATGCCGGGGGCTGGCGGGGTCGTCTGGGCGCAGCAACTGGAGCAGAATCTGGCGCGCGCCATGACGTTGCTCGACGCCATGCCCGAGAGTCATCATGCGCTCGGTGATGGCGCCGATGTGGCGGATGCCATGCGGCGAGTCCACCATCTCGAGCGGGAAAATCTGGAGTTACGTGCGCGTCTTGCGCAGATGACGGTGGCCGCAGCCTACGCTCGGGAAGCCCTGGGCGAGACGTTGACCGGTTTCACGCCGCATGCCATGTCGCAGGCGAACAACCTCGGCCGTCACGGCGTTTGACGCGCCAGTGATGTCGGTGTCGATGATGACGGCGCATCGGTAGCAGGCGACGGCGCAGGCGTCCCGTCGTCGTCTTTGCCGCCCGCCTTGGCGATCACGGAAAAGCCGAACGCGTTGAAGCCGTCTGCGCTGCGCGCCCATACCGTCCCGCCGTGCATCTCGGCAATGGCCTTCACGATCGCCAGTCCCAGCCCGTGATTCTCGCGACTGTTCGTGCGCGAGGCCTCCGCCCGGTAGAACCGGTCGAACAGGTGCTTGAGCACTTCCGGCGGGATCGGCGCCCCCGGGTTGACAACTTCGATATGCACTTGGCGCGCGTCGTCCGGTCTCGGCGAGATACGGACGTCGATGTTGGCGCCCGGCGCGCAATGCTCCACGGCGTTGATGACCAGATTGGCCAGCGCCCGGCCGAACAACGCCTTGTTGACGTGTGCGAACGCACTGCCGTGCAGACGCGCGCTGACCTGCGCCTCTTCCAGCGGAATCTCCAGAAACTCCAGCGTATGCGCGGCCTCGCTGCCAAGCGATACGGCAGTGAGGCCCGTGGCGCGTTCGCCCTGATCGGCGCGCGACAGGAACAGCATGTCGTTGATGATGGTGCGCATGCGCCCCAGTTCTTCGAGGTTCGATTGCAGCAGGACACGCAATTCCTCGACTGGCCGGTCGCGTGTAAGCGCGACTTCCGTCTGCCCGATCAGGATGGTGACGGGCGTGCGTAACTCGTGCGCCACGTCAGCGTTGAATGATTCAAGTCGCTCGTAAGCGCTGTCGAGCCGGGCCAGTGCACCGTTGAACGAGTGCGCCAGATCGTCGAGTTCGACGGGCAGCGAGCGGGTCACGAGGCGCTGCTTCCGGTTGTCGGGCCGAATTTCGGACGCTTCGCGTGTGAGCCGCCGCAACGGCGACAGGCCGAGACGCGTGACGGAGAAGGTCAGCAGCAGCACGCCGAGTGCGCCCAGCCCCGAGAGCGCGGCAAGACTCAGGCCGAAGGCCCGCAACGTCTGCTCGTTGGGGGCGTAGCTCGCGGCAACTTGCAGGACGACGGCAGGACGCGTGCCATAGGGCGGCAGAATCTCGCGCGTGGTCAGCATGTCGTCGCCGCCGTTGTCGGGGCTTAACCGTACATACCCGTTGGACAGTCGCTTGACGAACATGCCGCCCACGGGCGTGCCGAACGTGTATCGCGGGTCGTCGCTGGTGACCGAATAGGTCGTGGTGCCGTCGCGCGGGGTCATGTCGCTCAGTTTTTCCCGCACGATCTGCCACTTCTCGGGGGTGCCGCCGTGATAGACGATGATGTGGGCGATCTGTGCACGGTCGTCGAGCGACTCGCGCAGGTGACGCTCCAGTTGCACGCGTAACACCAGATACAACGCCGCGCCCACGAGCGCGAACACCGACAGCGCCACAACGGCGAACATGGCGGCAAGGCGGCGGGAGATCGAGTGTTTCACGGTAGCGTTCGGGTGCAGGTTCGCGTAGGCGGGCTTACAGCTTACGCCTCGCGAACCTCCAGCACATAGCCCATGCCGCGCACGGTGTGCAGCAGCTTGGTAGTGAAGGGGCCGTCGAGCTTCGCGCGCAGGCGCTTGATGGCGGTCTCGACGACGTTCGTGTGGCTATCGAAGTTGACGTCCCAGACCAGTTCGGTAATGGCCGTCTTCGAGAGAATATCGCCCTGACGGCGTGCCAGCACCGATAGCAACTGGAACTCCTTGGCGGTGAGGTCGAGGCGGTGACCGTCGCGCGTGGCACGGCGTCCGATGAGATCGACGAACAGGTCGCCGACCGAAATCAGTGTGGACTCCTGCACCCGCGTACGGCGGGCGAGGGCGTGCAGGCGTTCGACGAGCTCGATGAAGGAAAACGGCTTCGTCAGGTAATCGTCGGCCCCTTCGCGCAAGCCGCGCACCCGGTCGTTCACGTGATCACGCGCCGTGAGCATGATGACCGGCGTTGACTTGCGTTCGCGCAACGACCCCAGCACGGCGAAGCCATCGCGTTTGGGCAGCATGACGTCCAGCACGATCACGTCATAGTCGAACTCCAGCGCCAGATGCGTGCCTTCCTCGCCATCGAGCGCAACGTCGACCACCCAGCCTTGCTCGGTCAGGCCGGCGCGCAGATAGTCCACTACCTTTTGTTCGTCTTCAACGATCAGTACTTTCATGTCGTCCCCTCATCTTTGCGCATTATACGAGTCAGATGGAGCGTCGGCCGACGAGGTGGAAGCGGTCTCGGACGGTTGCCATCCGCCACCCAGCGCCTTGACCAACGCGACCGACAGCACGAGTTGCTGGCCACGAATCTGTACATCCTGACGCTCGCTCGCGAGCGCCGCCTGCTGCGCCGTAATCACGCTCAGGTAGGCCGTCAGGCCGCCGGAGTAGCGGTCGTTGGCGAGGCTGAGCAGACGTTCGGCGTCGACGACGGCCGCGCGAGATTCCCGTGCGGCGGCGTCCAGCACCGACAGGCCGGTCACGCCGTCCTGCACTTGCTGGAACGCGGTGAGCACCGTCTGGCGGTAGTTCGCCTCGACGCCGCGATAGCCGGCGCTGGCGAAGTCGACGTTGGCCTGACGTCGTCCGCCGTCGAAGATGGCCTGCGACGCGAGCGTGCCCAGCGTCCACAGCAGGCTAGGTGCGGAGAGCAGATTGGCAAACTCGGTGCTTTGCCAGCCAATGCCCGGATTGAGCATCAGGCTGGGGAAGAACGCGGCCTTTGCTACGCCGATCTGCGCGTTCGCGGCGGCCATGCTGCGTTCGGCCGAGGCGACGTCGGGGCGTCGTTGCAGGATGTCGCTCGGCACGCCCAGCGGAATCGGCGGCAACGCCTTCGGCAGTGGCCCCTCGGCCACGGAGAACGCCGGGGCGGGAACGCCGACGAGGGCGGCAATCGCATGCTCGTATTGATCGCGCTGCTGGTGCAGCAAACGCGCCTGCACGCGCGTCGAATCGAGTTGCGATTGCTGCTGAAGCACGTCGAGGCCCGAAACCGCGCCCAGATCGTGCTGAGCGCTGACGTAATCGAGCGCCTTCTGCTGCAACAGGACCGACTGGTCGAGCACCTTGATCTCGGCGTCCAGCGCACGCAACTGAAAGTACGCGGTGGCCAGTTGCGTCGTGAGCACCAGGCGCGCGTTCGCGAGATCGTCGCCCGCCTGTTCGGCAGACGCCTGCGCGCCTTCGACCTGACGTCGGATGCGCCCGAACAGATCGGTGTCGTAGCTGACGCCGAGGCCCAATTGCACGTTGTTCTGCACCGTCGACATGCTGCTCGACGAATAGCTCGTCACCGGCCGGTTCGCCGAGATACGCTGGCGCGCTAGCCCGAAGGACGCATCGACTTCCGGCAACCGTTGCGCGGAGGTGCCGGCGAGCGTCGCCTGCGCCTGATCGTAGTGCGCGACGGCGGCGGCAAGCGTCTGGTTCTGGGCGAGAGCCTGCGTTTCAAGCGCATCGAGCGCCGGTTCCTGGAACGCCTTCCACCAGTCGGGCTGCAACGCTGCGTGCGACGGTTGTGCGAGCTTCCAGAAACCGTCCGTTTTCCAGTCGGCAGGTGTCGAGACCTCGGGGCGATGATAGTCCGGGCCGACCGCGCAGGCGCCGAGCAGGGCGCAAAGCGCTGCCGCGGCAAGTCGTGTCGCGCTACGTTGCGCGCGGCGTACGATCGGGTGCCCCGGCGTGCGGACTTCCGGACGAATGGCCGGGCTCACGACTGATCCCCCTGCGGCTTCGCGTTGCTGCTCTTGGGCTTGCTACCCGAGCCCCCTTTCACGGCGAGCGCCTTGGCCTGCACGTGATCGCCGTCGTCGATGGAGTCGCTCGGGTTGACGATGACATGGTCGGTCGGCGACACGCCGTCGGCCAGTTCCAGCGACTGCCCGAGATCCTTGGCGATCACGATTTTTTGCAGATGCACCACGCCCTGATCGTCGACGACCGCCACGCGAGGGCCTTCGGCACGGAACAGCAGTGCGTTGGCCGGCACACTCAGGTGCGCCTGCACGGCGCTCGGCAAGGCCAGTTGCACGTAGGCGCCGGGGCGCAGTTTGCCGTCGGGATTGGGCAGGGCGGCTTCGATTTGCAGCGAGCGTGTCGTCACGTCGATCGCGCCCGACACATGGGTGATCTTGCCCTGGAAGTGCTGGCCCGGCAGTTCGGCCTGCGTGACGATGACCGGCTGGCCGACGGCCACGCCTTGCGCATACGCCTGCGGTACCTGCACGTAGACGCGCAGCGGATCGGTCTGCGCGAGTGAGAACAGCGCCTGACTGCTGCCGCTGCCTGCGGCGATCAGGTCGCCGATGTCGACATTGCGCTGCGTGATCACACCGTCGAAGGGGGCAACGATTCGCTTGAACGACTCCAGTTGCTGAAGCCGCTTGACGTTGGCGTCGGCGGCGGCGAGGTTCGCCACGCCCTGCGTGTACGTGCTCTGGCGCTCGTCGAGCTCCTGTTGCGAGACGGCGTCACGTTGACGCAGTTGCCCAGCGATCGAGCGACGACTTGGCGAGGCCGAGGCTGGCGCTGATCTGATTACGCTGTGCGATGGCCTGTGCGAGTTCCTGATCGATTTCCGGCGTATCGAGGTCGGCGAGCAACTGGCCCTGCTTCACCCGTGCGCCAATGTCGACGTAGCGGTGCAGCAGATAACCCGTCGCCCGGGCGTAGATCGGCGACTCCACGGCGCCGCGCAGCGTGGCGGGCAGCAGCGTTTCGCTGGCTTCGGTGGCCTGCGGCGTGACCACGCTCACGTACTGCTTTGCGTTTTGTGCGGTCACATCGGCGACGTCGCGGCGTTGCAGCGCGTTGGAGATCGTGGTGCGTGCCGCGCCGGCGACCAGCAGCAGCGCGACGACGATGAGCGCGATCTTGGCGCGCCGGAATTCGCCGTGACGCGGGGGCAACTGCCGGCCGTCGGCAGGATCGTGCTCGGGAATGGCCAGTTCGGCGTGATGTTTCTCGGTCATGTCGTTCAACCCGTCAAATCTTGATATCTGGTAGGTGAGGCGATGGTTTTTGCGCCTCGGGCACTTGGGGCCGCGCTATCTCGTTCGATGCCCTCGCTGCACTCGTTGCTCGCGATACGATTGGCGCGGCCAGCGCGGTCGTTAGTGTCCTGTGCTGTCATGGCTGTCGCCTTGCGCCGGTGCCGGGGTGTTGCCCGCTCGTCGCGCCTTACGGCGCGCCAGTCGCGTATGAACGCCCGCGAAGACCAGCGGCACGAAGAAGAGCGTCGAGACCGTAGCGAACATCAGTCCACCGATCACGGCACGCCCCAGCGGCGCGTTCTGTTCGGCGCCTTCGCCGAGGCCCAGCGCCATCGGCACCATCCCGATAATCATGGCCAGCGCGGTCATCAGCACCGGACGAATCCGGCTGGCGCCCGCTTCCAGCGCGGCCTTGAGCGGCGCCATGCCGGCTTCCATGCGCTGCCGTGCGAAGGCCACCACGAGAATACTGTTGGCGGTGGCGACCCCCATGGTCATGATGGCGCCGGTTAGCGCCGGTACCGAGAGTCGCGTACCGGACAGGAACAGCATCCAGACAATGCCGGCGAGGGCGGCGGGCAGGGCGCTCACGATGATGAGCGGATCGACCCACGACTGGAAATTCACCACGATCAGCAGGTAGACCAGCACAATGGCCATCGCCACGCCGATGCCCAGCCCCAGATAGGAGCTTTGCATCGTGCTGACCTGACCGCGTACGACGATCTGGCTGCCGCGCGGCAAATCCTTGCGCGCCTGCGTCACGAGCTTGTCGATGTCGCTCGCCACGCTGCCCAGATCCCGGCCTTCCACGCTCACGAAGATGTCGATGACCGGGCGGATGTTGTAGTGACTGACGACGGCGAAGCGCTGCGTCGGCTCGACCTTCACGAAGTTGGCGAGCAACTGGGGCTGGCCGTTATTGGCCGTGCCTGCGACCGGCAGACGCAGCAGATCGTCCATCGAGCTGATGCGGTACTGCGGCGACTGCACCGACAGGCTGTACTCCACGCCGTTCTGTTCGTTGAACCAGAAGCCCGGCGACGTCTGCGAGCTACCCGAGAGCGAAATCAGGACGTTCTGCGCGACGGCATTGGCGTTCAGGTTCAACTGCTGCAACCGCGTGCGATCCATGTCGAGGTGAATCGTCGGCGAGTTCACCCGTTGCTGGATGTGCGTGTCGACCGTGCCCGGCACTTGACGCACCTGCTTGAGCAGTTTTGTCGCCACATCGAAGTTCGCCAGCTGCTGGTTGCCGCTGATCTGAATGTCGATGGCGGCGGGCAGACCGAAGTTGAGAATCTGCGTGACGATGTCCGCCGGCTGGAAGAAGAACTCCACGCCCGGGAAACGTTGCGGTAGCAGGGCGCGCAGCTTGTCGACGTAAGTCGCGCTCGGATGGTGGTCCGGCGTCAGTGCGATCTGGATCTCACCGTCGAGCGTGCCGATCGTGCCCGAGTTGCTATATGAGAGGTTGATACCGCTGTAGGGCAGGCCGAGGTTGTCCAGGATGGTTTCGAGTTCGTTCGCCGGGACTACTTCGCGCACGACTTTCTCGACCTCGTCGGCCAGACGCGCCGTTTCCTCGATACGCGTGCCGGTCGGCGCCCGCATGTGCATGCGGATGTTGCCCGCATCGACCGACGGGAAAAAGTCGGCGCCCAGCGCGAACACCAGCCCCATCGACAGCACGCAGAACGCGAGGAAGCCCGTGGCGAAGACCCGGCGGCGGACGAGCAGCGTGGACAGCACCACGATGTACGCCCCGCGCATGCGCTCGAAGCCGGCATCGAAGCGTAGATAGATGCGACGGAACATGCCGGGTTTGGCGTTCGGATCGCTCGGATGGGCGTGGCCCATGAGCAGCATGGCCAGCGTGGGCACCAGCGTACGCGAGAGCACGTACGACGCCAGCATGGCGAACACCACGGCCTCGGCCAGCGGCACGAACAGGTAGCGCGCCACGCCGGTCAGGAAGAACATCGGCACGAAGACGATACAGATACACAGCGTCGAGACGAGCGCGGGGACGGCGATTTCCCCCGCCCCGTCGAGAATCGCCTGATGCAGCGGCGTGCCCATGTGTAAATGCCGCTCGATGTTCTCGATGGTGACCGTCGCATCGTCGACCAGAATCCCCACCGCGAGCGCCAGTCCGCCCAGCGTCATGATGTTGATCGTCTGGCCGAGCGCATGCAGCGCGAGCAGCGAGGAGAGGATCGAGAGCGGAATCGAGATGGCGATGATGCAGGTGCTGCGCCAGTTGCCGAGAAAGAGCAGGATCATGGCCGCCGTGAGCGCGGCGGCGATCAGCGCCTCGTGAATCACACCCTGCACGGCAGCCTTCACGAAGACCGACTGGTCGAACAGCGCCGAGATATGCAGGTCGGCAGGCAAGGCCGCCCGGGCTTCGGGCAACAGCGCCTTGAGTGAATCGACGACAGACAGCGTAGACGCATCGCCGGTCTTCATGATTGACATGAGCACGCCGCGCTGGCCGTTTTGCCGCACGATGTTCGTCTGCGGCGAGAAGCCCGTGCGCACGTGCGCCACCTCACGCAGATAGGTCGTGGCGCCGGCCACGGTGCGCACCGGAATGTTGTTCAGCCCTTCGACCGTCGGCGGCGAACCGTTCATGTCGACGGTGTACTCGCGCGGCCCGATCTTGGCGGTACCCGTGGGCAGGATCAGGTTCTGGGCGTTGACGGCGGCGACCACGTCCTGCGCCGTGAGACCCTTGGCGAGCAGGGCGCGCGTGTCGATGTCGACCGAGATCAGACGTGTCTTGCCGCCATACGGGTACGGCACGGCCGCCCCCGGGATCGTGACGAGCTGGGGACGCAGGAAATTGAGCGCGGTGTCGTTGAGTGCCGGCTCCGACAGGCTCGGGCTAGACAGACCCAGTTGCATGACCGGGATCGACGAGGCCGAATAGCTGATGACCAGTGGCGGCGTGGCCCCCGGCGGCATTTGCTTGACCTGCGCCTGTTCGACGGCGACGACCTGCGCGATGGCCGTCTGAATGTTGGCCGTCGGTTGCAGGAAGATTTTGATGATGCCGATGCCGGGCAACGATTGCGACTCGATGTGCTCGATGTTGTTGACGGTGGTCGTCAACCCGCGTTCGTTGCCGGAGATCATCCGGTCGGCAATGTCCTGCGCGGACAGCCCGTTATAGGTCCAGATGATGCTGATGACAGGGATGTTGATTTCCGGCAGCACGTCCACGGGCGTGCGCAGGAGCGCGAGCGGCGTGGCGAGCAGAATCAGAATGGCCATCACGATGAACGTGTAGGGCCGTTTGAGCGCAACGTTGACAATCCACATGATTCAGACGCGCTCGGGCGCAGTCGCAGGCGTACGGAACAAGGGCCGTCCGGTGAATGCGCACGCGGGCGCGCCACCGGTACCGGAAGGAACGCCGCCATGTTATGGGCGCGCCACCAACGCCAAAATGGCGCGAATATGGCGAAATTGACAGAATTGATGCGACCGCCCGTAAACCCGCGTCGCACAAGGGCCCGGTAGCGGAGATGTCGATGGGAGTGGCATATTACGGTGTGTTGCGTTATAAAGTTGACACACCAAAAGTCACTGTCCGATAGCCTTCGGTCGGTTTGCCGACCGGATTTGGCCCTCGTCAGCGGCAAGAACTCAAGTCCCAAGCAGGAAAGCAATGATCGAACGTCCGATTTCTCGCCCCGCCTCTGCTCCCGAGCCTGCCCCCGAACCCCAGCCCGTTTCCGGCACCGTCACCCGTAGCGCCATCTTTCTCGTCGCCACCGTTCGCGACGACGAAGCCGCACACGCCGCGGTTCGCAGTTGGTGTGCCGATGCCGCCGCGTATGTCCGCTCGGTCGGCAAGCGCGTGCCGAGCGGCAATCTGTCATGCGTGGTGGGTTTCAGCGACAACGCCTGGGATCGCCTGTTCGGCGACCCGCGCCCGGCGGAGCTGCATCCGTTCCGCGAATTCGGTGCCGGCAAGCGTCACGCCCCGGCCACCCCCGGCGATCTGTTGCTGCACATCCGCGCAGAGCAGATGGACCTGTGCTTCGACCTCGCCACGCTCATGCTGAACAAGCTGGGCGATGCCGTGACCGTCGTCGACGAGGTTCACGGCTTCCGCTATTTCGACATGCGCGCGATGATCGGCTTCGTCGACGGCACCGAGAACCCCGAAGGCCAGGAAGCGCTCGACTTCACGGTAATGGGCGACGAAGACCCCGACTTCGCCGGTGGCAGCTACGTGCTGGTGCAAAAGTACCTGCATGACATGACGGGCTGGAATGCGTTGCCGGTGGAGGTGCAGGAGCGCATCATCGGCCGCACCAAGTTCTCGGACGTCGAGCTCGACGAGGACGTCAAGCCGAGCAATTCGCACAGCGCGCTCACCACGCTCGAAGTCGACGGCAAGGAAGTGAAGATCCTGCGCGACAACATGCCGTTCGGCCGCCCCGGCTCGGGCGAGTTCGGCACGTTCTTCATTGGCTACGCGCGCTCGCCGTGGCCCATCGAGCAGATGCTGGAGAACATGTTCGTCGGCAAGCCGCCCGGTAACTACGATCGCTTGCTGGACTTCAGCACGGCGGTGACCGGCGGGCTGTTCTTCGTGCCCTCGGCCTCACTGCTGGAATCGTTGGCCGAACGTGAACCGGTGGCGGCTGCGGCCGGCGCTGGTCAGGCTATCAAGACGTTGATCGACGCACAGCCTTCCGGCGTGCAGGTCCTCGACGCTCAGGCTTCTCATCAGGCAAGCCCCGCACCTGCGGACGGCTCGCTGCAAATCGGATCGCTCAAAGGAGTTTCTCAGGCATGAATAACCTGCATCGCGAACTGGCCCCCATTTCGAGCGCCGCGTGGGCGCAGATCGAAGAAGAGGTGGCCCGCACATTCAAGCGTACGGTGGCCGCCCGTCGTGTGGTCGACGTGAAAGGCCCGGGCGGTCTGGCGCTCGCGGGCGTCGGCACCGGTCATCAGACGTCGATCGATGCGCCGCTCGACGGCGTGGGCGCGCGTCAGCGCGAAGTGAAGCCGCTCGTGGCGCTGCGTGTGCCGTTCGAGCTGTCGCGCGAAGCCATCGACGATGTCGAACGCGGTGCGAACGACTCCGACTGGCAACCGGCCAAGGACGCCGCCATCAAGCTGGCGTATGCCGAAGACCGTGCCATTTTCGACGGCTATGAAGCGGCTCGCATCACGGGCGTGCGTCAGGGCACGTCGAACCCGGTGCTACCGCTGCCGGACAACATCGCCGATTACCCGACCGTGATCGCCAAGGCGCTCGAACAACTGCGTCTGGAAGGTGTCGACGGTCCGTACAGCGTGTTGCTGGGTGCCGATGCCTACACGGCCGTCGCGGAAGCGAACGATCAGGGCTACCCGATTCTGGAGCACATCGGCCACATCGTGAGCGGCGAGATCATCTGGGCGCCGGCGATCGATGGCGGTTGTATCGTCTCGACGCGCGGTGGCGACTACGAGATGCACATCGGTCAGGACGTCTCCATCGGCTACCTCGACCACACGGCCACGACGGTTCGTCTGTATCTGGAAGAGACCTTCACCTTCCTGATGCTCACGGCCGAGGCAGGGGTGTCGGTCGGCAACGCCAAGCCCGCGGGCGTCAAGAAGAAAGCGAAGTAATTCGTTGAGGTCAATGCGTTAAAGCATTGACCCAAAAGAAAAACGGCTGAGACGGAAGTACCGTGCTCAGCCGTTTTTCGTTGTGCTTTGCCGATCAGTTGGCGGCGGGCGATGACGCCGTCGGAGCTGCCGAAGCTGCCGAAGCTGCTATGGGAGCATCGGCAGGCGTGCCGCCACTGGCGGACGCCGCATCCGTCGGTTTCTCGATGATGACGCGACGGTTATCGCGCGCAATGACCTTCATCGGCAGGCCGAGCGTCTCCAGCACCGTGAACTTCTCCGGATCGACCAGCGCGAGCGCCTTCGGATCGGCCATCCAGACATCCACGAACTTCTCCAGCGTGGGCACCCAGCTATCCGGCGCTTGCGAGATGCCGAACTCAAGCTCGTCCTGTACCGCGACCATGATCATCGGCTGATGCAGGTAATAGGGCATCGTGTGATCGAGCGTGCCGACCGAGTAGAACGGCGTGTCCGGCCCCAGTCGATCCATCTCCGCGCGCACGGCCGGCACCAGATCCACCCCCGAGCTGGCGCGTCCGAACGCTTCGTGGCCCGAGCCGCCGATCATCGCGAAGGCGAGCCAAGTGCCGGCGAAGGCGATCAGCGCCTGTTTGGTACTGCGCGTGCTCAACCAGCGCGTGATGCCGATGCCGATCAGACCGACCACGCTCGCCGCATACAGGTAGTTCGTGAACGCATGGTAGGCCTCGACGGTGTTACGGCTGTCCGAGTGATGCGAGAGGAACACGAGGCCCGTGACGATCGTCGCCACGAACAGCACGACGGACACGATCAGGTGCTTGCGCAGCGACTCGCGGGTCATGCCGGCCAGTCCGAGACCGAACAGCATGGCGATGGCCGGCACGATCGGCAGCACGTACGAAATCAGCTTCGAGTGCGAGAGCGAGAAGAAGCAGAAGATGAAGACGGCCCAGACCGTGATCATCAACACCGGACGGAAGCCGTTCGCCTGACGCGGCACGGCACGCGAGCCCGCGAAGGCGCGCGGGATCATCGACAGCCACGGCAGGAAACCGACGATCAGCACCGGCACGAAGTACCAGAGGGCGCCCGGGCGGTTGTGGTCCGGCTTCAGGAAGCGGTTGAAGTGCTCGTTGATGAAGAAAAATTCGAAGAACGACGGATTGCGCGACATCACAGCGGCGAACCACGGCACGGTGACGGCGAGCATCACGATCAGGCCGCTCACGAGATGCAGGCGTTTCCACAAGGCCCAGTCGCGTGCAATCAGGGTGTAGATCACGAGCACGGCACCGGGCAGTACCACGCCGATCAGGCCCTTGCTCAGGATCGACAGCCCCATCGCGGCCCAGCACAGCCACATCCAGTTACGCGTCTGCGTGTCGGTGAGACCCGGGCGCTGGGCAAGCAGCAGCGAGCACAGGACCAGCGTCATCATGAACGACAGCCCCATGTCGAGCACGTTGAAGTGACCGAGCAGGCTCCACAGCGGGGCGCTTGCCAGCGTGAGGGCGGCGAAGAAGCCCGCGCGGGCGCTGAACACGCGACGGCCGGTATAACCCACGAGCAGCACGCCGCCGAAACCGGTCAGCGCCGTCCACAGACGCGCCTGCCAGTCACCGAGACCGAAGACCATGAACGTGAGTGCGTTCATCCAGGTCTGGAACGGCGGCTTCTCGAAATACAGGTACCCGTTGTAGCGCGGTGTGACCCAGTCGCCCGTGACCAGCATTTCGCGGGCCATTTCGGCGTAGCGGCCTTCGTCGCTGGAGATCAGGTGGCGCAGATTCAGCACGCCGAACCAGACCAGCGCGAACACGATCAGCAGCCACAGCAGGGCCGCCGGAGAAATCGGCCAGGGCTCTAACCCGGCGTCACGTTGAGGACGTGTGGACATGAATGCGAAGCTTCCGTCTTGATGGATGAGGTGATGAGGCGGTTAACTGTTGTGAGCGCCGGGAGACTGTAACCCCTGAGCCCCCCGCGTGGGCTCGGTAGTCCCATTGGCCGGGTGATGTGTGCTTTGCGAGTGCTGCGGATTGTCTGGATTGTCCGGGTTCGGAAGTGCGACATGGACATGCAGGCCGCGAGGCGCTGACGCGCTGGCGTCCTGCAACTGGACCTGTCCGCCGAGCCTGTCGACGATGGCCCGCACGATCGCCAGTCCCAGTCCGGTGCCTTCGCCGCCGTGATCGCGGGATTCGCGATGATCGGTGGCGCGATAGAACGCGTCGAACACGCGCTCACGCTTGTCGGCATCGATGCCGGGACCGGAGTCGATCACGTCGATGATCACATCGCTCGCGGTCGACGACAGACGCACCGATACCGTGCCGCCCGCCGGGGTGTAACGCACGGCATTGCCGACGATATTGCCCAGCAGCGTGACGATGTCGCGTTTCGCACCGGCGACACGCAGGCCGGACCGTCCGGGCGGGTTCGCGGTGGCATTCGACGAGGCGTCGACGAGATCGAGCACGATCTGCTTGCGGTCGGCGAGCACGAATACGTCTTCCAGCGCTTCGTGCACGGCGGGCAGCAGCACCAGCGGCGGGGCGGGCACGATCGGGGCGCTTTGGGCTCTCGCAAGCGTGAGCAACTGTTCGATCAGGGTCCGGGTGCGTCGCAAACCGCTCTTGAGCTTGGTCAGACGGTTCCGCGTTTCCGCGTCGAGCCCTGCGGGTTCGAGTGCGCGGTCGAGGTTCTCCGACTGAATCACCAGTGCGGTAACGGGCGAGCGCAATTCGTGCGCGGCGTCGGCGACGAACCGGCGTTGTTCGTCGAGCGCCTTGTCGAGGCGGGACAGCAGACGGTTGATCGACACGATGAACGGCTCGATCTCGGTCGGCGCCCCTTGCGTATCGAGCCCACGCAGATCGGTATCGCGCCGTTTGTCGACTTCGGCAGCCAGTTGCTGCACGGGACGCCATGCGCGGCGAACCGTCCAGACGATGGCGGCGATGAGCAGCGGCACGAACACGACGAACGGTAGTGCGGTGCGCAAACCGCTATTGCGTGCGATCTCGTTGCGCCCCTCGGTCGGTTGCGCGACGACGATGCGCAGTTCCGGTCCGATGGTGCGCACGAAAGCGCGCCAGGTATGGTCGCCGGTGTTGACGGTGTGAAAGCCGTCGGACAACGTCACCGGAAACGTGCCGCCGAGACGTTGTACCGTCAGACGATAGTCGTGATCCTGAATCGGCAGGCCGTGCATGGCGCTGTCGGCACCGGCGAGATTGCGTGTATCGACAAGGGCGGCGAGTTGCAGCAGTTGGTCGTCCTGAAACCGGTAGGCTTCACGAAACGCCGCAGCGTAGGAGACGAAACCGGCAACGATGGCCAGCCCCAGCGCGCAGGCCGAGAGCGTGACCACCAGTCGCGACTGCAAGGAACGCATCATGCCTTGGGCACCAGCCAGCCCGCGCCACGGATATTACGGATGACGTCCGCCCCGAGCTTCTTGCGAATGGAGTGAATCAGGAAGTCGATCATGTTGCTCTCGATCTCTTCACCCCAGCCGTACAGGCGGTGTTCGAGGGCGTCGCGCGACAGGATCGTGCCCGGGCGAAGCATCAACGCATGCAGCAGCGCGTATTCGCGTGCCGAAAGCACGCAACTGTTCTCGCCGTACGTCGCCTGATGGGTGGCGGGATCGAGCGCGAGCGCGCCGTTGGTCAGCACCGGCACGGCCACCCCGGCGTGACGCCGGATCACCGCACGCATGCGGGCAAGCAGCTCGCCCACTTCGAACGGCTTCACGACGAAGTCGTCGGCACCGAGATCGAGGCCCTGAATGATGTCTTCGGCGCCGTCGCGAGCCGTGACGACGATGATCGGTGTACGCCCGCCCGCGCCACGATGGGCACGCAGGACTTCCCAGCCGTCGCGCCCCGGCAGGCCGAGGTCGAGCAGCATCAGGTCGTAGGCATGGGCGGCGAGGGCGGCCAGCGCGGCATCGCCGTCACGACACCAGTCGGCCGCATAGGAGGCGTCCTTGAGCGCCTGCATCATGGCCTCTCCGATCATGGAGTCGTCTTCTACGAGCAATATCCGCATGGTTTTCCGTACGCATTCTGGCGTGGCCAAGTCAGCCTACGCCTAAATCTTGCCGACCACGGAGGACGGCACGGGCGCACGATAGCGCGCGAAACTTAGGAGACACTTAGTGCGTGCGAACGCCCGCTGGCGCGACTATGCCACGTAAAGTTATAAACAATCAATGACTTAGCGGCGATTTTTCAAGTGATGTTGCGTTTCGATGATTTAGGCGCCTCGGATGAAAACGGGGCGGCAGGATCGCCCGCCGACCCACTTCGAGGGATTTCCCAGCTTCGGCCCTTGGGACTGGGGCCGGGCCGCTGGCGCCGAGTGCTTTCAGGAGGACGCGCGAGACGGGGGCGAGAGCGTGTGGGATACGTCCTGCAAGACGTCGATGAGTGCGAGTGCAGCGGCACTCGGCGCGTGACCATGCAATACGCCGACCGTTGGTGCAACGTGCGAAAACCGCAAACCGAAATCATGCAACGACGCCCCCAGCGGCGAGCGCGCCACGCCCAGACGTGATGCCAGGAACAGGCAAGGCATCGCCTGCGCCGTGCTGGCGTTGGTCATGAGCGTGACGGACTCCATGATGACGCGCGGCAGCGGCAGCCCCTGGTGTGCGAATTCGGTATCGATGGCACGGCGCATCGGCGTGCCCGGAGGCGGCACGATCCATGGGTAGCGCGCAGCGTCGGCCCAGTCCGGTGACGGATGCGAGACGAGCGGATGATGGCGCGCGCCGAAGACGCGAACCTCGTCGTCATAGAGCGGCACGACCCCGAAGCCTGCATTCATCGCGGTTTCGTCCAGTCGGCAGATGAGCAGATCGATCTCGTGCCATTGCGCGCGGGGCAGCAGGCGATCGAGCGTCTCTTCGAGCAAATTGATGCGTAGCGCCGGGCCGGTGCGTTCGAGCCGGGCGAGCGTCTGGGGCATCAGTACGCTCGCCATACCGGGAAGAATGCCGACGTTGACGGGCTTGGCCAGCCCGTCGCGCAACGCCTGCATGGCGGGCGCCACGCCCGCGAGGTCGGTCAGCATGCGCTCGGCGCGTTCCAGCAGTGCATCGCCATAGGGCGTTGGCGTGACGCGCCGCGTGGTGCGTTCGAACAGCGCGACGCCCAGCGCCTGCTCGATCTCGCGCAACCACTTGGACAGCGCCGGCTGGGTAATCGCTGCCGCCTCCGCCGTCCGGGCAAAACTGCGTGTGCGGCCCAGCCACCGGAGTGTCTCAAGGTCACGAATGCGTAGCTTGCGCAGCACGGCCGGGATCTGACGGGCGAGGGGCCCGGCGTCCGGACTTGGGGAGGGGCGCGCTTCGGTCATGGCTAAGGGAGTGAGGGATTCAAGGGGTAGGTAGACTTAGCGACGCCGCGCTATTGATGTCATTTTGGTAATGAATATAGCGTGACTTTTCATCGATGTGTACTGAGTCTTGCCAAATAATGAGACTCCCATCCGGTAGCCGACGCGTCGCACGACGTTGGCGCCTTCTCAGGAGCGAGACGCATGACACCCCACAAGCCTTCGTCCCCCGCAGCGTCGAACGACGACGTCACCTCAACGCCATCGTCAGGACCGAACCCGTCGCGGCGGGGCTTTCTGAAGCAGGCCGGTGCGGCGGTCGCGTCGGCAGGACTGACGTCTTCGGCCTTGGCCGCACCGACGTCCAGCCACCGTGAGCCGCATGTCGACGACGGTTACACGATGCCGCAGGAAGCGCCTGCCACGCCGCCAAAGGGCTACAACATTCTGTTCATCCTGACGGATCAGGAGCGGCACTTCGACAAGTGGCCGTTCCCGGTGCCGGGCCGGGAGCGCTTGCGCCGCGAGGGCGTGACGTTCATGAATCACCAGATCGCGGCCTGCGTTTGCTCGCCGTCGCGCTCCGTTGTGTACACCGGGCAGCACATTCAGCACACGCGCGTATTCGATAACTGCGGCATTCCGTGGCAGCCGGACATGTCGACCGACCTTCGCACCATCGGTCACATGATGCGGGACGCGGGGTATTACGCCGCCTATCTGGGCAAATGGCATCTGAGCGGCAAGCTGCATCAGAACCACACGCCCTACGACACCCCGACGCAGGCGTACAACGCGCTGTTCAAGTCGTACGGTTTCGACGACTACTTCGGCGTGGGCGATCTGATCGGACGCGTGCGTGGCGGCTACACCTACGACGGTCTGACGACATCGTCGGCAGTGTCGTGGCTACGCGGACGCGGTGCACAACTGGCGAGCGAACAGAAACCGTGGTTCATGGCGGTCAACCTCGTCAATCCGCACGACGCCATGTTCCTGAACACCGATCCCGCAGGCGTCGACACGCAGAACGCCAGCGGGCCGACGTTGGGCAACGCCCGTCCCCCGAAGAATGCGATTTACGACGCGCACTGGAATGTGCCGCTCGCCGCCACGCGTAAGCAGGCCTACGATGCGCCGGGGCGTCCGGCCGCGCACGGTGTCTACAACGCCGCCGAGGGCGTGCTGGTCGGCGACTATCCGCTCGACGACGCGCGGCTCCAGGTCTATCAGGACTATTACTTCAACTGCATTCGCGATTGCGACACGCACGTGGTGAAGCTGCTCGACACGCTGCGCGAGCTGGGCATCGACAAGAACACCATCGTGGTGATGAGTGCGGATCATGGCGACCATGTCGGCGCGCACAAGCTCGTGGGGAAGGGGCCGACGGCCTACCGCGAGCAGAACCACGTGCCGCTCGTCATTCGTCACCCGGCCTATCCGGGCGGGAAGCAATGCGCGGCCCTCAGTTCGCATCTGGACATCACGCCGACGCTGCTCGGATTGACGGGGCTCGACGCCGCAGGCGTTGCCCGCGTGGCAGGCGACGCGGCACACGGACACGACCTGACGCCGTTGCTGCGACGCCCCGAGCGGCAGGCCGTCGACGCGCTGCGCCCGGCAGCACTCTTCAATTACGCGATGCTGCTGTACTACGACAGCGAGTGGCTGGCACAGGAGTATGCAACGTTGCGTCAGAAAGGCGTGCCGATCGAGGAGATCCATCGGCGGGTGATCGCGCGTCAACCCGACTTCCGGCATCGCGGCATGATCCGCAGTGTTTTCGATGGGCGTTACCGCTTCTCGCGCTATTTCTCTCCCGAGCAGTTCAATCGGCCGACGTCGCTCGAAACGCTTTTCGCCAGTAATGACGTGGAGCTTTACGACTTGCACGCCGATCCGACCGAGTCGCACAATCTCGCGCTGTCGCCCCGTGCCAATGGCGCTTTGCTGCTTGCGATGAACGCGCTGCTCAACGACCGGCTCGATGCGGAAGTGGGCGACGACCGGCCCGACATTCTGCCGATCCGCGACGGCCGGGTGCACTTCATGTTCGAGAAGGCGACCGGCTGACTCAATAAGGCGTTGATGGCGTGAGGCCGCCTGGCAAGCCAATGACGTTGGCAGGTCAGGGGGCATCAATGGTACGCTCGTGCGACTGTGCGGCGGCTCGCCGCACGCGCCAGCGTCGTGCCATCCGCTTCTTCCTTCGCCATGAAAAAACGTCAATTCCTAGCCGGTGCCGTGGCACTGGGCGCATCGGTGCCCGTGCTCGCCAAGCCGGGCGTATCGAGTGTATCGGGGCCTTCTGCGGGGGCGTCGTCCGCCCCGGTGTCGACGCCGCTCGTCACGATTTCCGGTGCGATCGAGCGCCACAATCGCGGCCCCGTCGATCCGGCACTGGATCAACTGTTCCACAAGCAACTGGTGCAATTCGATGCGGGATATGCGCTCGACTTCGCCATGCTCACGCGCATGTCCGCCCAGACGATCCGTCCGACGCTCGAATACGACGCCAAGCCGCATACGTTGCGCGGCCCGCGTCTGGCCGACGTGCTTACACAGGCGGGCGCGCCGTCGAATCCGGCAACGCAGGTGCTGCTGCGCGCCATCGACGGCTACGTCGTGGCGACCACACTGGGGCAAGTGCGTGAGTACCGGTTCCTGCTTGCCACGCATATCGACGACAAGCCGCTCGCGCTGGGCGGACTCGGGCCGTTGTGGGCGGTGTATGACCCGGCTGCGATTCCCGCACTGGCGGGCAAACCGCTCAAGGAGCGGTTCACCCTTTGCCCGTGGGGCGTTTATCACATTCAGGTCAACGCGGTGTCCTGAGCTGCGATCGCTCAGCGCGACGTCGGGCGGCCCGGCAGCGACGGGGCCAGCGGCGGGGGATCGATGGGCTGGAACGGGTTCACTCGCCCCGGCAGTTTGACGGGATCCAGTTCGTCGACGTCTTCATGCAGGATTCGGCGGATTTCCAGAATGGCCTGCGGCGTTTCCTGCACGCTGTGGCCGGCCACGATCACCCGCTCGGACTCGGCACCCGCGAGATGCGCGCTGGTGTAGGGCACCACGCCGTCGCTCGACGCTTCGAGCGGCCCCTGCGCACTACGTCGCGCAATGATCGAGTGGTACTGCACCGCTGGCGATATCTTCAGTCCGGCGGCGGCCATCACGTACGGATCGTTATCGCGCAACTGATCGATGCTGTTGGGCACGTAACGTGTCTTGCCCTCGGACGGGTTGTCCTCCGAGCCGGTCGCGTAGTGCAGCACGTCGTCGATGCTCGAGAGCAGGGTGACGGGGAGTTTGATGAGGTTCGAGACCCAGCGTCCGAGCCGGTTACGGGCGAACGGCGTGCCGCGATGCGGCGCGGCAATGAAGATGGCCCGCTCGAATTGCGGTACCGGCCGGAAGTCGAACAGCGGGTCGAGCCGGTCGCGGGCGCGATCGATCTGTTCATCGTCCAGGTGATATTGACTCTGGAATGTCTCCCACAAATCGTCATCGGAGCTGGAAACCATCAACCGGGCGATCACGCCGCCCATGCTGTGCCCGATGATCACGGCATTATGCGACGCCGCAGACAGGCCGTCCGGATCGAAGTTTTTCAGCGTGGCCGCGAATGCGTTGCGAATGGCCATCGCGTTCACGAGGATCGGCGAATTCGTCGGGTAATAGACCTGCCAGACCTGAAAATGCTCGCGCAGCGTGGCGTCGCCCTGAATCTCGTTGGCCAGGTTCACCCACGCTTCGGGGCTGCTCGCCAGGCCGTGCAGCATCAGGATCACGCGGCGTCCCGGATCGAACGGCTGCATCAGATAGATGTGGGGACGCACGATGCCCCGGTCGCGCCCGAACAGGGTGCGCAGCGATTGCTCGGCAAAGCCGGACCGCGCGAGCCAAAGACCATAACCGGCGGTGAAGTTGCCCGCGAGCGGCACCAACTGATGGTTGAGCTCGACAGACGTCTGCCGGTAGGGGTCGTAGACGACCAGCGTGGCGACCTGTGTCGTGAGCACTTCTTCGAGGGTCGTGCCGTTAAAGCGCAGCAACAACGTGAGCGAGGGTGAGGGCATCTCACTGAAGACAGGGCCGGCGTTGGGATCGGTAGCACGCCGGAAGTCGCGTGACGCGCGGCTCTCACGGGTGCTCAGACCGCCGCGCGAGCCGCTGTCGTCGTTGTCATGATCCTCCGGCCCCGTCGCAGCATCGCCGCGCGGCGCCGGGCTGCGGGTGGTCGCGGAGAGTGCATCGGCGGCGGACTTCTCGTCGAGCACGGCGACGAGTTCTGCGCCGAAGCCATCGCGTCGATACGGGCTGCGCAGCCCCGCGAACGATAGCGTCGAGGCGGGCAGTACTTCGCGCGGCTGGGTGCGGTTCCCGGCGAAACGCACGCTGCTGGAATCCACCGGCAACGTCCACCCGGCAATCTTGTCGCTGCCCGTTTGCTGTACCCGGCGGAAAAGGGCGACGGCGAAGTTCTGCACGGCGTAGTTGTAGTAGTCGCGCACCTGCGTCTGCCGGTCTTCGAACGCGCGCTCGCTCGACGGGCGGTCGCTATAGAACAGGTAGGCATAGGAGTAGCGCGCGGCGCGCAACCACAGGTCGAACTGTGCGTCGTTCCATTGCTTGTCGCCGGGAGACGTCTGCGCGATGGCGAGCTGCATCGAGATCTCCGCCATGGCCGCCAGTCGCCGGTCGACGTCGATTTCCTTGGCGCGGCCCAGCGCATCGATACAGTCGAGCGACGTTTTGGCGCAGATCGTTTCGTCCAGTCCGGCCACCCGGATCGTCTGGTCGGTCGAGGTACTGAGCTTGCCTGTGGACAGAATGTCACCGCGCTTCATGGCGATGTACTGCTCCGGGCCGAGGGAGCGGACTTCCACCATTGCGCAGCCCGAGAGAACCGTCAGCCAGAGGACGGCGGCCAGCGCACCGGCACGACGAAGCCCCGATTGCGTGCGAGCGGACCTCATGGCTTCACCGTCGGATCGTCGCCCGGCACGCCCTGACGGATGCGTGTCGAGAAGTCCGGTGCGTCGCCGGCGGCCAGCGCCCGCTGCATGAAATTGCCGCGCTCATGGAGCTGGGCGTAGGTGAAGCCAGGCGTCAGGCCGCCCTGATCGTAGGCGTATTCGGCGAAGTAGCCGGACAGCAGCAGGCGGTAGTCGAGGGGTAATCCGGGCGCGATGAGCCGCGCGATCTCGAAGACGATGGTGGTGCAGTTGCTCGTGAGCGTGTTGTACCAGGCTGGCTCGCTGCGCAGTTCGCGCGCGCGTGCCAGATAGCCTAGAAACACCTCGCGTAGGGCTTTCGGCGGAATGTTCAGTCGGTAGAGGTAGGTCGTCTCGCCGCGCACGTTGCTGCGCACGCGCAGGATGTCGCGCTCGTCGGCCGCGACCAGCGTCGCTTCGAAGTCCTTGAAGAATCCGCCGACGGCCGAGAACTTCTGCCCCTGCTTCTTGCGGATCTCGATGGAGAACACCACGCGCTTGCCGTCGGAAAATCCGAACGACACGAGCGTGTGCGCAATCGCGGGACCCATCCAGTAAGACAGGACCAGATCGGCGCTGACGAGCTTGTCGAGGTCGTATTCGCGGGTTTCCCAGCGGGGAGTGAAGTCGGTTTCGGTGCGCCATTCGAAGTTGCGCACGTTATGCAGTGTGACGCGCGAGCCGTCGATCTGTGAATCGAGCAGTTGTGCCACGTCGGCAGCCCAGTTGCGGTCGTTGGACGGGCGGATCGTTTGCCACCACCCGATGAGCAGAATCGCGGCGATCAGAAAGCCCAGCGGCCAGCCCCGGAGCGGCACGCCGGCGCGCACGCGCAGCAGTGCAACGAGGGCCGCGACACCGAGCAACACCCACAGAGCGATGACGAGATAGCGCACGAGCGTCGGGCCGGGGCAGCGGTAGGCGAGGGCCATGGCCCCCCAGGCGCAGACGCCCAGCACGAGCAGGGCGAGAAAAGCACGTAGCACGTACACGTACCACGCGATGTGATGGCCGGCGAGCGCGTCGCCGGCGTGGGATTGCAGATGCACCATGATTCGCAGAGTTCGATCCGGGGTGGCCGCCGGTTAATGTTTCAGCCCTATGGCAGGTCCGATCGCCGTGCGACCGGGCTACGGTATCGATAGCCGCTTGGCCCAACCCGTGCGGCGCACCACCCATTTTTTCCTGTTCAGCGTCGAAGAATACCAGCAGACCGGCCTCAAGGACTTCCAACGATTTACCTTTATCGAGCGCCGAAGCGCTGAAGGTCGTCTGCATGAACGGCACATAGGTGCAGAAGCGCTGAAGTCTCAGGCAGGCCGCGCAACGCGTGCCGGACGTTACAATGCGTGCCCCATCGGCCGGATTTCAGGCCTTACGGTTAAGGAGACGTCATGAGGCTCAGGTGTTGAGGCGCCCCGGGATGGCGCTTGCAGCGGCGGGATCCCCATCATTCGCCCCAAAGGGGCACCGGTCCGTGCGCGCGCTCGCATGGGGCGTGGCGCTCGTCGGCGTCGCGGTGGGGCTGAGTGCCTGTACGACGCGCCCGTTTCAGCCTGCGCCACCGCTCTACACACTGTGGGCGAAGCCCGGTGTCGATGCGTCGGGCGTGCGAAGCGCGATGCTGGCCTGCGGATTTCCCGATGCGGCACACGTCGAGCCGAAGGACATGACGCTCAACGACTATGCCGGCGCGCAACGCTGCATGATCGACCGGGGCTTTCGCTATCAGGACCGCCGAATCGTCTGCACGGATTTCCCGCGTCTGCCTGCCTGCGCCGGTTTGCCGCGAGGCAAGACGTTCGGCACGGACCCGGATTTCGATCCGTCGACGCTAGCCTCGACATCCTCTGCACAGACGGTTCAGCCCGCCTACACCTACTGGACACGTCCGGGCGACGACATCGCCGCAGTGAAGCGGGAGATGACGGCCTGCGGCTACACGGAATTGAACATGCCGTCAGACGTCATGCCGCTCAACGACATTGCCGCCGCGCAGTTGTGCATGCTCGACAAAGGGTTCCGGTACGGTTGGCCGTCGCAGGCGCTGCTCTGCAAATCGACACCTTCGCTGCCGGCCTGTCGTGGCAAGGCGGTCAATGTGCAGCGCTGCTGTGCGCCACCGACACCGGCCGGACAGAAGTGACGACGCGTCATGTCGTCACTTTGCGGCGGACGTCGCCTGATTCGCGGGTCCTGACGTCGCTTTGGCGTCGGGAAGCGCGGGCGGCCCGTTCTGTGCCAGCGCGTCGTCCGACCACCCGCCACCGAGATCACCGATGAGCGACGCCGCGGCCAGCAACCGTGATTCCTGCACATTCAATGCGTTTTGCCGCGTGGTGAGTTGCGTCGTCTGCGCGGTGACGACGGTCGTGTAATCCACCGTGCCCGCCTGATACTCGCTCATTGCGATGCGGGCGCCTTCCGTCGAGTCGCGCACGGCTTCGTCGAGCGTCTGCGCCTGCTGTTCGAGGATGCGCAGCGATGCCAGATCGTTCTCCACACCCTGCAATGCCGTGAGGACGGTGCCCCGGTAATTCGCCACGGCCGCGTCGTAGGCTGCGCGCGCAGCATCGACTTTGGCGCTTCTTGCGCCACCATCGAAAATCGTCTCCGACGCACTCGCGCCGAGCGACCACACGTAATTGGCAATCTTGAACAACCCCGCGACGGGCGCGGCGGACAGCCCGTCCGTGAGCGACAGCGTGATGTTCGGGTAGTAGGCTGCGAGCGCAACACCGATGGCCGCGTTCTGTGCGGCCATCTGGCGCTCGGCGGTCGCGATGTCCGGGCGCCGCTGAAGCAGTGTCGACGGCAAGGCGATGGGCACGTCGGGCAGGCGCGGCAACGCAGTGCTGTGCGGAATCGTCAGCGATTCCGGATTGCGGCCGACGAGCACGGCGATGGCATGGGCATACTGCGCCCGCGAAATGCCGAGCGCGATCAGACTGGCGCGGGCGTTCTCCAGTTGCGTGCGTGCCGTAATGATGTCGGACGGCGGCACCGTTCCGGCCCGGTCCTGAGCGGCCACGACCCGAAGGTATTCCGTGTAGGCGGCGACGGTTTGCGTCAGCAGATCGATGTTCGCGTCGGTGATGCGCAAGTCGATGACGGCATTGGCGAGCGCGATCTGCTCGGACAGCGTCGCATTCGCGAGCGTGGCCTGACTGGCCTGCGCGGTGGCGTTACTTTGCTCGATGGAGCGCCGCACCTGTCCCCAGATGTCCGGCGCCCAGCTCACGCTGGCTTCGGTCGCGGCCGAGCTCACGATGTTCGCGCCGTTACGCGAGGCCAGTGCCGCGGACGTGCTGGCGCCGCCGCTGCTGCCGCGCGAACGGCTGGCCGAGGCGTCGATGCCGAGCGTCGGGAACAGCCCCGCGCGGGCCTGACGCACTTCGGCGAGCGCCTGCTGATAGTTGGCGTAGCTTTGTCGCACGGTCTGGTTGGAGACTTCAACCTGCGGCTCCAGCGTGTCCAGCAGCGGATCGTGGAAGGCCGTCCACCATTGGCCTTTCGGCCCTTCGGCGTCGGGACGCGCTTGCGTCCAGCCAGCCAGTTCGGTGTAGTGGGTCGGCATATCGACGAGCGGGCGCTGATAGTCCGGGCCGACAGCGCAGCCGGCCAGTGACGCGAGCCCCGCCAGCATAGCGGCGCAGGCCAGCGTCACCTGCGTCGGGGATTTACGCGTACGGGGTGAAGTGCGTGAAGCGAGTGAAGTGCGCGCAATAGGCGCCAGGGGCATGCGATATGCCTTTGCGAACCAACTCATGATCGAACCTCCGGGCCGGGATCGCGATGCCAGGGCAGGCGCGTGGACCAGCGTGCGAGCCGCGCGCGCAGGCGGTCCAGATACAAGTAGATGACGGGCGTCGTGTAAAGCGTGAAGACCTGGCTCAGGAGCAGGCCGCCCATGACCGTGACGCCGAGCGGCTGGCGCAACGACGCCCCCTGACCCAGCGCGATGGCGAGCGGTACGGCGCCGAGCACGGCGGCGAACGTCGTCATCATGATGGGGCGCAGCCGCACGACCGCGGCTTCGTGAATGGCCTGCTTGGCAGGCATGCCGTCCCGGCGCTGTAATTGAATGGCGACGTCGACCATCATGATGCCGTTCTTCTTGACGATGCCGATGAGCAGAATCATGCCGATCAGCGCGATGACGGAGAACGGGGTGCCGAAGATCAGCAGGGCGAGCGTGGCGCCGATGCCCGCTGACGGCAACGTCGAAAGGATGGTCAGCGGGTGAATCGTGTTCTCGTACAGCACGCCCAGCACGATGTACACCACACCGAGTGCCGCGAGGATGAGCAGCGGCACCGTGCCCATCGACTGCGAAAACGCCTGTGCCGCGCCCGCGAACGCGCCGTGGATGGAGGCGGGCATGCCGATGGCGCGCGCGGCGTCGTCGATGGCGACCTGCGCCTGACTCAGCGAGCCACCCGCCGGGAGGTTGAACGAAACGGTGGCCGCGACCATGCCGCCCTGATGGTTGACCTGCGTGGCCGTGTGCCGCGCCGTGAAGCTCGCGAGCGCGGTGAGCGGCACCATCGTCTCGGGGGCCGTGCTGTCTGCGCTTCCGCTGGAGTTGCCTCCCCGGCTGTTCGAGATCGCGTTGTTCTGCTGGTTGGCCACGGCATTGGCGTTGAGCGCATTGGTGCCCGAGGCCGCAGACTTCGCGCTCGCGCCGCTGACGGTCTTGCCGGACATCTGCGTCTGCCCCGTGCCGCTGGCGTTACCCGCGGCAGTGCTCAGATAGATCTGGTCGAGCGAGTTCGGATACTGCCAATACTCGGGCGACACTTCCATGACGACGAAGTACTGATTGATCGGGTTGTAAATCGTGGAGACGGTGCGCTGCCCGAAGGCGTCGTACAGCACGTTATCGATCTGGTTCGGTTGCAGATTGAAGCGTGCGGCGGTCTGACGATGCATGTTCACGTACATCTGCAAACCGTTCTGCTGGAGATCGGTGTTCACGTCGAGCACCGTCTGCCGATGCTTGCTCAACTCGGTGACGAGCTTCGGCACCCACTGATACAGCGCCTGCGCATCGTCGCTCGTCAACGTGTACTGGTATTCGGCCGCCGACTGTCTTCCGCCGATGCGCAAGTCCTGCTGCGCCTGCAGGAACAGGCGCGCGCCGGAGACGCCATTGAGCTTGGGGCGTAGCCGGTTGACCACCGCTGCCGCCGACAGGTGCCGCTCGGCGAGCGGCTTGAGTTGCACGAACACGGTGGCGGAGTTGAGTGAACGTCCGCCGGTGAAGCCGGCCACGGAGGCCACGGCGGGGTCGGTCTGGACGATGGTCTGCAACTGTTCCAGCTTCTTGCGCATGGCCGGGAACGAGATGCTCTGATCGGCCATGATCTGACCGATCAGAATGCCGGTGTCCTGCTCCGGGAAGAAGGTGGCAGGCAGCAGCCGGAACAGGAAGAGATTGCCGACGAGCAACCCCAGCATCACCAGACCGACGAGACCGGCATGGTCGAGCACTGCCGTGAGCGAGCGCGCGTAGGCGTCGCGAAAACGATCGAACTGGCGGCCGATCCACGTCGACCACCGGGCCTGCGAGACGGCCGACTCGCGGGTGAGCACATAGGCGCACAGCGTCGGCGTGACCGTGAGCGAGATCACCATCGAGATCAGGATCGCGATCGACAGGGTGACGGCGAATTCGTGGAACAGCAGGCCGACGATGCCCGGCATGAGCAGGATCGGCAGGAAGACGGCGATCAGCGACAGGCTCATCGACAGCACGGTGAAGCCCACTTCGCCCGCGCCTTGCAGGGCGGCTTCCTTCGGGGGGACGCCCAGCTCCAGATGACGCACGATGTTTTCCATGACGACAACCGCATCGTCGACGACAAAGCCTGTCCCAATGGTCAGCGCCATGAGGGAGAGGTTGTCCAGACTGTAGCCGAGCAGGTACATCGGCCCGAAGGTGCCGATGATCGACAGCGGCAGGACGACCGCCGGGATCAGCGTCGAGTTCGCCGAGCGGAGGAACACGAACACCACGCCGATCACGAGCAGCACCGCCAGCACCAGTGTGCGTTCCGTATCGCCCAGCGACGCCTCGACCGAGACCGAGCGGTCCAGCGCCACGTTGACCTTGATGTCGTGCGGCAGCGTGGCTTCGACCAGCGGCAGGATCTTGCGGATCTGCGACACCGTCTTGACGACATTGCTGCCCGGCGACGGATAGACGATTACCAGGACTGCCGGGTGGTTGTTGAAGAGCCCGGCATTGCGGATGTTCTCGTTGCTGTCGCGCACGAGCGCCACGTCGCGCAGCAGCACCGGCGCGCCGTTACGATAGGCGACGACGAGATCCTTGTAACCGTCGGCCTTGCTGATCTGGTCGTTCGAGGTGACCTGAAAGCGCTGATCGCCCTGATCCAGATGGCCTTTGGCGCTGTTCGCGTTGGCGGAGGACAGGGCAGCGCGCACGTCCTCCAGTCCGATCCCGTAACTGTTGAGCTTGCCCGGCTGCAATTCGACCCGTACCGACGGCAACGCACCGCCGCCCACCGTGATCTGGCCGACGCCGTCCACCTGGGAGAGTTGCTGGAGGATGACGGAGTCGGCCGAGTCGTAGAGCTGTGCGGTCGTGAGCGTGGCGGACGTCAGGGCAATGACCATGACCGGCGTGTCGGCCGGGTTGAATTTGCGGTAGCTCGGATTGCTGCGCAGCGTGCTCGGCAAGTCCGCTCTGGCGGCCTGAATCGCGGCTTCGACATCGCGCGCCGCACCTTCGATATCGCGCTTCAGACCGAAGACGACCGGGATCGAGACCGAGCCGACGGTGCTCGTCGAGGTCAGTTCGGTCACGTCGGCGATCACCCCGAGTCGGCGTTCTAACGGCTCGGCAACGGTCGACGCCATGATCTCGGGGCTCGCGCCCGCCATGCTCGCCTGCACGGCGATCACCGGGAAGGCGACGTTGGGCAGCGGCGCCACGGGCAGCCGCAGGTACGCCAGACAACCTGAAATCAGCACCGCAACGGCCAGCAACGTGGTCGCGACCGGGCGCTTGATGAACAGGGCCGAGAGGTTCACGGCTGGTCTCCCGTATTCCCCGGGTCTTGCGTGCCCTCCGGCTTGTCCGAGGTGCCCGGTCGGCCGGCGGCTAACTGCTTGCGCCGCTCCCGGCGCTCACGCACGCGCGCGGCGAGCCGGTCGAAATACAGGTAGATGACGGGCGTGGTGAACAGCGTGAGCAACTGGCTGAGCGTGAGCCCGCCGATGATCGCGAGCCCCAGCGGACGCCGCAGTTCCGAGCCGGTGCCCGAGCCGAGCAGCATGGGCAGCGCGCCGAGCATGGCCGCGAGCGTCGTCATCAGAATCGGCCGGAAGCGCAGCAGCGACGCCTCGAAAATGGCCTCACGCGGTGGCTTGTGCTGCGAGCGCTCGGCGTCGAGAGCGAAGTCGACCATCATGATCGCGTTCTTCTTGACGATGCCGATGAGCAGCACGATGCCGATGATGCCGATGACGTCGAGATCGCTGCCGGTGAGCATCAGCGCCAGCAGGGCGCCGATACCGGCCGAGGGAAGGGTCGACAGGATGGTGACCGGATGGATGAAGCTCTCGTACAGCACGCCCAGCACGATATAGACGGCCACGAGCGCGGCCACCAGCAGATAGACCTCGCTCGAGAGCGAATCCTCGAACGCCTGCGCCGCGCCCTGAAACGACGATGCCACCGACGGCGGCAGATGCACCGCCTGCTCGGCGCTACGGATTTCCTTGACGGCGCTGGAGAGCGAGGCGTCCAGCGCCAGATTGAACGACACCGTCACTGCCGGGAATTGCTGCAAATGGCTGATCGCCAGCGGCGTGCGCACCACCTTGAGTTGCGCGATGGCCGAGAGCGGCACCTGACCGCTCGCGCTCGTCTGGCTCGGCAGATAGAGGGTGCCCAGCGACTGGATCGTGTTCAGCGAGTCGGGCTTGGCGACAAGAATCACCCGGTATTGTGCCGACTGCTGGAAGATCGTCGACACGATGCGCTGGCCGAGCGCGTCATACAGGGCATTGTCGATGGTCGCGGGCGTAATGCCGTAACGCGCCGCCAGTTGCCGGTTCACTTCCACCTGAATCGACAGGCCGCTGGTGTCGAGATCGCTCGCGACGTCGGTAATGGACGAGATCTGCTTCAGGCGGGCGATGAGCGGTGGCACGTACTGCGCGAGCGTCGCCTGATCGGGGCCGCGCAGTACGAACTTGTACTGGTTGGGCGAAACCGTGGTGTCGAGCGTCAGATCCTGCGCGGGCTGCACGTAAAGCTTGATGCCGGGCACCTTCGCCGTGGCTTGCTGGATGCGGCGGCCGATCTCGACGGCAGTCTCCGAACGGTCGTCGCGCGCTTTCAGGTTGATGAGGAAGCGGCCGTTGTTGAGCGTGGTGTTGATGCCATCGATGCCGACGTACGACGTGATCGAGGTGACGTCGGGGTCTTGCAGCACGACGTCGGCCAGCGCGGTCTGCCGCTTGACCATCGCCGCATACGAGACCGAGTTGTCCGCGACGGTGATGCCTTGCAGCACGCCGACGTCCTGCACGGGGAACAACCCCTTCGGAATCACGATATAGAGCACGACGGTGAGCACCACTGTGCCGATGGCAACCATCAGGGTCAGGAACTGGTGGTCGAGTACCCATCGCAGGCCGCGCTCATAGGCGGCGAGCGTCTTGTCGAAAAGCCGCTCGCTCACCCGCTCGAAACGGCTGGGGTGCCGTGCCTCCTGCGCGCGCAGGATCCGGGCGCAGAGCATCGGCACGACGGTGAGCGAGACGATCGCTGAAATGACGATGGTGACGGCGAGTGTCACGGCGAATTCGCCGAACAACCGCCCGATGACCCCACCCATGAAAAGCAGCGGGATCAGCACGGCGATCAGCGAAATCGTGAGCGACATGATCGTGAAGCCGATCTGACCGGCCCCGGCCAGCGCGGCTTCCAGCGGCGCCATACCGGCTTCGAGGTAACGCACCACGTTCTCGATCATGACGATAGAGTCATCCACCACGAACCCGGTCGCGATGATGAGCGCCATGAGCGAGAGATTGTCGATGGAATATCCCAGCTCGTACATCACCGCGAGTGTGGCGATCAGCGATACCGGCACCGAGATGCTCGGAATGATGGTCGCGGGCACGTTGCGCAGGAACACGAAGATGACGGCGACCACGAGCACCACCGCGAGCACGAGTTCGAAGGCGGCGTCGCTCACCGATGCGCGGATCACGCCCGTGCTGTCCGAGACCACGCTGACTTTCATGCCGGCGGGCAGCGTCGCTTCGAGTTGCGGCAGCGCCCGCTTGATCTGATCCACGGTGGCGATGACGTTCGCCCCCGGCTGGCGCTGGACGTTCAGCACGATGGCCGGCGTCTTGTTGAACCAGGCCCCGCGCTCGACGTCCTGTGCGGCCTTCGCCACGTGTGCGACGTCGCGCAGATAAACAGGATTACCGTTCTGATAGGCGATGACGGTATCCAGATAACCCTGTGGATCGGTGATCTGGTCGTTGGCGTCGAGCGTGTAGTCGAGTTCCGGGCCGTCGAAATTGCCCTTCGGCTGGCTGACGTTCACGTTGGCGAGCAAGGTGCGCAGGTCGTCCAGATTCAGACCGTAGGCGGCGAGCTTCTGCGGATCGGCTTCCACACGCACCGCGGGGACATTGCCGCCCGCCAGCGTGACCACGCCGACGCCCGCGACCTGCGAGATCTTGGCGGCGAGGCGGTTGTTGGCGGCGTCCTGAAGCTGGGTGAGCGACAGGGATGACGAAGTGACGGCCAGCGTCATGATCGGCTGATCCGCCGGGTTGACCTTGGCGTAGGTCGGCGGCGCGGGGAGTCCGCTGGGGAGCAGACTGTTCGCAGCGTTGATTGCCTGCTGCACGTTCTGCTGCGCGACGTCGAGATTGAGCGCCAGATCGAATTGCAGCGTGATGACGGACGAACCCTCGGCGCTGTACGAAATCATCTGCTGCAACCCGGGGATCTGCCCGAGTTGCACTTCGAGCGGTGCCGTAACCGTGGTCGCCATCACTGAAGGGCTGGCGCCGGGGTAGAACGTCTGGACCTGAATCGTCGGATAGTCGACGCTCGGCAGCGACGACACGGGTAGCACCCGCACCGCCACGAGCCCGACGAGGACGAGCGCGATCATCAGCAGCCAGGTCGCCACCGGACGCAGGATGAAAAGTCGCGAGAAATTCATGAGCGCGTGCCTTGGGGCGTCGGATCAGGCCAGATGGCTCGCCGTGGGCGGGTCATCGGGACGAGGGGCTTGAGGCGGCAGATGCACTTGATGCCCCGGAGGCATCCGCATTCCGATGTCGCCCCTGACGTCCCTCATGCGCCCCGGCGGGTTCGCTGGCCGCCGCGCCGCTTGCCGCGCCCGGCAAGGCAATGTGCGCGCCGTCGCTCAGTCGATCCATCCCGTCGGTGACGACCGTCTCACCGGCGTTGAGACCACTCGTGACCACCGTGTGCTTCCCGTCGCTTGGTCCGATGGTGATCTTGCGCAACGATGCCGTCTTCTGCGCCGTGACGACATACACGAATTCCCCCGGTGCGCCGCTTTGCACCGCGGGTGTGGGCACGAGCATGGCGTGATCGAGCGTGTCGACGAGCAGCTTCACGTTGACGAACTCTTGCGGGAAGAGCACTTCGTCGTCGTTGGCGAATCGGGCGCGCAGTGTGACAGTGCCTGTCGCCGTCGCCATCTGGTTGCTGACTGCGTAGAGCGTGCCGGTGGCGAGTTGCTCGGTGTTGTCGCTCGAATAGACGGTGACCGCCAGCGGTGTCCCGGTGCGGTAGCGTTTCATTACCGCCGGCAGGGCATTCTGGGCGACGGTGAACTCCACGGTTGTCGGTTTGACGCTGGTGATGACCGCGATGCCGGTCGTACTGGTGGTGCTCACGTAGTTGCCGGGATCAACGAGGCGCAAGCCCACGCGGCCCGAGACCGGCGCTGTGATCCGACAGTAGGTCAGGTCGAGTTCGAACTGCTTGATGTTGGCCAGATCGGCTTTCACGGCGGCTTCGTCCTGCGCCACGGTGAACTGTTGATCGGCGTACGTCTGCTCGGCAATCGCCCGCTGTTCATGCAGTTGCGTGTAGCGCGCGAGATCGGCTTTGGCCTGAGCGAGGGCCGCACGGTCCTTGGCGAGCTGTGCCTGAGCCTGTTCCTTGCTGATTTCGTATTGACGCGGGTCGATCTGTGCGAGGAACTGGCCCTGTTTGACGTCTTGTCCTTCCTGATAACCGACCTGCGTGAGGTAGCCGCTAAGCTGCGGCAGGACCGTGACGGTGGCTTCGGGCGTGACCGTGCCGAGCGACGTGATCGTGACCGGCATGCTGCCGTATGTCACCTGTGCGACGGAGACGATTTGCGGAGCGACATTGCGCCGTGCGGCTGGCCGGTGCAACAGGTGCCATGCGATCCATGCCACGACCAGCAGGATGACGATGCCGATCCACAGCGCGGTGCGCCGCCGCTTCGGGGGCGCCGGTTGCTGGGGTGGCACTGCTGTGTTGGACGTTTGCTCCATGGCTGCCTCCGCCTGATGACCTGCCGGGATATCGAGCCGATTCCCGGACGGGGAGGCCACGTTTATCAGTCTAGCGACGAGGGAGTCGGACTTGGTATCAGGCGGGGGTGTCCGAGGTTACGGCGTGTTACGCGCGGCCTGGCGAAACGAGCGATGGGGGGCATGACGAAGCGGACATCGCGCGCGGTGCGCTCGATGCCCGTCTGAGAACGTCGAAATGCAAAAAACGAGGGGGAATCGCTGGAAAATCGTCGTAAAAGCGCCGATTCTGCGGATTGGGGAAGGGGCAAGCACGCCGGATGGAGAGGCAGGAGGAGGGGCGCGATCCGGCGATTCTCCCCCTGTTACATCGTGTTACCGCAGCGCCGCCGGTAAGCGGCTGGAAGGCATTGCGTCCTTCGTACCGGGTGGCGAACCACCCGGGCGGGGCTCAGACCGGCTGACGACCGGACGTCCGGCGCGGCACGATGCGTTTGGCAATGCGCCCGAGCGCACGCACCTGTTGTGCGATCACCCCGATGCCATAACGGCGCGAACGGCCTTCCGGTGCGGGCAACTGGTCGCGAATGCCGGTCGGCTCGAGGGTGCGCTCCCACGACGCCGTGCGGAACAGCATGTCCCACCACGGGAACAGCACCCCGAAGTTGCAGCCGTAGCGCGTGCCTTCATGTCCGTAGCCGATGGCGTGGTGGCGACGGTGGAACGTCGGGCTCACGATCAGGCGTTCGAGCACCGGGCCATACGGCAGACGGGCGTTCACGTGCTGCACGCTTTGCAGGAAGTTACCCACGGCCACGAGTACCACATACTGCGCGGGTTGCACGCCGATGAAGAGGGCGATGGCCGCGAAGAAACCGGCTTGCAGGATGTCGTCGAGGAAGTGATTCCGGTCGTCGGACCACAGCGACATCTGCTGCTGGCTGTGATGCACGGCATGCAGCTCCCACCAGACGCCGAAACGATGTTGCCAGCGGTGATACCAGTAACCGGCAAAGTCGAGCACCGTCAGGTACATCAGGAACGACACGATCGGCTGATCCGTCACACCGGGGTACAGGCCATCGAGATCGACGCTCGGCAGCCCATGGATCACCATCTGGCTCTGCAACTCGTTGAAAACCGGTTGCAACACCACGAAGAACAGCAGATTCAGAATGCCGAGCTTGGCGATCCAGGTGTAGATGACGTCCGAGCGAACCTGTTTGCGGTCTTGCCACTGTTCGAGCGGGCGCAGGGCTTCGAGCGGACGCAACAGCAAGTACGTCAGGCCGACCTGCAAGACGCCGATGATGACGAGATAAAGGGCGTCGTAGATATCGTCGTCGTAGCCCATCAGATTGAAGTGGAACAGCAACGGCTGCACCACATCCACGTAGATGAGCGTCTGGGCGGCAGAAATGCCGCTATCGACGAAATTGATGGCTTCCTGAATCATCTGTCGGCCCTGTCAGTCCGGGTTCGGCGAGAGAACCGGAGCACGCTCGGCAAAATAGATGCCGTGCGGCGACCGGTTGACGGCGATGGTATCGACCAGTTTGCGCGTGGTCAGGTCGATCACGCCCACGTGGCGCGCAAATCGGAACGTTACCCAAAGATAGCGTTTATCTGCGGACAATTCCATATCGTCCGGCCCCGGCATCAGACCGGTGATGTCGGCAACCTTGGTCAGCGTTTCGTAATCGATGATGCTGATGGTGCTCTCGACCCGGTTGCTCACGGCAATGTGGCGGCCGTCGGAGAGCGAGCGGAAGTTGTGCGCGCCGCGTCCCGTCTGAATGCGTTTGACGACTTTCTGCGTGCGCCAGTCGACCACTGCGACGTCGTCCTCGCCAGTCATGCCAACGAGCAGATACTTGTCGCCCGGCGTCATCCACAGGCCGGCCGGCGTCTTGCCCACCGGCATGCGCCATTTGACGCTCTGCGTCGGCAGGTCGATCGCGACCAACTCGCCCGAATCCTGCAACGTGACGAACACCGTCTTGCTGTCGGACGAGAACGTCATGTGGCTCGGCGTCTTGGCCAGCGGAATGCGCTTGGCCACCGTGACGTTTTCACCGTCGTAGTGATACAGATCCACGCGATCGAGGCGCAGTGCCGCGGTGACGAACCACTTGCGGTCGGGCGAGAAGCCCAACTGATAAGGATCGTCGATGTCGGCGACCTGACGCTGGAACTTGCCCGTGTTCGGATCGAGGAACATCAGGCTGTTCGAGACCGAGTTGGCCACGATCAGCGAGCGTTTGTCGGGCGTGATCATCAGGTGATGCGGCTCTTTGCCCGTGGGCATGGTGCCCACGACCTTGTGCGTCGCCTGATCGATCAGCGAGAGTTGCGCGGCGCCGGAGTCGAGCACGATGACCGTGCCGGCGTGAGCGGACGAAACTGCCAGGGGGAGCGTAGCGGCAACCAGCATCGACAGCACCGTACGCTGGGAGGCAGCGCGGGCACGGCTGGCAAGCCAGGAAAGCGTGGAGGGCTTGAGGGGCTTGAAGGAGAACACCATGAATGCCTAGGGTGGGGCGAAAAACGGCGACGTTCGCCGGTCGGCCGGAATGTCCGGCCTGGACACCTGCTTAACGTCGATTCTCACGTTAAACGCGCCAGACACCCCATCCGTTGACAAGAAAATGGGACGAATTCCTATGTCGCGCAGCCCACGTCAGGTGGCCTGACGGGCTTCGGTCACGGTGTCATCCCATTGCGCCAGCAACTGCAGGGCTTCCCGTGTCCAGTCGAGCCATCCCTGTTCGTAACGCACCCCCAACCGGAGGATGTGGCGTTGCAGCGCGGCCTCACGGGTCAGGGGCCTGCCGGTTTCATCTGTCGGAAAATCCCGGGCTTCGATGGCCTGATACGCCGCCAGTTTCTGCGCATGGAGCGCTGAGCGGCGCTGCAATTCGGGCACCAGACCGAGCGGGCCGATAGCGGCGTCGGCCCGCAACCGGACCATGAGGTCGTCGCGCAGATCGGCAGGTTCCGTGGTCGTGGCCACCCAGGCGAGCAACTCGTCCCGCCCGGCGTCGAGCACCCGGTAGACGCGTTTGCGTGTGCGACCGCCGTCCGGGGCTGCCGCCGAGTCGATCCATCCGGCCGTCTCCATGCGCGCCAGTTCGCGGTAGATTTGCTGGTGCGTGGCGTGCCAGAAGAATCCGATGGACTTGTCGAACCGGCGCGCCAGGTCGTATCCCGAGTAGGGCTTTTCCAGTAGCGAGGTCATCAGGGCGTGGGCGAGCGGCATGCCCGCTAGTCTAGGGACTCTAATCGCACTATGCAACGTGTTGCATAGTCGCTCGCGCGCTTAGAATCGTCGAACTATGCAACCGGTTGCATAACCGGAACAAGACCAGCCTATAAGAGACCCCACGGCACCCCGCCGAACGATGAGAGAGACAACGATGAGCGGCTATCCCCACCTGATGCAGCCCCTGGATCTGGGTTTTACCACGCTGCGCAACCGCGTGCTCATGGGCTCGATGCACGTCGGGCTCGAAGAAGCCCGTAACGGCTTCGCCCGCATGGCCGAGTTCTACGCCGAGCGTGCCCGCGGCGGTGTGGCGCTGATGGTGACGGGCGGGATTGCGCCGAACGAGGCGGGGCGCCCGTACGCCGGTGGCGCGAAGCTCAGTACCGAAGACGAGGCCGACAAGCACCGCGTGGTGACCGAGGCGGTACACGCGGCGGGCGGCAAGATCGCCATGCAGATTCTGCACTTCGGTCGTTACGCCTACCATCCCGATCTCGTGGCGCCCAGCGCCCTGCAGGCGCCCATCACGCCGGCCAAACCGCGTGAACTCACCGCCGATGAGGTCGAAGCGACCATCGAGGACTTCGTGAATTGCGCCGCGCTGGCGCAGCGCGCCGGGTACGACGGCGTGGAAATCATGGGGTCCGAGGGGTATCTGATCAATGAATTCATTGCCGCACGGACCAACCATCGCACGGATGGCTGGGGCGGCAGCTTCGAGCATCGCATGCGTTTTCCGGTGGAGATCGTGCGACGGGTGCGTGAGCGCGTCGGGCGCGAATTCATCATCATCTATCGACTGTCGATGCTCGATCTGGTCGAAGGCGGTTCGACGTTCGACGAAGTCGTGAAACTCGCGCGTGCCGTTGAAGCGGCCGGTGCGACGCTGATCAACACCGGCATTGGCTGGCACGAGGCCCGTATCCCGACGATTGCCACGAGCGTGCCGCGCGCGGCGTTCGCGTGGGTGACCGGCAAGCTCAAAGGACATGTCGGCATTCCGCTCATCACGACGAACCGCATCAATACGCCTGACGTCGCCGAGCGAATCCTGGCAGACGGCGAAGCCGACATGGTGTCGATGGCGCGTCCGCTGCTGGCCGATCCGGAGTTCGTGAACAAGGCTGCCGCAAATCGTGCCGAGCACATCAACACTTGCATCGGCTGTAATCAAGCCTGTCTCGACCATACCTTCAGCGGCAAGATCACGTCGTGTCTGGTCAATCCGCGGGCCTGTCACGAGACGGAACTGCGCATCGAGCTGGCCGGACGCAAGCGTCGTGTGGCGGTCGTGGGCGCCGGGCCTGCCGGTCTGGCCGCCGCGACGGTCGCTGCCCGGCGCGGCCACGACGTCACCCTGATCGAAGCGGAGGCAGAGATCGGTGGTCAGTTCAATATGGCCAAGCGCATTCCCGGCAAGGAGGAGTTCTTCGAGACGCTGCGGTACTTCCGTCATGAGCTTGCCGCGACCGGGGTAACGGTCCAGTTGAACACGCGCGCGACGGTCGACTCGATCGTCGCCGGCGGCTACGACGATGTCGTGCTGGCCACCGGTGTCGTGCCGCGCACGCCCGCTATCGACGGCATCGACCATCCGAAGGTCCTGAGCTATATCGATGTCCTGCGCGGCGGGGCCGCCGTCGGCAAGACGGTCGCCGTGATCGGCGCGGGCGGCATTGGCTTCGACATCGCCGAGTTCCTCACGCAATCGGGGGAAAGCGCCACGCTGGTACCCGAGAAGTTCTACGCGGAATGGGGCATCGATCCGTCATACGCACACGCCGGTGGCCTGCGTCCCCCGGTGCCGGAGACGTCCCCGCGCAAGGTCTATCTCATGCAACGCAAGACCTCGAAGGTCGGTGATGGGCTGGGCAAGACCACGGGGTGGATTCATCGCACGTCGCTCAAACATCGTGGCGTCGAGATGATTCCTGGCGTGACGTATCGCCGGATCGACGACGAGGGCCTGCACGTCACGATTGACGATACGCCGCATGTTTTGTCCGTTGACAACGTAGTTTTGTGCACAGGGCAGGAGCCGCTTAGGGAACTGGCCCAGGGGGTGCGGGACGCCGGTGTGCGCGTGCATGTCATTGGTGGGGCCGACGTGGCGGCGGAACTCGATGCCAAGCGTGCCATCAAGCAAGGTACCGAGGTGGCGATCGACCTATAAGTTTAGGGAGCCACGCGGGGGGCGGCATATCGTTGTGCGACAATGACGCCTCGCGAATCCCGCCTGCGGAAGGTGGTTTTGCGATGCCAAGCGTATGTGCCAAGTGCCGGGCACGACGTTTCCGCGGCAAGCTGCGGAGTGCCGCCGTCACGGTGTTTGCCGTCACGGCCTCAGTGGGAGTCTCTACCGTGTGGCCGACGGTGCCATCGTCAATGAAGCGCAAGTTACTTTCGGCCGGTTCGCTGACCGGCCGTCTCCGATTGCAGAACCTCGCCGTCGTCTGCGCTGTCGTCATCCTTTGCAGTGGTCTGCTGACCTGGGCCTGGGGCGCGTACCGGCAGGCCAGCGATGCCGCGCTTGCGCTCGATGCGTTGCGCGCCACGTTGCTGGCGATGGAAAAGGCGTCCGCCGAACGCGGCCCGGCCAATGCGGTGCTGGGCGCAGATCTCCCACTACCCGATGCCTCGGTCACTGCGTTGCGCAATGCCCGCGAAGCGACTAACGCACGTCTCCAGGAATTACTCGTGGCGCTGTCGTCCGACGGCTGCCAACAGTGCGCAGGCAGCTTGCGCACGATCGAGCGGGCGCGGCTCGATCTTGCTGCCGCGAGTGCCAACGTCGATCAACTGGTGCAGCGACCGCGCGAGATGCGCAGCGACGCGGCGGTGCGTGACGCCGTTGACCGCATGATCCGTGTCATCGCCGACTTCACGCCGGTAGCCTCATCGCGCATCGACATCGTGTCGCAAGGCGCGCCCGGCGCACTGCATTACGTCATCCTTGCCCGGCTCGCGGCCGAACTGCGCGAGTACGCCGGCCAACTCGGGTCGCACTTCACCGCTGCACTGACGACCCGTCAGACCCTCACCGAAGCCGACCAGCGCACCATCGAACGTACGCTCGGTCGCATCGACCAGCTTCGCGACATGATCTCGGCGCGCGTGATCGAGCCACCGGAACTCGGTCCCGCCACGCTCAATGCCCTGAACACGAAATACTTCAGCGGCGGTCTGCATTACGTAGCGACTGTGCGTACGCTGGCCGCTCAGCCGCAACCGCCGTCGCTTACGACGGCCGAGTTTGCCAGCCGCTATGTGCCGACGATGAGCGCCATCACCGATTTTCGCGACGCCATGTTGATGCGAGCACAGCGCAAGGTCGAAGCGCAACGCTCGCAGGCGCTTCGGTGGCTGTGGTTCACGGCGGTGGGCGAAGGGCTTCTGGTGCTCGTGACCGTCGTAGTCATGCGTAACTTCCGGCGTACCGTGGTGCTGCCGTTCGAGGCGGCCACGCGTTTCGTCGACGCACTCGCGCGAGGCAATCTGGACGCTTCCGTCCCGGGCGACGGCTTACCCATGAAGCACCCGCAAGTGATCTCCGTCTTCGATGCGCTACGTGTGCTGCGGCTCAATGCCGTGGAGTTGGTGCAATTGCGTCGGGAGCGCTCGCGACTGCTCGGCGAGCTGGAGCTGAGCGCGGACACGGACCCGCTGACCCGCCTCATGAACTGGCGTGCCTTCGAGCGTCAGGCGCAAGCGTTGTGTTCGACGGCTGCGCCGGGCCATATCGCGCTGATCAAGTTCGATATCGACAACTTCACGCAGATCAACGCGGCCTGGGGACATAAGACGGGCGACGACGTGCTGCGTCGCGTGGGTGCGGTATGTCTGAACACGTGTCAGCCGGGAGACGTCGTAGCGCGGCTTGGCGCAGACGCCTTCGTCATCCTTGCGCGCGTACTGGACGAGTCGCGCGCCCGGCAGTTTGCAGAGCTGCTGCGCGGGCGCATCGAAGCGACGGCATTGAAGTTACCCAACGAAGAAGTGCTGCCGCTCACCGCGAGCTTCGGAATTGCGATGGCAGAGTCGGTGACGTTCGACGCGGATGGCGCACCCACGAGCGAGCCCACGAACGTGTCTGCATTACTCAGTCAGGCGGAGCGTCAACTGCACGCCGCACGACAGGCGCGACGTCACGCCATCGATTAAGGCGTGGGGCGCCACCGACTTGCGCGCCCCAGCACTTTTCATTCCCGGGCGTTTCGATCCATGGCGCCGGTCGAACTCATCAAACCACTTAATCCGGTCACCCCGATCGCCCCGGTCACCCCGATCAAGCCCAACGCGGCGTCGCCGTGCCCAACGCCAGCGCGGGCAGTGCCCAGTCGACGGGCGTGCCGACAATCGACATCGGTGTCGCGATGCGGCGCACCGGTCCCCACGAGGTGTCCTCAATGCGCGGCGAAAGATCGTCTGACGTTTCGGCACTCAGCGGGGGCGGGCCGTTGTCCGGTGTGCGCTGTGTCACGAGCAGGCCCGCGGTACGGGCGAGCGACGCGCGCACGGTGGCGCCGACGCCTCGTGTCTGACGCAGCGCCAGCCCATGAACAGCGGCTGCGGCCATCAGATACCCCGTGGCATAGTCGATCCCTTGTCCGGGCAACGGCACGGGCCGGTCGGTACCCGCTGCGCGCATGCCGGCGTCGGCGATGCCCGAACTCATCTGCAAGAGACTGTCGAAACCGCGCCGAGCGTGCCACGGTCCTTGCCAGCCATAGGCGTCCAGTGAGACGTCGATGAGTGCCGGATTGAGTTCGCGGCGACGGGTGGCGCCGAGGCCGAGCGCTTCCAGCGCGTCGGGACGATAGCCGTGTACGACGATATCGGCGTCCCGCAGCAAGGCTTCCAGCGTTGCGCGTCCTTCGGTCGACTTCAGGTCGAGCCGCGCACAGCGCTTGCCGAGCACGACCTCCGGCACCGTGCCGGGTTCGTCCCAGTCGGGCGGGTCGATGCGCAACACCTGTGCGCCGAACCCTGCCAGAAAGCGCGTCGCGGTCGGCCCTGCGAGGATACGGGTCAGATCGAGCACGCGAACGCCGCTTAGCGGACGTTCCCGCAACGGCTTCCAGTCGCTCGCGCGGCCGCCGGCATCGAACGTCTCCCAGTGCAGCAGCGGCTCGGCGGCGACTGCGATGCCTTGCGGATGCGCTTGCCATTGGGTCAGCGTGCGCATGGCCGCCGCGCATCCGCCCTGAGCGACGACAGCCGCTTCCAGTGCGTCGGCCGTCCACTTGGCGACAGCATGGGCGACGGCGTCGCGTTGCGCATTCACACCGAGCACGGCCAGCGCAGCCGCACGGTGATGGGGCGCATTGGTATGCAGACGGATCCAGCCGTCGGCCGCCGGATAGTCGCCTGCGATCGGATCCCACATTGGGGGCGATGACCATCCCTGCGCGCGCAACGATGTCTGAAACCAGAACGAGGCGAGTCGCCGGTCGACGTTGACCTGCGGCAAGCTCACGCCTGCGTGCAACCCGCAATCGCCCGCAGCGCCGGTGGTGAGTCCGGCCACGGCGAGGGTCGCCGTCGCGATGGCTGCCGTGGCGAAATCCGTATAGGGAAAGACGCACGGCAGCGCGCCATGGCCGCTGATCGTGACATTGACGTCGGCAGACGCCTGCGCGCTGACGGCACGGCGCATCTCGTGCAAATAGGCGGCGACACCGCTCGTGTCGTCGCACAGCGCAACGGGGGAAGCGTGACGGGGGGAAAGCTCGTGATGCATGGGAAGTCCTCGAACAATTCGATACGTGGCATCGCAATGAGTCGCGATGCAAGACTGCCGGCGCATTGAAGCTTAAGCCCATGGATTTTATTGTCAATATTGATTAACTTAATCAATCTGTTGGCATCGCATTCGCACCGGATTCCCTCGATCACGATGAACTACTTCACCGCTGCCCAAGCCGCCGAGCGTCTCGGCGTTTCGCTCCAGACCCTGTACGCCTATGTGAGCCGGGGGCTGCTGCATGCCGAGCCCGGCAAGACACACCGCGAGCGCCGCTATCGTGCGGCGGACGTCGAACGGCTCGCCGCACAGCGCACGCGCGGACGCAAGCCGAAAGAGGTGGCGAAAGCGGCGCTCGACTGGGGAATGCCGGTGCTCGAATCGGCCATTACGCTCATCGAGGACGGTCGTTGTTACTACCGGGGACGAGACGCATTGGCGATGGCGGAAACCGCGTCGGTCGAAGCGACGGCGGCGTGGTTGTGGCAATGCGATGAGACATCGGCGTTTGCTGTCGACGCGGGCGACAGTGTCCGGCAGATGGCGCGGGACTGGCCCGTGATGCTGCTCGAACGCTACCGCGACACGCGCGCCGAAGTCGCATTGCTCCCCACCTTTACCGTGGTGAGCGACGACGCCGCGACGGCGATCTGGCAGCGCGACCCCTTACGTGTCGCACAGGGCAGTGCGGCGTTGCTGCGCGCCATGACGGCGTGTCTGCTGGGTACGCTTCCCAGCAGCGCCCCGATCCACGAACAGTGTGCCGACGCCTGGGGGGTGAAAGATGCCGAAGGCGCGGATCTCATCCGCATGGCGCTGGTGCTTTGCGCCGATCACGAACTGAACGCCTCGAGTTTCACGGCACGCTGTGTCGCATCGACGGGCGCGAGCCTGCGGGCGGCGATCATTGCCGGCCTGTCCGCGCTCACCGGCGGACGGCACGGTGGCACGACGGCGCGTAACGAAGCGATGTGGGCGGAAGTCGGTGAAACCGATGTGGCGAACCGCATGCGCGATCGTCTCGCACGCGGGGAGAAGCTTCCCGGTTTCGGGCATCACCTTTACCCGGCGGGCGACGTGCGGGCGAGTGCGATGCTGGCGCGGGTGCTGCCCGCGCATCCCACTTGGCAGACGATGATCGATGCCGCCGATACGCTCGTCGGACAGCGGCCGTCGCTCGACTTCGCGCTGGTGGCGCTGCGTCGTCACCTCGGGTTACCGCTCGGCGCAGCCTTCGGCCTGTTCGCGCTGGGGCGCACCATCGGCTGGATTGCGCACGCGCGGGAGCAGCGCGAGAGCACGCAACTGATCCGCCCGCGCGCGGCGTACGTCGGGGTGAGGCCGGAAGCGGTCGCGTCGGACTGACTGGTCGTCCGGACGCACACGCTTCGCTGCGTTACCCGTTGGCGCGTCGGCCGAACACTGCGCGGTCCCCAGCCCAGACAAGTGCCATCGTCGCGCCCATCAACGGGAAGACGCAACCGAGCGCCACCATGCCGAACGTCCAGCCGCGCATCGGCGGACGCGACTGCGCGCGCGCTGGTGCGCCCAGCGAACGGGCCGGGCGTCGCATCCACCACATGACAGCGCCGGTCACCGCCATGGCGAACAATCCCATCGAAATCAACGCGCACAACCACTGGTTGGCTAAGCCGAAATAACGGCCCATGTGCAGGGCCGTGCCGTACGACACGGCCTGCGCCACGGCGCCATAAGCGTTGTAATCGATATCGCGCAGCACGCGGCCGCTGTACTGATCGATGTGGATCGTGCGCTCGGCCTTCGGATCGGCGGGGAAGTACGACACGGTGTAGACGCCATTCGGACGCTTCGGCACGACGAGGCTGTAGCCGCTGTCGACACCGAGGCGCGAGGCAATCGTCATCACGTCGTCGATCGGCAGCGCGCCCTGTGCGCGCAGCGCAGCCGGCGTCAGTCCGCCTCGGGCGGCACCGCCATGACCAGTGTGTTCCGCATGTTCGTCGCTATTGCCTTGCGCGCTGTGTGCGCTTTTCGAGCTTTGCGGACCTTGCGTGCCGTGGGCGTCATGCCCGGTGTGCGTCATCCCTTGCATGCCGTCCATGTTCGCCATGCCGGGCATGGCGGCCATATCGTGAGCCGCAGGCGGCGCCGATTCCGGCACGGTCGTGTTGCCAACGGCCCATGGAATTTGCGCGATGGGCAGATCGTCCATCTTCATCGGTTGGGTGGGTACCTGCGAGCGCACGGGCGCTTCGCCCCAGACACCGGGCGGCGATCCCATGCCGACCTTGGACGTCAGCACCTTGAACTGTGCACCCCACGAGCCGGACCACGGCAGCCCCGAGAGCACGAACGCCAGTCCCCCAGCCGCGAGCCACAGGCCTGCCACGCCGTGCAGATTGCGCAGCAGCGGGCGTCCTCGCAGTTGCAGGCGCGGACGTACCGCGTTCGCCCACGTGGCACCGGCGCGTGGCCACCACAGGGCGAGGCCGGTGACGAGCATGACGAGTGTCCAGCATCCCGCCAGTTCCATGAGCAACTCACCCGGCTTGCCCAGCATGAGCGAGCGATGCAGGGCCCGTGCCTGTGCCATGAGCCGATGTTCGACGCTCAGCGTGCCGAGCACTGCGCCCGTGTAAGGATTCAGATAGACGCTCTCGCGCTCACCGTTCGGGAGACGGAAGATGAATTCCGCGCTGCGCGCCGGATCGCGATTGACTTCGACCGAGCTGATTTGCGACCTGGCGGGCAGGGAAGCTGCCGCGCGCTCCATCAACGTCTGCTGGGCGATGCGCGGCGCGTCGGAGGGGGCGACGACGAACCGGTCGTGGTACAGCCACGGCTCGATTTGCGGCTGGAAGACATACAGGGTGCCGGTCACGGCCAGCACCATCAGCCACGGCATGACGAAGAGACCGGCGTAGAAGTGCCAGCGCCAGAGCGTGCGGTACTGCCCGGCGGCGGACGCCGGTTGCGCTTCACGCGCGTGGGAATAAGGGATCTGCATCGTGCGACGATTCCGTCTCGTGTCGCCGCTGTCGGGCGGCGGCGTGCGCAGGCTCGCCGACGCGAGCGTCAGGCGGGCAATGAGCGCATAGGGGAAACGACGCCTTCACCGGCAATCGTGGCAACGGTGAGGCATCGGACTGAACGCGAGATCAGGAAAGGGCGGGCGGCGCGCGCGCAGGCGGCGTGTAGGCGAACTGAGGGGTGGACGGCAGCGTGCGTGCCACCGGTCCGGCGCGGGCAATCCACGCGAAGGACACCGCGCCGGTCAGCGCAGGCATGACCAGCGGCGGATGATTGGCAAGCAACGAGCAGTAGCCGCAGATGTCGCCCTGCGTCTCATGGGCCGAATGGTCGGCGTGGGACATCTGCGACGTATGCGACAGGTGAGACGCAGAGGCTTCACCGTCATGCACGTGATTCGATGTGGCCGCGAGCGTCGGTACGGTGCGCGCTGCGCCATCGACGGTGCAAAACGCAACATCCAGCAACCTCGCCTGTTCCGCCCGATGCGCCGCGAGCACCTGACTGACGACCGGCATACACACGGCCAGCCACATGGCGGCGAGGCCGAGCCATGCTGTCAGGCGTGCGCGGGAGGTCAGTGACATGCGTCGAAGCGGAAAACCGGGTAGGGGGCCGAGGCAATGACCGCGGATGAAAGCATCCGCGAAAGCCGGAATGCTATCACGCGATACGTCACAGCATGCCCGCCGTCAGTGCCTTGAGCGTGGCGGCGGCGCGCGTCGAGCAGTCCAGTTTGCGGAAGATGCTTTCGACATGGGTGCGCACCGTGCTTGGGCTGAGCGCCAGGGCGCGCGCGGCTTCCTTGTTGCTCAAGCCTGCGCTGATTTGACGCAGCACGTCGAGTTCGCGCGGCGAGAGCAACGGGTTAGCGCTCGCGGTGGCAGTCCGTGGGGGTACTGTCCGTCCCTGGGCCGTCGCGACGATGGCCGTCACGATATCGGGATCGAACTTCCCGGCGCCAGCGTCTCGTTCGATGATCGAGACGGCCTCGTCGAAGGCATGGGCTTGACGCCACGGACGCGCCGCCAGCAACGCCTCGAATGCCACCGATGTGGCGAGAATGCGCTGCGGTGTGCTTAACGCGGGTCCGGCCACGCCCCGGAAGTAGCCGCTGCCGTCGAGCCGCTCATAGGCATACGATGCAAGCTCTGCTGCCGCGCGCAGTCCCTCGATCTGCTTGGCGGCGCGCGCGCTCCAGTACGGCACGAGACGGACCTTCTCCCACTGATCGGCGGACAGCTTGCCGTCCGTCTCCCAGAGCCGGTTCGGCAACGCCGCACGACCGATGCCATGCAGGAGTGCCGCTGCGTGCAGGTGGGTCTGTGTATCGGCGTCGAGCGAAAGGCTCTGCGCGGTGCGCGATGCGAGATCTGCCGTGCGACGCGAGAACCCGGCGAGCCACGGCAGCTTCAGTTCGGTGACATCAGCCAGCAGGGACAGCGGAACATCGGCATGGCCGTCGGGTTGCGCGAGCTGCCACGTGCGGGTGTCCAGGTCTGCGGAGGGCGTGTCATGGGTATCGACGGCATCGAGACCGTCCAGCCAATGATCCGCGTGGCGCAACGCGGTATCGACAAGCCGGGCGGGATACTTGGCGTCCGACTGGCTGCGCAGGAAGGCGAGGGCGTTCTCGCGTCCGTGAGCCCGCGAGAGGATTTCCAGATCGCTCGCGACATTGACGAAGAACACCGTTTCGGGAATCGCATCGCCCGCATGGCCGGCAGGCATGCCTTTGCCGTCGAAACGCTCGAAAACGTTGCGCAAGGCGTCGACTACGCGCGTCGGCATACCCATCGTGGCGGCGACATCGCCCGACACTTCGCAGTGAATCAGGGCCAACGGCACGATGAGCGATTGGGTTTGCGCGGAGAGTGGCGGGAGGGTCTGCGCCATCATCGCTTCGCGCGCCGCGACGTCGTCGCCGAGCAACTCGGCAAAGCCACCGGCGTTGGCCGTGCAGCCTGACCAGCGCAGCAGAGCGGTGGCCCGAGCGTGATTCTGCGCGCCGAGGTCGGCGCCGCACGCCTGCGCGAGCCATCCGGCGAGGCAGGCAGCACGGCGGGAGTGGTCCGTCGAGCGGCCCATGCTGAGATCGCCGATGAAAGCGAGCGCGAGAATCGCGTCGGTGAGGCCGGCGGAACTGGGAGGCATGTTAGGCGCGGAGGATGGCAAGCGGAGGGTTAGCTGACGGTCGGAAGCGTTCAACGAAGACGAGGCAGGCGGCGGTCGTTGGCACCGCGATCGGTCATTGCCTGCGGGGCATCGGTCGATCATCCGATACCGCGACATGCGCCGGACGACGACACTGGCAACCAGTCGAGGCCAACCCAACGGCCCGATCTGACCGAATCCCGCTCGGATCGCACGCAAACCCGTTCGCGTCGATGCCGGACCTACCCCGAATCAAGGAGA
>NZ_MAOS01000053.1:0-50095 GCF_001721285.1 Pandoraea sp. ISTKB
AACCACCCGCTGATGAAGCGCTTCCACAAACCGGGAAGCGAGAAGCGGTCGGTGATCATCATCCGGCCCGACGATTACGACGACTGGCTGGCGGCGCGCTCGATCGATGAGGCGCGGTCGTTCGTGACGCTGCCAGATGCTCAAATAATGAGCGCCTCACCCGCGCCGAAATCTGCGTAGGACTCCTACGCGGTCACGGAAATATTAGAAAGTTTCTAATATTCTAGCCTTCCTGCACAAAAAAATAGCGCCATGAAAAAACCCGCACAGCCAAAGACTGTGCGGGTTTTTCAATTCTGGTCGGGGCGAGAGGATTTGAACCTCCGACCACCTGCACCCCATGCAGGTACGCTACCAGGCTGCGCTACGCCCCGTGAGAGATGCGTCGTTGAGATACATCGCTCGAAAGAACGCGATTATAGCAGAGCTTTTTGCGGGAAAGATAGGGGACGTGCGCGTCTGGCGCATCTTTTTTTGCTTCTGCTTCGCTCGCACGCATCAAGTCATTGAATCGCTTCCATTTTTCGCGCATCGCAACGTCCCGTCTATCGCGCGAAGACCGCTATTCCACTGCTCGACTTCCCCATGATGGTTATCCCGAATGTCGGATTCGGAAGGCCTCACGATAATGGAAATCTGCCTATATCCATTGCCCATGAGGCTCGGAGACAAGCGATGCCGCACACCCAGGGATTCGGCGACGCACGTGACCTGCTGCTCGCGCAGCGCGCCCATTACGACGTGGCGTACCGTGATTTTCGCTGGCCAGTCCTCACTCACTTCAACTGGGCACTCGATTTCTTCGATCCCCAGGCAGAAGGCAACGACACCCCGGCACTATGGGTCGTCGAGGAAGACGGACGCGAAACGCGTCTCTCCTTCGCCGACATGTCGGCTCGCTCCAATCGCGTCGCTAACTTCCTGCGCGAACACGGTGTTGCCCGCGGCGATCGCGTGCTGCTCATGCTGCCCAATCAGGTCGAGCTGTGGGACCTCATGCTCGCCTGCATGAAGCTCGGCGCCGTCATGATTCCCGCGACAACGCTGCTCGCCGCCAACGATCTCACGGACCGACTCGAACGGGGCCGCGTGCGCCATGTCGTCACCACGTCGCGAGATGCCATCAAGTTCGCGAATCTGCCCGGCGACTATCAGCGTATCGCCGTCGGCGATCACCCGCCCGACGGCTGGACATCGCTCGCTCCCGCCTACGACGCCCCGGAACACTTCTCGCCCGAGGGCGCCACGCTCGCGACCGATCCGCTGCTGCTGTACTTCACGTCCGGCACGACCTCGCGTCCCAAGCTCGTGCTCCATACGCATCAGAGCTATCCCGTCGGTCACCTCGCCACCATGTACTGGATCGGCCTCCAGCCGGGCGACGTCCACTGGAACATCAGCTCGCCTGGCTGGGCGAAACACGCATGGAGCTGCTTCTTTGCACCATGGAATGCCGGCGCCACCATCTTCATCTACAACTTTTCCCGCTTCGACGCGCGTGCCGCCCTCGAGACCGCAGCCCGCTGTGGCGTGACCACGCTGTGTGCGCCGCCTACCGTCTGGCGCATGATGATTCAGGAGGATCTCACCCGTCACCCGGTGAAATTCCGCGAGCTGATCGGCGCAGGCGAGCCGCTCAATCCCGAAGTGATTGATCAGGTCAGGCGCGCGTGGAACATCACCATTCGTGACGGCTACGGGCAAACGGAAACGTGCTGTCAGATCGGCAACTCGCCGGGACAGGTCGTCAAGGCCGGTGCGATGGGACGACCCATGCCCGGGTATCGCGTCGTGCTGCTCGATCCGGATGGCAACGAGGCCGACGAAGGCGAGGTCGCGCTGGTGCTCTCGCCGCGTCCGACCGGCCTGATGCAAGGCTACGAAGATGATCCCGAGAAGACCGCCGACGCCATGCGAGACGGCTATTACCACACCGGCGACGTCGCCATGCGTGATGACCGGGGGTATTTCACTTACGTCGGTCGCGCGGACGATGTCTTCAAAGCGTCCGACTATCGCATCAGCCCGTTCGAGCTGGAGAGCGAAATCATCAAGCATCCGGCGGTGGCCGAAGCCGGTGTTGTGCCAAGCCCGGACCCCGTCCGGCTGGCCGTGCCGAAGGCCTTCGTGACACTGCGCTCCGGGTTCCAGGCGGACGACAAACTCGCGCTCGACATTCTCCGTTTCTGCCGCGATCAACTCGCTCCGTACAAGCGCATTCGCCGCATCGAATTCTGCGATTTGCCGAAGACGATCTCCGGTAAGATCCGGCGCGTGGAATTGCGTCGCACGGAGGAGGGGCGCAGTCTCGAACTGCGCCGCGATATGGAGTTCTGGGACGTCGATTTCGCCGACTTGAAGTGAGTTGCGGCGACCCGATTCGCCGGTTCAGGGATTGGGCGCGCCGTAGAACTTTGCGGCGCGAAAGGGCATATGGTCGTACGGGCGAAAGTGCATGAACGCGGCCACATGAAGGCAGCCACATGGGCGCATCACACATCGCTCCGGAGTGCTGCCCCGTCAGCGAGGTCGCCGAGGTCGTTCAACGCATGTGCTGAATCACCAGTTCAGCGCCGAGCATGGCGAGGCCGACGAAGAAGCATCGGCGGAACACCGGTGCGCTTACGCGGTTTCGCACCCACTGCCCGAAAAACATGCCGCCAAGTGCGGGAGCGAGCGCCAGTAGCGATACGCCGATGGCATGACCATGGAAGATGCCGTCGCGCGCCAGCCCGGCCGCCAGTGCGATGGTCGAGACGGTGAATGACAGCCCCAGCGCCTGCACGAGATCGTCCTTGTCGATATCGAGCGCCTGAAGGAACGGCACGGCCGGGATCACGAACACACCGGTCGCCGCCGTCACCAATCCGGTGATCACGCCAATACCGCCGCCGAGCGCACTCACGCGCGAACCGGACCACGCTTTCGGGACTTGCAGACGCACCGCCGCCAGCCCGAGCGCCGCATAAGCCAGCAGCGCGACACCCAACGCCATGCCCGCCAGATTGCCGCCATTGGCGAGCCAGCCACCGCCCGCCCACGTGCCGACGCAGATACCCGCGAGCATCGGCCACAGGCGTTTCGCCAACGCGGCAAAGCGGGGGCCTGCCAGGAGTTGCCAGACGTTGGTGACCAGCGAGGGCACGATGAGCAGGGCCGCCGCCTCGGCGGTCGGCATCGCGAGGCCGAGCAGACCGACGGCCACCGTCGGCAAGCCCAGCCCGATGACACCTTTGACGAATCCGGCCAGCAGGAAGGTTGCGAGGCCCAGCGCGAGCAGGGGCAGAAGATCGGTGAGGTATTGAGTATTCATCATGACGCCAGTATCGAGGCGCGCCGGTGCGCCGCCAATGCGGCATTCACGCAGGCGGACTCAGGCAGATACTGAGGCTCGACGTAAGCCCTCGTGGGCCTTTCGGGGACCCGACGTTGCGCTTTGTTGAGGCCGAGGTTGAAGCCAATATCGGGACGGATCGTCAGCCCACCACCGATGTCGGCATGGTCCGGACGTCCCGAAAAGCGGACCCGAGGAGGCGGCCGACGCGGTTTGGCGTTTTCAGTTATGCTCAGGCCAAATTCGCGCCGTGCCGCGCATCGTGCGCGTCCTCCGGAGTCCAGATTCCGGTGGTCGTGCCGCTGCCGTCGGCACCCCGTAGACCTCCGTATGCCGCTCGTCGCCGACGCCCACACCGATCGTGACTCTCTCAGTCGTCACGATGGTCCCGCCGGCGACAGCCATGCCAAAGCACTGCGCTTGTCCAGAGGGATGGAAGTTGGAAAACCAGAATCGTCAAAACGAACACACCGCTCACGCCGGCCAATCTGACGCTCACGCGTTGCTCGATCAGCGCCTCGCGCTTCTCACGCAACCGGCGCATCGCGACCTGCTCGGTCAGGGCCTGTCGGGCATCGAACGGGAAACGCTGCGTGTCGAAGACAACGGCGCACTCGCTCTGACGCCGCATCCGCGTGCGCTGGGCTCCGCCCTGACCAACGAAGAAATCACGACCGATTACTCGGAAGCGCTGCTCGAATTCATTACGCCGCCGCAACGCGACGCCGCCGATGTCATCGCCCGTCTCGACGAAATCCATCAGTTCGCCTACCGCAAGCTCGGCGCAGAACTGCTGTGGAGCGATTCGATGCCGCCCGCGCTGCCGCCGGAGGCGGTCATTCCCATTGCCGATTACGGCACGTCGCACATCGGCATGCTCAAGCATGTCTATCGACGGGGACTGGCGCTGCGCTATGGCAAACCGATGCAATGCATCGCCGGCATTCACTACAACTTCTCGCTTGCCGAGCCGGTGTGGGAGTTGCTGCGCGAAGCGGAAGGGGCGAAGGAGTCCGCACGCGACTATCAGTCGGCGCGTTACGTGGCGCTCATCCGCAATTTCCGCCGTTATAGCTGGCTGCTGATGTATCTGTTCGGGGCATCGCCGGTGCTGCACGCCGAGTTCCTGCGCGGACGCAATCACGGTCTCGACGCTTACGACGAAGGCACGCTCGGTCTGCCTTACGCCACAAGCCTGCGCATGAGCGATCTCGGCTATCAGAACAGCGCGCAATCGGAAGTCTCGCCTTGCTACGACTGCCTGCCGAGCTATATCGATGCGCTCACGCAAGCCGTCAGCCAGCCGCATCCGGCCTACGAGGCACTCGGTACGAAGCGCGACGGCGAGTGGATTCAACTCTCGACGAACCTGCTGCAAATCGAGAACGAGTTCTACGCGACGATCCGCCCGAAGCGGGTGACGTACAGCGGCGAGCGTCCGGTGCAGGCGCTGGCGCGTCGCGGTGTTCAGTACGTCGAAGTGCGTTGCGTCGATATTGATCCGTTCCAGCCGGTGGGCATCGACGTCGACACGGCGCGTTTCATCGACGCCTTCCTGCTGTTCTGCGCGCTGGAAAACAGCCCGTCGTGCTCGAACGCCGAGAACATGGAAAACCGCGACAACTTCGCGCATGTCGTGAAAGAAGGTCGCAAGCCGGGGCTGGTGCTGCATCGCGGTGGCGAAGCGATCACGCTGTTCGACTGGGCCGAGGAACTGCTCGATCGTATCGATCGCACGGCGGCGGCGTTCGACGCACAACGTGGCGGCGCGCACTACGCACACTCGATGGCGCTGCAACGTGCCAAGGTGCAGGACGTATCGCTCACGCCGTCTGCCCGCGTGATGGCGGCGCTCGAACCGCTGCGAGGGACGCAGGGCGGTGCGTTTCAGGCGTTCTCGCTGGCGCAGAGCAAGCGTCACGCACAAACGCTGCGGGACATGCCCCTCGATCCGGCCGTGGTCGATCACTTCGAGACGCTCGCGCGCAAGTCGCTCGACGCACAGGCCGAACTCGAACGCACGCAGGTCGGTGACTTCGATGCCTTCGTGGCGGCCTACCGGGCAGGCACGCTGGGCACGGTGACTGTCTGAACCGTCTGACGGTTACGCCGGGCGGATGCGCCCGGCGAGACATGAGAAAAGCGCCTCGCGAGGCGCTTTTTTCTTATCCGAGAACACCCAGCTGCCAGCCGAAAAACACGGCCAGTCCCGCGCCGATGGTGAGCAGTTGATGTCGCGTGGCCGCGCACACGGCAATCGCCACGAGTGCCGCCACGAGTTGCGGATTGCGCCACGTCAGTTCGAGACCGTTGCTATGCGGCGCGAGCGTCATCGGCACGATGATCGCGGTCAGTACGGTGACGGGGACGAACGACAACGCCTCACGCAGCCATTCCGGAAATCGCACGCGATCGCCAAGCACGAAGATGCTGGCTTTGACCACGAACGTCACGGCCGCCATCCCGAGAATTGCCAGCACGTAGTTCATTGTGTGGCTCCTGCGGAAACTTCCTCTGCACGTATGCCGGAACGGTCGTCCGACGCGTTGCGCTCAACCGGTTCGCCCGCCTTCGGGCCGGACGTCGGGCGTGCACCGTCACGACGTCTGGCATGCAGCGCGAGCATGCCCGCAGCGATGCCCAGCGCGACCGCGACCAGCAGGCCCAGCTTGTAGGGCAGCCCCTGACATACATACGCGGCCGTGCCCGCGACGACGGTTGCGACGGCCCACGGCATGCGCGCCATCTGCGGCACGATGATCGCAATGAACGTGGCCACCATCGCGAAATCCAGTCCCAGCGTTTGCAGGCGAGGGAAGGCGGCGCCAAACAGCAGGCCGGCGAGCGTCCACAGTTGCCAGTTCACGTACATCGAAAGGCCGGAACCGAGGAAGTACCAGTGTCCCATCGGGTCATCGGGGTGGCGATGGAAGTGACTGCTGGTGACGGCAAAGGTCTCGTCCGTCAACAGAAAGCCCATCAGTGCACGCCAGCGCAGACTCAGATGCTTGACGTGAGGCAGCAGATTGGCGGCGTACAGCATGTGACGCAGATTGACGATCAGCGTCGTTGCCCAGAGCACGGCGTAGCCGACGCCCGTCGCAAACAGACCGGCAGCGATGAACTGGCTGGAGCCGGCGAATACGGAAAGCGACATCAGTTGGCCGTGCCACAGCGCGAGCGGTGTGGTGGCGACGAGCGCCCCGAAGATCAGGCCGAACGGGGCCGCGCCGACGATCATCGGCAAGGTGTCGCGGGCGCCTGCGGCAAAGCTTGCCGTGCGGGACAGAACCGGCATGGTGAGACGTTCCTGGGTTTGGGCTTGAGTGGATTGGCGCGAATCTGAGCAAAATCCTGGCGAATTGCACGTCGCACCCCGAGCATAGCGGTAACGTCCGGGGCAGGCTTGTACGTTCTTGCGCTCGGTGCCGTTGGCGGGGCGGCGAATGCAAAAACGGCCACCTGATCGGTGGCCGCGGCATGGAATCCCGGCGCTGACGAGCCGTCATGTCCTTCAGGACGGTAGTCTCGTCAGTGGTTCAGGGATGCTTGAACATATCGAGGATGCGCGCCTTTTCGCTGGCATCGGTACCGCCGGGTGAGGGCGGTTGCGCCGCAGCGGGCGGCGGGGCGGCCGGCGACGGCGAGTTGCTGCCGAAGAACGGCAACGAGAAGCCGCCACTGTTGTCGTCGATGCCGATGCTGGCGACGAAACCGTTGCCGGGCAGCTTGTCCGACTCGTACAGCTCGCCGTTCACGACGCTGACGCCCTCAGGCATCGGCATTTGCTGCTGCGGCACGCCGTTGAGTGCCACGCCCATGTACTTGATCCACACCGGCAGCGCCAGTTGCGCACCGAACTCGCGGCTGCCCAGGGTCTTCGGCTGATCGAAGCCCAGCCATGCGACGGCGACGAGCGATCGCTGATAGCCGGCGAACCAGCCGTCCACGGCGTCGTTGGTCGTCCCCGTCTTGCCGCCGATGTCGGTGCGCTTGAGCACGTTCGTGCCCGAGCCGGTGCCGCGTTGCGCCACCGTTTGCAGCAGGCTGTTCATGATGTAGGCGTTCGGCGCGGAGATCGCGCGGGCGGCGTTGACGCCGGCGACGACCGGCGTCGCCTTGTTCAGCACGTTGCCGCGCGCATCGCGAATCTCGCTGATGAGGTACGGCGCTACGCGGTAGCCGCCGTTAGCAAACACGGCATACGCACCCGCCAGTTGCAGCGGCGTGGTCTGTCCTGCGCCGAGCGCCATCGGCAGATACGGCGGCACCTTGTCGGCGTCGAAGCCGAAGCGCGTGGCGTAGTCCTGGGTGTACTGCGTGCCGGCGAATTGCAGCAAACGAATCGCCACCAGGTTCTTCGAGCGTTGCAGACCCTCGCGCACGGTCATGGGGCCGCTGAAAGCATCGTCGTCATGCGGATCCCACGCCTGACCGCCCGTTTGTGCCGGGGGCAGGTTCAGCGGGCCGTCCATCACCATCGTGGCCGGGCTCACACCCTTTTCGATCGCCGCCGAGTAGACCACCGGCTTGAAGGTCGAACCCGGCTGACGCCATGCCTGCGTCGCTCGGTTGAACTTGCTCTGGTTGAAGTCGAAGCCACCGATCAGCGCGCGGATCGCGCCGTCGTCCGGTGCCAGCGAGACGAGCGAGCCTTGCACTTCCGGCAACTGCGAGATGCGCCACTTGCCGCGCGCATCCTTCATCACGCGAATGATCGAGCCCGGACGGATGCGAACCTTCTCGCTGGCCTTGGGCGACAGTGCCGGGGCGGCGAAGCCGATGCCATCGCCGTTGATCACGGCGGCGTCGCCCGACAGCGGCACGGCGGTGACTTGCGACGTGCTCGCCGCCACGACCACGGCTGCGACCAGATCGCCGTTGTCGGGGTGTTCGAGCAGCGTGTCTTCGATCAGTTGCTGACGATCGGGCATCGCTGCCGGCAGTTCGACGAAGCCCTCCGGGCCTCGATAGGCATGGCGGCGCTCGTAATCGAGCACGCCCGCGCGTACCGCTTCATAGGCAGCCTGCTGCTTCTTCGAGTCGAGCGTGGTGATGACCGTCAGGCCGCGCGTGTAGGCGTCGTCCTTGTACTCGTCGTACACCGCCTGACGCACCATCTCGGCCACGTACTCCGCATGCACGTTGTACTCGTTGCCGGACGTGCGCGTGCGAATCGGCTCATGCAGGGCGTCTTCGTACTGATTGCGGGAGATGTAGCCCAGATCGAGCATGCGCTTGAGAATGTATTCCTGACGAATCTTCGCGCGCTTGGGGTTGACGATCGGGTTGTAGGCGGAGGGCGCCTTGGGCAGACCTGCGAGCATCGCAGCTTCGCCCAGCGAGATGTCCTTGAGGTCCTTGCCGAAATAGATGCGCGCTGCGCTGGCAAAACCGTAGGCACGTTGCCCCAGATAAATCTGGTTCATGTACAGCTCGAGAATCTTGTCCTTCGACAGCGCGGACTCGATCTTGTACGCGAGCAGCATTTCGTAAATCTTGCGGGTGGCCGTCTTCTCACGCGAAAGGAAGAAGTTGCGCGCGACCTGCATCGTGATCGTACTGGCGCCTTGCGCGGCGCCGCCGTGCAAAACGTCGGACACGCCGGCACGCAGAATACCGATGAAATCCACACCGCCGTGATCGTAGAAACGGTAATCCTCGATGGCGAGGACCGCTTTTTTCATCACGTCGGGAATCTGATCGATGGTCACCAGACTGCGGCGTTCTTCACCGAATTCGCCGATCAGCACGTTGTCGGCGGTGTAGACGCGCAACGGCACCTTGGGGCGATAGTCGGTGATCACGTCGAGTGGCGGCAGATTCGGTCGCATGACGATCAGCGCATAGCCGACGATCAGGGCCGCGACAACGGCCAGCCCGGCCAGCGTGGCGAGGATGACGGCAATCGTGCCGAATCCGCGCTGGCGTCGCAGACCGTGGAGGGAAGGCGTGGCGGCGTGCGGCGACGGCGCCTGCTGCGTGATGACGGGGGACTTACGGTGCGCGTGATGCGGCGCACGAGGCGGCAAACAATGCTTCAAGGACATACCCAACGAAAAATGCAGGATGGGAACAGGCCGGCCGGCCTAGCGCTGCGTGGATCCCCGCCGCGCGGCGAAATCGGTGCAGTATGCCACGCCCGGGGCATCACCCTCCAAAAAAATGGGAGGGGCGAGGTCGCAACGAGGGCGGCGAACTGCGATGGGTTAGAGCGACGTCGGCGTCCGGCGTTCGCAGAACGCCCGGTGACCGCGTACCTAATACCCATCGATGACAGCGTAACGGTGTCGCGAACGTTCAGCGACGGGCTTCGGTCGCCATGCGCAGCGCCAGTGCGCCGAGCACGCCGCCCATGAGGTAGCGCTGGATGCGCAGCCACGCGGGGCGTTGACCGAGGAATCGGGAGATGGCGCCGGCAGACAGCGCGATGGAGGCGTTCACCGCCACGCTCGCCACGATCTGCGTGACGCCGAGCGCCAGAGACTGCGTAAGCACACTGCCGTGCTCGGGGTGCACGAACTGGGGCAGCAGCGCGAGATAGAGCATCGCAATTTTCGGATTGAGCACAGACGTCAGCAGGCCCATCGTGAAAAGGCGGCGATTGCTGTCTTTGGGCAGCGTACGGACTTCGAACGGCGAGCGGCCGCCCGGCTTGAGCGCCTGCCACGACAGCCAGAGCAGATAGAGCGCACCGCCGATACGCAGTGCGTCATAAGCAAACGGTATGGCAAAGAGCAGGGCCGTGATACCGAACGCCGCGCACAACATATAGAAGACGAAACCGAGCGCTACGCCACCCAGCGAAACCAGACCGGCCGCGGGGCCCTGGCATAGCGAGCGCGAGATGAGATACATCATGTTCGGTCCCGGCGTCAGGGCCATGCCGATGGCGACCAGGGCAAAGGCCAGCCAGGTGGAGATCTCAGGCATTGGAGTGGCGTCCCGAACGCTCGATGCGTTCGAGTCTCTTGTTAAGGGCAGGCTGCAAGATACCACGCTGACTGCGGACTCGCCGATTCAGTGAGACCGAGCTGTCACAGCGTGCGAATTCAGCCCAGCCGTTTGAGAAAAACCGTCATTTCCTTTTCGGCTTGCCGGTCACCGTGGGCCTGCGCTGCGGTAATGCCGCGTGTCCAGGCGTCGCGCGCGCCTTCGGTATCGCCAGCGCCCTGACGCGCCTTGCCGAGCAGCTTCCACGCCGCGGTATAGGTGGGATCGAACGCCACGCACTGCGTCAGATGCTCAGCGGCGATCGCATAGTTTTGTGCGTCGAGATACGCCTTGCCCAGACCAAAACGCAGCAGCGCATTGTCTTTGCCGGCGGCCAACAGTTTCTCAAGTCCTTCGATCATGATTCGAATATATTGAATGTATATATAAAAAACGTAATAAGATCTCGCAGGCTCCCCCCAAGTCACCCGCAGCATTGCGCGGTCCTTCAGTGCCGATTTTCCGGCGCACCCCGGGACTTTCGTTTCGGTCCGCAACACGTCGCCATCCGTACATCCCGGACGCGAATCTGTTGATATCAATCAATCCAGAGCGCACCGACATCTTGGCCTGAAGGCACGTAAACCCGCAGGATGCTCAAGTCTGGCGTGCGAAACGCCGATGTGACAAGTATGACCGGCCCGCTAGAGGCCGGACAGGGGTGAGATACCCATTACGTAAGACGGAGACGACAGCATGTTTCGAAGCTTTTCGATCAAGGCGCGCCTTGGCATCACCATGGCGCTGTTGGCTGTTTTATTGATTCTGCTGGGCGCATTGGGCATTGCCGGCATGACACGCACCGGCGATGCGCTGCGCGAGACTTACGCCAATCATCTGGCCGCCACGGTGGCGCTCGGCAAAGACAACGCCACGCTCGCACGCACTCGCGCCATTCTCGATCGGGTGGTCCTCCATCCCGAATCGCCGGATGCCGACAAGGTCGCCGCGCGCGCACGCGGCATGATCAAGGAGGCGAACGCGGCATGGGTGGCGTATCAGGCCCTGCCGCACGGTGCCGAGGAACAGCGTCTGGCAGACGAGGTTGCCACGCGCCGCGCCGCGTTCTTCGATCAGGGCATGGATCCGATGCTCGCCGCCATCGATGCCCGCGACCGCACCGCGATGGACGAGCTCACCATGAACGTCCTGCCGAAACAGTACGCCACGCTCACGAGCGCGAGCGACGCGTTGGCCGCGTACAAAATGAAGCTGGGACACGACACCTATGAGGCGTCGATGACCGAGCTCATGGCGTTTCGCTGGCTGAGCATCGGGGCGACGGTATTGGGCGTGCTCATGGCCATCGCCTGCTATTTCTCCTTGCGGGGCGCGATCATGCGTCCGCTGAACGAAGCGCTGACGCATTTCGAGCACATCTCCGCCGGTCAGCTCGACAACCCGGTGCAAGTGCGCGGCAAGGACGAGATGTCGATGCTCATGCGCGGGCTGGAGACGATGCAATCCCGGTTGGCCGGCACGATTCGCGGCGTGCGTCATAGCTGCGACGCGATGGCGACCGCCACCGCAGAAATTTCGGCGGGCAATACCGACTTGTCGGCACGTACCGAGCAGCAGGCAGCGTCGCTGGAGGAGACGGCGTCGTCGATGGAGCAGTTGACGGCCACCGTCAAGCAGAACGCGGACAACGCGCGGCAGGCCAGCCAGTTGGCCGTGAACGCGTCGGACATCGCTGCGCGCGGCGGTCAGGTCGTGGCGCGTGTGGTCGATACGATGCAGGGCATTTCGACGAGTTCGTCGCAGGTCGTGGACATCATCGCGGTCATCGACGGCATTGCGTTCCAGACCAACATCCTGGCGCTCAACGCGGCAGTGGAAGCGGCTCGCGCCGGCGAGCAGGGACGCGGCTTCGCCGTGGTGGCAGGCGAGGTGCGCACGCTGGCGCAGCGCAGCGCGACGGCAGCGCGGGAAATCAAGGGACTGATCGAGGCGTCGGCGCAGAAGGTGGCCGACGGCTCGTCGCTGGTCACGGAAGCGGGCCGCACGATGGACGAGATTCTTCAGGCCGTGCAACGCGTGACCGACATCATGGGCGAGATCTCGGCGGCGTCCGACGAGCAGAGCGGCGGGATCGAGCAGGTGAATCAGGCCGTCACGCAGATGGACACCGTCACGCAGCAGAACGCGGCACTGGTAGAGCAGGCCGCGGCGGCCGCGGCGTCGCTGGAGGATCAGACGAATGCCCTTCGCGAGGAAATGGCGCGTTTCCGTCTGGGAGACGAGGGCACGGTGGCGGGCGGCGCGCGCCGTCCGGCCTTGCACTCGGTGGGTGGCTCGACATTGTCGCTGGCTGCCTGAGTTGTCTCGCAGCGAGAGGCTGGAAGCGCACTTTCGGGATGGCCGGCGTTGTCGGCAAAGCGCGTTGCGATGGTATCCCCGGGAAGGCATCGGATGGGCGTGTTCATGGCGGTGGCGCGCCGAACCGGGTAACATTGCCCATCTTTTTCTCAGTTGAGGATGTCGAAGTATGAAGCGAGTGGCGCTGATGGCGACGATGGCAGTGCTGACCGGCGTAATGGCTGGTTTGGCCGGTTGCGGCCCGATCAATCAGATGAGCCGGCCCGACCCGGCAACGGGGCGACTGCTCGACCAAGGCACCAGCGCAGACCGTTTCATGGTGCTCAACTGTATCTATCACGGCTGGGGCGAGCTATCGCCGAACGTCGATTCAACGTCGTATGCGCGTGACGGCTGGGATCGCGTGCGCGTATATGCCGGTCCCGACAAGGCCGGGCAGGCCACGTACAACCCGTACGTCGACATCGCGCAGGGCGGCTTCGGTGCACGGATCCAGTATTTCGAAACGCCCGGCAGCAACCTCTCGCGAGACTATGAGAAGACGGTCAAGCGCTGCCTCGTGCCTTACGCGGGAAGTAACGACTGATCATCGTTTCGGCAGTGCCCGGCGAACGTCCGCCGTCTGAATGACTGAGAAGCCCCGGCATATTTGTGCCGGGGCTTCGTCGTTTCTGCGGCATGCCTTCACCGTCCTCGAAGACAGGCTCGCCGCATCGTGATTCGTCTTTAGAAATTAAAATAATGACATTCAAGATTCATATATTAATTTTCCATATGAGCATGGCTGATCCAGGAAAAAGTGCACTTTGAGGCGTAACAGAAATACGCGGGAAGCTCGCGCGATGACGGCGTGTTCGCGGGCCAATCGGGGGCAGGTGAGGTGAAATCGGGGTCGGATGCGCGCATGATCGCGGCGAGGCGTGCGGCGTTTTTGAAGGTCGGCGGCGCAGAAATGCGACCCATGCGGCGGACACCCCGCAAGTCCCCGTGTGACGGCTTTCCGGGTCGGTGACTGCTGGGAAAACGTGCTATGCTCCTCGCCGTGATTGATCAGGTCCTTCCAAGCACCACTTGATTCTCGCAATCCGCTAATCGGTCAGGCCGTGTCGCGGAAGGTTTCGTAACCCGCTATTTCTCGAGACACTCGTAGAAAAGGTGAGCGCAAAATGAGTTTGATGGAACAATTCCAAGCGAACTCGTACCTCTTCGGCGGCAATGCCCCCTACGTCGAAGAACTGTACGAATCGTATCTTGATAATCCGGCTTCCGTGCCGGACAACTGGCGCCAGTATTTCGACGCGCTGCAAAACGTTCCCGCTGTTGATGGTTCCAACGCCAACGACGTGGCTCACGCCCCGATCGTGGAGTCGTTCGCCCAGCGCGCCAAGGCCAATGCCTTCGTGTCGCATGCCGGCGCGTCCGACCTGGCCGTTGCCCGCAAGCAGGTGCACGTGCAGTCGCTCGTCGCTGCCTACCGCTTCCTCGGCGCACGCTGGGCCAATCTGGACCCGCTCAAGCGTCAGGAACGTCCGGCCATTCCGGAACTGGAACCCGCGTTCTACGACCTGACCGAAGCCGACATGGACAGCGTGTACTCGGCCGAGAACACGTACTTCGGTTTCGAACAAGCCAGCCTGCGCGATCTGCTCAAGGCGCTGCGCGACACGTACTGCGGCTCGATCGGCGCCGAGTACATGTACATCAGCGATCCGGTGCAAAAGCGCTGGTGGCAAGAGCGTCTGGAGAAGGTGCGTGCCACGCCCAACTTCACCGCTGAAAAGAAGAAGCACATCCTCGAACGCCTGACGGCTGCTGAAGGCCTCGAGCGTTATCTGCACACCAAGTTCGTCGGCCAGAAGCGCTTCTCGCTCGAAGGCGGCGAATCGTTCATCGTGGCGATGGACGAGCTCGTCCACCACGCCGGTGGCAAGGGCGTGCAGGAAATCGTGATCGGCATGGCCCACCGCGGCCGTCTGAACGTGCTGGTCAACACCCTCGGCAAGATGCCGTCGGACCTGTTCGCCGAATTCGAAGGCAAGCACGTCGACGACCTGCCGGCCGGTGACGTGAAGTACCACAAGGGCTTCTCGAGCGACGTCTCGACGACCGGCGGTCCGGTCCACCTGTCGCTGGCGTTCAACCCGTCGCACCTGGAAATCGTGAACCCGGTGGTCGAAGGTTCGGCCAAGGCCCGTATGGACCGTCGCGGCGAAGCCGACGCGGCCAGCGTGCTGGCTGTGCAAGTGCACGGCGATGCCGCCTTCGCAGGTCAGGGCGTCGTGATGGAAACGCTGAACCTCGCGCAAACGCGTGGTTATGGCACGCACGGCACGGTGCACATCGTCATCAACAACCAGATCGGCTTCACCACGTCAGATCCGCGTGACGCCCGTTCGACGACGTACTGCTCGGACGTGGTCAAGATGATCGAAGCGCCGGTGCTGCACGTGAACGGCGACGATCCGGAAGCCGTGGTGCTGGCCATGCAACTGGCCCTCGAATTCCGTCAGGAATTCAAGAAGGATGCCGTCGTCGACATCGTTTGCTTCCGCAAGCTGGGTCACAACGAGCAGGACACCCCGGCGGTCACGCAGCCGCTGATGTACAAGAAGATTGCCCAACACCCGGGCACGCGCGCGCTGTACGTCGAGAAGCTGGTCACGCAAGGCGTGATCACCGCCGAAGAAGGCGACGGCTTCGTGAAGGCCTACCGTTCGGCCATGGACGACGGTCACCACACGATCGACCCGGTGCTCTCGAACTATAAGAGCAAGTACGCCGTGGACTGGGTGCCGTTCCTGAACAAGAAGTACGTCGACAAGGCCGATACGGCCGTGCCGCTCAACGAAATCCAGCGACTGGCCGATCGTATTACGACGATCCCGGAGAACTTCAAGGTTCACCCGCTCGTCGAGAAGGTCATCAACGACCGTCGCAAGATGGGCAAGGGCGAGCAGCCGCTCGACTGGGGTATGGGCGAACACCTCGCCTACGCTTCGCTGGTGGCTTCGGGCTTCGCCGTGCGCCTGACCGGCCAGGATGCCGGCCGTGGCACGTTCACGCACCGCCACGCCGTGCTGCACGATCAGAATCGTGAGCGCTGGAACGACGGTACGTACACCCCGCTGCAACACGTGGCAGACGGTCAGGCCAACTTCACGGTCATCGACTCGGTGCTGTCCGAAGAGGCTGTGCTGGGCTTCGAATACGGTTACTCGACCGCCGAGCCGAACACGATGGTGCTGTGGGAAGGCCAGTTCGGCGACTTCGCCAACGGTGCACAGGTCGTGATCGACCAGTTCATCTCGAGCGGTGAAGTGAAGTGGGGTCGCGTCTCGGGCCTGACGATGCTGCTGCCGCACGGCTACGAAGGCCAGGGTCCGGAGCACTCGTCGGCACGCATGGAACGCTATCTGCAACTGTGCGCCGATACGAACATGGAAGTGGTTCAGCCGACCACGCCGGCACAGATTTTCCACGTGCTGCGTCGTCAGATGATCCGTCAGCAGCGCAAGCCGCTGATCGTGTTCACGCCGAAGTCGCTGCTGCGTCACAAGGAAGCTGTGAGCGAGCTGTCGGAACTCGTCAAGGGCGGTTTCCAGACCGTCATCGGCGAAACCGACGCTACGATCGATGCCAACAAGGTCAAGCGTGTCATCGCTTGCTCGGGCCGCCTGTACTACGACCTGATTGCTCGCCGTCGTGAAGAGAAGTCGAACGACGTTGCAATCGTCCGTGTGGAACAAATCTATCCGTTCCCGCACAAGGCGTTCCAGGCCGAGCTGAAGAAGTACGACAACCTCACCGAAGTGGTGTGGGCCCAGGACGAACCGCAAAACCAAGGTCCGTGGTTCTACATCGAACACCACCTGCTCGAAGCCATGAGCGCCGGTCAGAAACTGGCATACGCCGGTCGCCCGGCATCGGCCTCGCCTGCGGTGGGCTACTACGCCAAGCACTACGAACAGCTCAAGTCGCTGCTCGATACCGCTTTCGGTCGCAGCGTGAAGGGCGCGACTGTGGTGCAGTAACCGGTTAGGTCTTACAGCGGTCGTCCTCCCCCAGGGACGGCCGCTGCCGTATTTCCGAATTGAACGTTTATCGAATCCAGGATCCAGAAATGGCCATCGTAGAAGTTAAAGTCCCCCAGTTTTCCGAGTCGGTTTCCGAAGGCACGCTGCTCGACTGGAAGAAGAAAGTCGGCGAAGCATTCGCTCAGGACGAAACCATCATTGAAGTCGAGACCGACAAGGTCGTGCTCGAAGTGCCGGCCCCGGCGGCTGGTGTGCTCGTCGAAGTGTCGGCCAATGCCGGCGACACCGTGACGTCGGAACAAATCATTGCCAAGATCGACACCGAAGCCAAGGCAGGCGCTGCTGCGCCGGTCGCCGCCAAGCCGGCTGAAGCCGCTGCGCCGGCTGCCGCTGCTGCCCCGGCCGCTGCCCCCGCAGCCGGTGGTGCTTCGGGCAACATCGCCAGCCCGGCCGCTGCCAAGGTGCTGGCCGAGAAGAACCTGTCGGCCGGTGATGTCGCCGGTTCGGGCCGTGACGGCCGCGTGACCAAGGGCGACGCCCTGGCCGCTGGCGCCAAGCCCGCTGCTGCTGCTTCGTCGATCCCGGCGCCGGCACAACGTGCCGCACTGCCGTCGGTCTCTGCCCCGGCTGGCCGTGACCAGTCGCTGGAAGGCCGTCCGGAACAGCGCGTGCCGATGTCGCGTCTGCGCGCCCGTATCGCCGAGCGCCTGCTGCAATCGCAACAGACCAACGCCATTCTGACCACGTTCAACGAGGTCAACATGAAGCCGGTGATGGATCTGCGCAACAAGTACAAGGACAAGTTCGAGAAGGAACACGGCGTGAAGCTGGGTTTCATGTCGTTCTTCGTCAAGGCCGCTGTGCACGCACTCAAGAAGTACCCGGCCGTGAACGCCTCGATCGACGGTAACGACATCGTCTACCACGGCTACTTCGACATCGGTATCGCTGTCGGTTCGCCCCGTGGTCTGGTGGTGCCGATCCTGCGCAATGCCGACCAGATGAGCCTGGCCGACATCGAGAAGAAGATCGCCGAGTACGGCAAGAAGGCTGCCGACGGCAAGCTGTCGATCGAAGAAATGACCGGCGGTACGTTCTCGATCTCGAACGGTGGTGTGTTCGGCTCGATGCTGTCGACCCCGATCATCAACCCGCCGCAGTCGGCCATTCTGGGCGTGCACGCCACGAAGGACCGTGCCGTCGTGGAAAACGGCGAGATCGTCATCCGTCCGATGAACTACCTCGCCATGAGCTACGACCACCGTATCATCGACGGTCGCGAAGCCGTGCTGAGCCTCGTCGCGATGAAGGAAGCGCTGGAAGATCCGGCCCGCCTGCTGCTCGACCTGTAAGCGTTAGCGCGCACTGCGCGGTGTCGTCCGGTCATGCTCGATGTGACCGGCGCGCCGCGCCTCCCCCTGCCGTCAACCCTCACTGAGTCTCAAAATGGCAAATAAAGAATTTGATGTCGTCGTTATCGGCGCAGGCCCCGGCGGTTATATCGCCGCTATCCGCGCTGCTCAACTCGGTTTCAGCGTCGCTTGCGTCGAAAAGTGGACCAACCCGGCCGGCAAGATGGTGCTGGGCGGTACGTGCCTGAACGTCGGTTGCATTCCGTCGAAGGCACTGCTCGCGTCGTCGGAAGAATTCGAAAAGGTCGGTCATCATCTGGCCGATCACGGTATCACCACGTCGGATGTCAAGATCGACATCGCGAAGATGCTCACGCGCAAGCAAGGTATCGTCGACAAGATGACGGGCGGTATCGAGTTCCTGTTCAAGAAGAACAAGATCACGTGGCTCAAGGGCCATGGTGAACTCAAGGCCAAGAGCGATGGTGGCTACCAGATCGAAGTGACGCCGCCGAAGCCGGAAGATCCGAAGGAAGTGGTCACCGCCAAGAACGTGATCATCGCCACGGGTTCGAAGGCACGTCACCTGCCGGGCATGCCGGTCGACAACAAGCTCATCTCGGATAACGAAGGTGCGCTCTCGTTCGACACCGTGCCGAAGAAGCTGGGCGTGATCGGCGCTGGCGTGATCGGTCTGGAACTGGGTTCGGTGTGGCGTCGTCTGGGTGCCGAAGTCACGGTGCTCGAAGCCATGCCGGAATTCCTGGCTGCCGCCGATGCCGGCGTCGCCAAGGAAGCGCAGAAGCAGTTCAAGAAGCAAGGTCTGGACATCAACGTCGGCGTGAAGGTCGGCGAAGTGAAGACCGGCAAGAACAACGTCACGATCAACTACACGGACAAGGACGGCAAGGAGCACGCGCTCGAAGTCGATCGCCTGATCGTGTCGGTCGGTCGCGTGCCGAACACGGACAACCTGGGTCTGGGCAACATCGGTCTGGCGACCGACGAGCGCGGCTTCATTCCCGTGGACGACCACTGCCGTACCAAGCTGCCGAACGTGTACGCGATCGGTGACGTGGTGCGTGGCCCGATGCTCGCGCACAAGGCCGAAGACGAAGGCGTGCTGGTGGCCGAAGTCATCGCCGGTCAGAAGCCGCACATCGACTACAACTGCATTCCGTGGGTGATCTACACCTCGCCGGAAATCGCATGGGTCGGCAAGACCGAGCAGCAACTGAAGGCCGAAGGCCGTGAGTTCAAGCCGGGCCAGTTCCCGTTCGCGGCCAACGGCCGTGCGCTGGGCATGGGCTCGTCGGACGGTTTCGTGAAGGTGCTGGCAGACGCCAAGACCGACGAAATCCTCGGCGTGCACGTGATCGGCCTGAACGCGTCGGACCTGATCGCCGAAGCTGTCGTGGCAATGGAGTTCAAGGCTGCGTCGGAAGACATCGGCCGTATCTGCCATCCGCACCCGTCGCTGTCGGAAGTGATGCGTGAAGCCGCCCTCGATGTCGAGAAGCGTGCACTGAACAAGTAAGCCGCTTTTCGCTTACCTGTACGAACAAAGGCGAGGCAACTCGCCTTTGTTTTTTCCTGATTTCCTATGCCCCCCGGCGCGGGTTCGTCGCCGCACTGCATGAACGTTCGCGAATACTACCAACAAGAATTGGCCACGCGCGGCTACAAGCCCGATGAGGCACAGGAGCGCGCCGTCGAGCGTCTGCAGCAATGCTACGACGAGTGGGCGGCTTACAAGTCGAGGCGCTCGAACGCGCTCAAGAAGTGGCTCGTTCACCCCGATCTGCCCAAGGGCGTGTATCTGTGGGGCGGCGTGGGTCGCGGCAAGAGCTTCCTGATGGACAGCTTCTACTCGGTGGTGCCGTTGCAGCGCAAGACGCGTCTGCACTTCCACGAGTTCATGCGTGAAGTGCACCATCAGTTGCAGGCGCTCAAGGGATTGCCCGATCCGCTGGACGAACTGGCCAAGCGCATCGCGAAACGCTATCGCCTGATCTGTTTCGACGAATTTCACGTGTCCGACGTGGCCGATGCCATGATCCTGCACCGCTTGCTCGCCGAGCTGTTCAAGAACGGTGTGCAGTTCGTGATGACGTCGAATTACCGTCCCGACACGCTGTACCCCGATGGCCTGCACCGCGACCGCGTGTTGCCCGCCATCCGTTTGCTCGAAGAGAAGCTCGACGTGCTCAACGTCGACGCGGGTATCGACTACCGCCGTCGTACGCTGGCGCAAGTGCAGGTCTATCACTACCCGCTGGGCAATGAAGCGAACCGGGCGTTGCGTGCGGCGTTCAGCGAGATTGCCGGTGTGCCGGACGAGAGCCCGCTGCTGCATATCGAGCAGCGCGAATTGAAGGCGCTGCGCCGTGCGGGCGGTGTCGTGTGGTTCGACTTCCACACGCTGTGCGGTGGGCCGCGCTCGCAGAACGATTATCTGGAACTGGCGAACCGCTTCCACACAGTGGTGCTCTCCGACGTGCCGAAGATGACGCCGCGCATGGCGTCGGAAGCGCGTCGTTTCACGTGGCTCGTCGACGTCTTCTACGACCACAAGGTCAAGTTGCTGATGTCGGCCGAAGTGCCCGCCGAGGAGTTGTACACGGAAGGCACGCTGTCCAACGAATTCACGCGCACGGTATCGCGTCTCGTGGAGATGCAGTCGCTGGAATATCTCGAAGCGCCCCGGCGTGTGGTGGATACGTCGCTCACCTGACGAGGTGAATGGCGCTGAGGGCGACCCGGGCACTCCGGGTGGCCCTCAGGTGATTCTCGTTTGACCCTTCAGGGGGCCAGCAAGCTGCTAGCGCCCCCGGTCCCCACGTCCTCGCTGGCGCGAGTCCGAGGCGGGCGGAGGGGGGGGGGGCTGTCGCTGTTCGCGGATGTGGGTGTAAATATCACCGCGCAGATCGCCCTGAGGTCGCACCTCCTGGGGTTGCGGCCGAGACGGTCCAGACCGTGCGCCGCCATGGGTATCGCCGCGTCCGTTCGGACGTTCGGCACCTTGCGCGAACCAGCCCTGGAAAAAACGGCTGTTCGACGACGATTGGGCCGTGGCGCCCAGAGACGCACCGGCCAGCATGACGAAACACAGCATCCGGACAAGTCGGGTGTGACGCATGGTGCCACCTCCTTGTCGGTTGAACTGCCCTGAATTGCCGCCCCTCGCGCGCAAGTCGCACCTGCCGGGTAGGCGAGGGACTTGGGGTCTGTCATGACAATCACGCACGATTGCGGCTACGCTTCGAGATTAAAAGGGCGGCGGCTTGTGTGCTGTAAAGATTTGTAAAGCAATGTAAGCCGATGGGGGCGTGTTGTCGTACGTCGCCTACCATGCGCAGTTTTGATTGACGGAGTCTTGCAATGCGTAAGCTTTCTGTGGTTGTGCTGGCGCTGGTCGTGGTACTCGGCCTGCTCTTCGGTACGCCGTATTACACCTTGTGGCGAGCCCGCGACGCGGCCAACGCGCGTGATGCGACCGCGCTTTCTTCGTATGTCGATTACCCGGCCGTACGCGAAAGCCTGAAAACGAGCCTGCACGACGAACTTTCGCGTCAGATGGATAAACAACGCGGTAACGCTTTTGGCGCGCTGGCACTGGCCCTCGGCGGCTGGGTGTCGGATCGTGTGGTGGAGGCGCTGCTCACGCCGGAGGCGGTCGCTGCCATGCTGCGTGGCGACAGCACCGGCCTGCCACCCGCACCGGGCGCCCCCGAACCGCGCGACGTGATACCGCCACAGGCCGAGGCGAGCGCACCGCCGGCCGCGCCGGCACCGCAGACGAACAGCGGCGCGGCGACGCCGCCTGAGGGCCAGCCGGCGCCCAATACCGCACGCACGACAACGCGTACCGAGTTCCAGGACTTCAACCATTTCCTCGTGCACGTTTCGCGCAGCGATCGTCCCGAGCGGGTGGTGACGTTCACGCTTACACGCCGTAACCTCGTGCAGTGGCGTCTCACGGCGATTGCCTTGCCACCGCTGTAATTTCCGCCGCTGTCGGCCTTTGCATCATCCCTCGTATCCGGTAGCAATCTTGAATGCGATTCTGAATGTGGTGTCCTGGCGACGCCTGTGTGTAGCAGTCATGCTGACGGGCCATGTGCTCGTCGCCATGGCGTCCACGGACATGCCGTCGCCAGTGGGCGTCTGGCGCATCGTCGATGAGACCGGCGATCCGAAGGCGCTCATCACCATTTCCGAGAAAGACGGTGAAATCGTCGGTGCGCTGACCCGGAGTCTTGGACGGCCCGACGGGCTGGAGCGCCGTTGCACCGAGTGCACCGACTGGCGCCGCGGCAAGAAGCTTCAGGGGCTGCAAATCATTCGCGGATTGCACAGGGACGCCGACAGCGACGAATACGTCGGTGGGAAAATTCTTGATCCGGACAGCGGCAGCGAATACGGCTGCAAGATGCGGGTCGTCGACGGTGGCAAGAAGCTCGAAGTTCGAGGCTATTTCGGCATCTCCCTGCTAGGTCGCACCCAGACCTGGATTCGCGAGCAGTAATCCCATCTCCCAACGGATCGCGCGGCGCCGAAGCCTGCGCAGGCACCTGAACCGGCCTGCACAAGCTAGAGGACTTCCTCAGCACGGCGTCACGCCTTTGGCGTAATCTTCAAAGCGACTCACGCGCGAAAAACCCGGCATTTCAGCCGTTGTGATGCCGACGCTGTGCGCATGGTGAGTCCTACGACAATCAATTCCGTATCTGGGAGGATGACAATCATGATGCAGATTTCGAACGCGACGTCGTGGCGACGTCTGGGTGCTCACGCGCTCGTCGCAGTGGCGTTGCTGGGTGGTGTGGCAAAGGCTGCGCTGGCGGCCGATGAGAATTCGCCGGTCGGCGTGTGGAAGACCATCGACGACAGTACGGGCAAGCCGAAAGCCCTCGTCACGATCTCGGAGAAAGACGGCGAGTACGTCGGCGTGATCACCAAGGGCCTCGGCGCCAACGATGACCCCGAGCGGATTTGCGATAAATGCACGGATGCCCGCAAGGGGCAGAAGATGCTCGGCATGCAGATCATTCGCGGCATCAAGAAAGACGGCGACGAGTATTCCGGTGGCTACATTCTCGATCCCGAGAACGGCAAGGATTACAAGTGCAAACTGACCGTGATCGACGGCGGCAAGAAGCTCGATGTGCGCGGCTATATCGGCGTCACGTTGCTGGGTCGCACGCAGACCTGGATTCGCGAGCAATAAGCGCTCGCCGCGCTTCACGGAAGGAAAAAGGCCCGGACGCCTCGTCGTCCGGGTTTTTTTATTGCGCCCTCCGCTTCACGTTTCCCGTCAGGTCGCGGCGCCCCGGAAGGCAAGCGTGTCGTCGCGGGACAAGCGCTGCCTCGGCAACCGATAGGACAGTGAGAGGGTCATCTGCACCATCGAATGTTTCTGGATGGCGCCGAGAGGGCCGATGGCCGGCGGGGCGTGGTCTGTCGCGGTGTTGTCGGCATCGCGCACCGGTTCGTGCCGTGCCGACGTGACGAGCGGGATGCCGATGCGTGCGCCGACCGGGTGCGGAAGTGTCATGCGGGCCACCCATGACATGGCGCGACCGAAGAGTGGGATGCGCGTGGCCAGAGACTCGGCATTTTTCAGCGCCTCCTGAGCCATGGACAGGGCTTCCCCGTTGACGTGGTAAGCCTTGACCCGTGTCGAGGCCGGCGTGGCGCAGTGCCGCGCGACTGTCCGGTTGTGAAGGCCGGCGGCGTCGAACGTCAGCCCATTCGAGCCGGGGACAACCGACGTTTGTGCCGAGGCCAGACCGCCGCCGAGCGAGTGCCCGGTGAATACCAGTTTCGACGGCGAGTGATGCAGCGCCATTGATCTCGCCAGATGGATGGCTTCGGTGTATTGCGACGATGAGAGTCCGAACGCCTGTCGAATGTTCTGCTTCCAGTCGATGCCTGAGCGTTCGGTAATCCCCATCTCCGTGCCGCGATTCGCCACGATGACCTTGTCACCGAGGGCGTCGGTATAGATCGCGCCGAAGTAGCCCGACTGCTGCGGTCCGTTGTGGTCGACGTTACGCAGTCGGTGCAAGCATCCGGGCAGGATGTGCGGCACCGCTTCGTCGAAATAGACGTCCTGATTCACGAGCGCAGCGGCCATGACATTGCGTTGTTCGAGCAGATCGGGGGGCGTGTTACGCAGGCCTTTCTTCTCGATCCAGGCATCGATTTCGTCGACACGTCGGGCGATAGGCACGAGTTTCGACATCTCACGCGCCGAATTGTGTGCGGCGTCTGCGCCGATGAGTGGCGTCATCTGCGCGAGGACGTTTCGGTAGGCGGTGGCTTGCTGCTGGCAATTTGATTTGGATGGCGAATCGAATTCGACGCGAGGACCCTCGCGCGTGGCCGTGGTCGCTTCCGAGGCGCTTACCGCATCGCGCCAGATTCGCGTGAGCGTCAGCAGGCGGTCGTCCAGCGGATGCGGCGAGTCCGGCGATGGCGTAGCTTCCGCGCGGGGCAGTGTGCCGGTGAGTTGCAGTGTACGTCGCCATTCGTCGCCCGCAAGGCGCCGCTCGGTGGCGAGTTCGTTCCAATGGCCGGTGGTGTCGTCATCGACCGTGCGCGACGCGTCTGTCGGGGCGTCGGTGGCCGGTGAAGGGGGTTCGTGTGTTGCGAGAGAAGGGAAGACGCACGGGTAAAGCATTGGGCTCAGGGCACCAATCGAGATAGGCATGAGAGTCGTCGTTACGAAGGTAAAGGCCCCACGGATCACGACGCCGGCTCGTGACCGGCGCATGTCGCATCGTGGGCGCCAGGGCGCAAGATTCTGCGCGACGCCTGCGGCCCGGGAATTCAAGAAAGGCTCATTTCCCGTGCGATACGGCGCGTGTGTCGGAAACGACAACGCCCGGACAGTGTCGCTTCACTGTCCGGGCGTTGCCGTCTTGCACCGCGCTCGACGCCTGCACGCCGATGGCGGTTCCCCCTCGCGATCTTCCGACTTGCTTGATCAGTGCCTGATCGATATTACTTGCCCAATCCTCCGAGTAGTCCGGTCACCGGGGCAAGCAGTCCACCCGTGCCGCCGGCACTTCCCGAACCGGTACTCGCGATCGATGTCAGCGGTGTCGTCACGGTGCTCAGCAAGCTGGTGACGGGCGCGAGCGGGTTGCTCGTGCTAGATCCACCGGTGCCTCCCGCAGCGTTCGTCACACCGCCGAGCAGACCGGTGACGGCTCCCAACGGATTGCTGCCGGACGATCCCGAGCCATTCGTCACCCCGCCGAGCAATCCCGTCACAGCCCCCAGCGGGTTGCCTGATGCTCCGGTCGATCCTCCCAGACCGCCAAGCAGGCCGGTGAGGGCGCCGAGGGGATTGGTGCCGGTGGCCGTCGTGGGCGTCACGGCGGTGTTGCCGACGTTCGCCAGGATGTTGCCCAGCGCATTGGGTGACGTCGTGCTGGTGCTACCCGAGAGCAGCCCGCCGGCGCTCGTCACGGTATTGCCGAGCGCCGTCAACGGATTGGCGAGGCTGGCGACGACGGCGTTCGGGGCGCTCGCCTTCACTTGCGCACCCGTGGCGTTCAATGCGCCGCCGAGTGTGCCGAGCAGACCGGCGACAGGCGCGCCGAGGCCGGTCGTGTTGCCGACCGTCTGCGTTGTCGTGACCAGCGTGCTCGTGATCGGTGTGATGGCCGACGATAGCGCTGTGGTGGCTTGCACGACCTGTGGGCTCGTCAATGCCTGCGTGAGCGCCTGACCGCCCGTCACGCCGCCCTGACCGACGGTGACGACGACCTGACCGAGCGCATTCGTGAGCGTGCTCACCGGCGTATTCGCGAGCGGGCCGCTGTTGCCGATACCCGCGACGCCGCTACCGAGCGACTTCGCCGCGTTACCGAGATCCGAGACGACACCGCCGGTGCTGGCAAGCGTGGTGCCAACGGGGTTGGCGCCGGTCTTGCCGAGCTGACCGAGGCCGTCGCCGATGCCCTTGCCGAGATCGGTGACGGCGTTGCCGGTTTGCACGACCGCGCCACCAACGCCCTGGGTGACTTGCGGCGATACCCCCGGAATCGTCGTGCCGGAGACCTGATTGCCGACGGCGCTCACGACCGAGCCCACCGAGCTGACCACACCGTTGCTGCTCGTGGACGGGTTCGTCGGATTGGTCGGGTTCGTTGGCGTATTGGGGTTGTTGGGATTGTTCGGATTCGTCGGCGTGTCGCCTGTCGCGCCGCTGCCGCCGCCCGAGCTGGAGCAACCGGTGACGCCCATCACGCCGACAATCAAGGCAGTGAGCAACGTGGGACGCAGAAAGTTCGTCATGACATCTCTCCTCGATGGGGCAGACGGCGGGCCGTCATGCGGTCACAGCGGTCAGCGCTCGTGCAGCGCTCGTTTGCCGGACCGATGTCCGGCACGAGTTGATCCTGCTCAGGTCTTGGACGACGTGTGGCGGGTGTTCGAGACCAGACCGGCAATGTCCTGATCGGCTTCGAAGCGCAGGCGGAACGTCTCGCTCTTGAGTGTGCGAATGCTCTGCACCAGAAAATCGTGAATGGCGGCGAGTTCGCTTTGATCGTACGCAGCGCTCACCGCCGTGAGTTCGCGCGACACCGACGACAGGAATTGCTCGATCTGCGCGCAGCGTTCCTGAATCGGGTGAATCATCACCATGCGGCGGTCGTGCGGGTTCTTCTCGCGCTCGACGAAGCCGGCACGCTCCAGCCGGTCGATGACGGTGGTGATGCCGCCGGAGCTCACGCCCATGAGTTCGGCGAGTTGCCCGGCGGTGATCGATTCGAGTTCGAGAATCAGGTCGAGCGCGTTCAGATCGGTGACGTTCAGGCCGAGTTGTTCGGCCAGCGCCGCGTGATAGAGCGCGGTGTACACGGCGAGCCGGCGTCCGAGTGAGCGGACGATACCGGCGACGAGATCGTTACGGTTCGTGTGTCGGTCGCTCATGGTGCCGTGCGTTCCATTCGTGCCATTCGTCCCATGCATCCCGTTCGCGCCGTTTGCCGAATGCGTGGGGGCAGATGCCGGGGTGGCGCCGGAAGCGGCGCCGGTGTCGGCACCGTACGTGTTATGACTGTGGCTGCCGGCGTAACCATTGCTGGTGTCGCGCATTGCCGAGGGTTCGGAGACTTGCGGGGCGGCGTCGCCATGACCGCGCATCAGAACGCCGGTGTCGGATATGAAGCGGGCCATGGCATCTCCTTATCGATTGTTGTTGGTTGTGTGGCCGGCGCGAAGGCGCGCCGGGCCACGTACTGCATCAATTACTTGCCGACGCTCGCAACGCTGCCGAGCAGGTTCGTCACCGGCTGGATGATGACGAGCAGACCGTTGGCGCCACCGGTGCTGCCGCCCGCGCTGTTCGTCACACCCGAGAGCAGGCTCGTGACGGGGGCGAGGGGGCTGCTGCTGCCGCTGCCGCCAGAAGCGGCACCCAGCAGGCCTGTCACCGGCGCGAGCGGGTTGCTGCCGCCCGTGGCGCCGCCGAGGCTGCCGAGCAGACCCGTGACCGGGGCGAGCGGGCCGCCGCTGGAGCCGCCCAGTCCGCCGAGCAGGCCGGTCAGCGAGCCGAGCGGGTTGGCGCTGCTGCTGCCACCACCGGCTGCGGTGTTACCCAGACCGCCGAGCAGCGAGCCGAACGGGTTCGAGGAGCCGGTCGACGTCGGGCCGTTGACGAATCCGCCGAGCGTCGACACGGTGTTGCCGGTCGCGGTGACGGTATTGCCGAGCGATTTCACGACGCCATTCGACGAGGTGCCGCCGATCTGCGTGCCGAGCGATGCCACCGTGCCGCCGACCGTACCCAGCAGGCCATTCAGCGGCGAGCCGAGACCGGTCGCGTTACCCACCGTGCGGGTCGTGTCGGAGACCACGTTGGTGATCGGGTTGACCGCCGACGAAAGCGTCTTCGTGACCTGCGTCACCGGCCCGCCCGTGAAGGCCTGGCTGGCGATGGCGCCACCGGCGATACCGGCCTGGCCCACGGTGCTTACGACGTTGCCGACGGCACCGACCAGCGTGTCGACCGGCGTGCCTTCGAGCGGGTTGCCCTTGGTGATGCCTGCGACGCCGCTGCCGAGCGACACGCCGGCCTTGCCCAGATCCGTCAGCGCGGGGCCGGTGCTGGCGAGCGTGATGCCAACCGTATCTGCCGACGAACCGGTCTGGCCGAGGCCGGCGCTCACGCCGTTGCCCAGGTCGGTGACAGCATTGCCGGTGCTCTTGAGTGCGCCGCCCATGCCTTGCGAGGTTTGCTGTGAGACCAGCGGCAGTTGCGTGCTGGCGACCTGATCGCCGAGTGCGCTCACGACGTTGCCGGCGGAGCTCACGACACCGCCGGCGCCGGCGGCGGTCGTGCCCACAGCGTTCGGGGTGCCGGTCGTGCCGGCCGAGGTGGCGCCGCTGCCGCCGCCGCCGCTGGAGCAGCCGGTCAGGGCGATGGCTGCGATGGCGGCCGAAGCCAGGAGGGTGCGTTGAAGTGCGTTGCTCATGATGTCTATCTCCCTTGGTCGTTCTGAATGTTGGCTGGCGGGGAACCGCGCATGGATGCCGTTTCGTTGTGAGGCTTACCGTCAGGTACCGCTATTTCCATTTGAGAAACCGGGGCCGCTCGCTGTGATGCCGTTGGGTACGTGCGGCGTGTTGGGGGAGCCGGATCCGGGCCAGCCCGGTCCGATGCGTGGGCATCGGAGCGAGGGCTGGATCGCGGCGATCGCAGGCTGGCGGTGGAATCGCGCGGGTCATGATCGGTGGCCTGTTCGTGTGTGATGGCGTGGTCGGTTCAGCGCACCGGATTACTTCTTGCCGCCGCCGAGCAGGCCGCCGAGCAAGCCGGTCACCGGAGCGAGCGGGCCGCCGCTGTTGCTGCCGCTGCCCGACGTTGCACCGCCGACTGCACCCGTCACCGAGCCGAGCAGCGTGGTTACCGGGGCGAGGACGTTGCCCGAAGCCGAGGCGCCGCCACCGGCGGACGCGCCGCCCGAGCCTGCCGAGGCGCCTGCGCCGCCCGTCACGCCGCCGAGGGCGCCCGTCAGACCGGAGACGAGGTTCGTGACCGGGGCGAGCGGGTTGCTACCCGAGGCACCGCCGGTGGCGCCGCCGAGAGCACCCGTCAGACCGGAGACGAGGTTCGTGACCGGGGCGAGCGGGTTGCTGCCCGAGGCACCGCCCGTGGCGCCGCCCAAGGTGCCCGTCAGACCGGAGACGAGGTTCGTGACCGGGGCGAGCGGGTTGCTGCCCGAGGCGCCGCCTGCAGCACCGCCGAGGGCGCCCGTCAGGCCGGAGACGAGATTCGTGACCGGGGCGAGCGGGCCGCTACCCGTGCCGCCACCCACGACACCCGACAGGCCGCCGAGGGCCGAGGTGAGCGGTGCGAGCGGGTTGGTGCTGGTCGGCGTGCCGTGCACGAGACCGCCAAGGCTGGCCACCGTGTTGCCGACACCGGTGACGACGCCACCGAGATCCTTCGCGATCGGGTTGTTGATCTGGCCGCCGAGCTTGGTGCCTACGCCTGCCAGACCACCGCCGACGGTTGCCAGCAGACCGGCCACCGGCGTGCCGAGACCCGTTGCGTTGCCCACGGTTTGCGTGGTGTTGGTCACGACCGTCGTGATCGGCGTGATGGTCTTCGACAGCCCCGAGGTCAGTTGCTGCACCGGCGCGCTGTTGACGGTGTCCGTCAGCCCCGTGCCGAGGGCGGCGCCTGCACCGCCGACCGCGCTCACGACACCGCCGAGCAACGTGGTCACGCTGCCTACCGGCGCGATCTTGTCGAGGCCGGTGGTCTGGCCGAGACCGGCCACGGCGTTACCGAGTTGCTGACCGGCCTGACCGAGGTTGGTCACGGCGCCCGTCACACCGGTGAGCGTCGGGTTCAGCACGTCGTTGCCGGAACCCAGTTTGCCCAGGCCGTTCGTCAGGCCGTTGCCGATCGATTGCACGGCGTCGCCAGTCTTGGTCGTGGCGCCTGCCAGGCCGCTTTGCGTTTGCGAGCTGACCAGCGGCAGGTTCGTGCTGCCCACGACCGTGCCGAGATCGCTGACCGTCTTGCCGACCTGCGTTACGACACCCGTGCTGGCCGTGGCTGCCACGGTACCGATGGGGTTGGCCGAGGCGCCAGTGCCACCGTTGCCGTTACCGTTTCCATTGCCGTTCCCGTTGCCGTTTCCATTCCCGTTGCCATTGCCGTTACCGCTACCGTTGCCATTGCCATTGCCGCTGCCCGAGCCGTCAGGCACGGTGCCTGCGCCCGAACCGCCACCGCTACCGGTGCCAGCCGTGGTGCCGCTGCCGCCACCATCGCCGAGCGAGCCACTGGTGCCGCCGGAGCCGGAGCTTGCGCAGCCGGTCATCGTGACGACGGCGAGGAGAACGGCGGAAGCGAGAAGGGTGCGTTGGATGTTTTTCATGATGGAGTCCTCTGGTCTTTGTCGTAATCAGGCGAGCACGTCTTGTGCAGCCAATCGGTTGTTCATGCGTTGTGCGATGAGTGCGAACAGGAGCGCGTTGACGACTGCGCTATCGGGGCCCGTCATCGCATGGGCCGAATGCGTATTGCTGCTGCGAGCGTTTGCCACTTCGGTCGGTGTGGCGGTGGCGCGTACGCCACCGCCTTCTTCACCGCCCCTCCCTGGGCTTGCGCCTCTACGATCGGTGTCGGCTGCAGCGCTTTGCTGCTTTGCCGAGATGCGTTGACGCTCTGCCGAGATGGCTGCGGCGCCGTGCATCGTTTGTTTGGTATTGCCAACGATCATGGTGTCCCTCGTGATCTTTAGCGTTGCGATGCAGGGATATCTGCAAGAGGTGTGCCAACCGAAGATTCACGGTTTGAATATCTCTTCTAGTTTTTTCTCGAATCGGCTGAAAAGCCTGTATTTATTTGCGTTTCGGAAAACAAGAATCTTTCGAATCGAGAGATCGGTATGGCGAAGGGGATGGGGGGAGTCAGGGTTAACGCCATCGGGAAATGGCGAAAAACAGAGGAATTGGCGTTCCCGTTACGGGAGGCGTTACGGGTAACGTTACGTAACGATTGGGATGTGATCGGGATGTAACGGAACGAAAGGCAAAAGAAAAACAAGCCGGTAAATGCGGGTCGGCATTGCGCGTCTAATAGAAGGGGCGCACGACATTCGGGTAATGCCGGATCGAAGGCGATGCTGAGGAAGCCGTACTTTTATGTAAAGGCGTGAAACGTCTTTGCGAATCGGTTATCCAAGGGATAACTAAGTAGCGATAGCGCTGGTGTGCACTTGCCTACTGGGGCTGGCAGCGTAGGGCGCTGTGTGCCAGATGGATGAATAGTTATTTAAATACGCACTGAAGTTGGCGGCAGCGATTTCGATACGGTGTGTGGCGCCGCACCAATCATGGTTTTCCCTCGCGAGCGCTGATTTGCTTAGTTTTGGAGTATTGTTTGATCAACCGGTGTAACGTATTTTTACAATCGCCGGAGTGATTGGAAGCAAGACTCTAGTTTTTGTGATTTAGTTTAAATTAGCATCGAAAAAAAATAGTACGCCGCAGCAAAGGCTGTACCAACAGCCCGGGAAATATTGGCGTACAACGTAAAAGAGGTTCGCGAGCCTTATAGCGCAACGAGCCCGAGGCCGAAGTCAAGAGTTGATAAGCGATATGGCAGGACTGCACGTCAGCCCATCGGGCCGCTGTGATGTTCCGCTGTGTGCCAACAGGCGCTGATGCGTCTTTTTGAGGGAGGGTGATATGAAGCTCGGTAATCGTTTTCGACTGTTTGCGCGCGACGAGCGTGGTGTAACGGCACTGGAGTACGGCATCCTCGCCGCTATCGTGGCGGTGATCATCGGCGGCACCGTTTACACCAACCTGGGCACGGCGTTCTCGTCGGTGTTCTCGAAGATTCAGTCGGCAGTCACGGCGGCTGGCGCTTAATGCACGCTTGATGCATTAATGCATTGGCATGGCAGGAAGGCGCCGAAGCGCGCCGAAAGACAAGTCGGCATGTGTTCCTCGCGTCTGCGTGCTGTAGCGAGGGATCGTGCTGACGGATTGGGGAAGGGCATCTGTCGTACAGGATGCCATTCGGGGTAGTGGGATGCTGTATTCGCGAGGAAGCGAATCATGCAGGCAAATCGCGCAAGCAAGACCGGACGGCAGCTTCGACTGTCCCGGCAAAAGGGTGTGACCGCACTGGAGTACGGCATCCTCGCCGCAATCGTGGCGGTGATCATCGGCGGTACGGTGTACACGAATATGAGTAGCGTGCTTTCGAGCGCCTTCAGTACGGTGACTTCGGCAGCAACGTCGGCGTCGTCGCATTGACGCGCTGTGCTGACATTGCTGTGGCTGTTGTGCATGCCGATCGTATTGACTGATCTGATCGCGCGACGTATTCCGAACCTCTGGCTGCTTTGTGTCGGTGTACCGGCGCTGGGGTGGATCGGCTGGCAGGCGTGGCATTCCGGCGCGCACGTAGTCTGGGTTCACGGGCTTGGCGCGGTGCTTGGATTGATCGTACTGCTGCCTTTCTGGTGGCGCGGTGTCATGGCCGCCGGCGACGTCAAGTTGTTTGCGGTGATCGGACTGGTCGCTGGCTATCCGGCGCTGTTGCCGGTCTGGTGTCTGGCCAGCGTGGCAGCGGGGGTTCATGCGCTCCTGCTGCTGGCGGGTCGGTCGAAAGCGTTGGCGCGCTGGCGCGAGCGCATGACTGCCTCGCAAGGATGGCGACGAATTTTGCAGTGGCGGGCGGGACGTGTCGGGTTGCCTTACGGGGCGTATCTGGCTGCGGCGGCGCTCGTCGTGAGGTAGATGCGGTGTGGGCGTGAGGGCGCTCATCGCCAGTATCGGAAGCCTTGCAAGTATCACGCGCGACAGGAGTAACGAGTGCTGCCGGAGGCAGCGCCGTAATAACGGGAGGCGCGGGCGACGCCGCGCAAATTGCAGGTTCATGCGTCGCCAGACACGGACGAAGAGTGCCGTGCGCGACGGGGGGTATCGTCATGAAGCGGTCTGGGGCACAGGCAAGGACAGGGTTGCGATGCGCGAACATGCGCGGCGTCGCGGCACTGGAATTCATGCTCATTCTCATGATCCTGCTGCCTGCTTTCTACGTCGCCGTCGCCTTCTCTCTCAATATTCTCGCTCGACAGATGCTCACGCAGGCCGCCTCTGAAGCGGGCCGTGCGATGTTGCGCGCGGGCACGATGACGCAGCGTCAGGCCTACGCCACGACCGCGATCAACACAACGCTGACGTGGCCGTCGGCCTCGGCGGTGACGGCCACGTTTCCGGCCGATGCGACATATCCGTGTCCGGCGTCGGGGGCAGGGGCCGTATCGCAATGCATCGTCCATGTCACGCTCACGCTCAATCAGCCGATGACGGTGAACTGGCCGGGGCTGGGGGCGCTGGTGCCGACGACCGTGACGGGTACGGCAGCCGTGACGCTCGACACCTCGACGCTGGGCGGTAGCTGACAGACGGCTGCCGCGTAATGCGAGTGAATGACGGCGTGTGAAGTCTCGATGTAGCGAAGTGCAGAAGTAGCGACATAGCAAAAAGGTTGACATGCCGCCGGTTCGCCGGCGTCCCACAAGTTGTGACTGAACGGCCGACAGGCCCCAAGCCATGAACAAAGCCACCAAGATTCTCGCTGCTGTGCTGGTTGTTGCCGGAGTGGTGCTGGCGCTCTTCGCGTTGCGCTTGGGGACGACGAATACCCCTGCGCCGCAGACCGCTCCTTCGGCGGTGACCCAGACACTCACCCAGCGTTTCCCGGCCGTGGTGGCGGCCAAGGCGCTTTCGCCCGGCAAGCCCATTACGGCGGACGACGTCAAGATCGCGCAATTCGATAGCCCCACGCCGGCGGGTTTCAACATCCCGGCCGACGTCGTGGGACGTGTGCCGCTCGTGGCCCTCGCCGCCGGTGTTCCCGTCACGCAGAACGTGCTTGCCCGAGGACTCGCCATGCAACTCGCACCGGGCGAGCGCGCCGTGGCGCTTCCCGTGACGGAAACCGTCGGCGTGAGCAACCGCATTCGTCCGGGCGATTTCGTCGACGTCTTCTTCACGATGAAGACGAACCAGCCGGCGGGCAGTCCGACCGTCGGCATCGTCGACGACACGCAGGCCCGCCTGCTCGCGTCACGGGTGCGTGTGCTGACCTACGGCAATGCGTCGCTGGACGACGTGACGCCGCAGCCGGCCGCGCCGAGTGTCGCCTCGACGGTTGCCGCCGCGACCGCCAGCGCACCGCAGCCTCAGCAACCTGCGCCGGCCGCGCAACCGCCGATGCCCGCCACCTCGGCCGTCGTGGCCGTGCCGGTCGAAGACGTCAACCGCCTCGTGCTCGGGGCGCAGCAGGGCAAGATCACACTGGCGTTGCGCAATCCGGCCGACGACACCCGTCCCGATACCTCGCTGTTCCCGCCGCCGCCGCCCGTGCTCGCGAGCAAGTCAGGTCTGACGGCGGACACCAAGGCAGCACTTGATACCCCTGAAAACCGTGCTTACGCCGGGATCGCCACGACGGGCCTGGCGGGCGAGCCGACGCGCCGACCCGCAGCGGCCGCAGCGCCGCGAGCACCCGGTGGCGGCGGCAGCAGCAGCGGCGGCACGATCGAGGTCGTGCGCGGCGCGGAACGCTCCACGGCGGCTTACTGATTTGAACTGACCCGAACTGACGAATTGGACCGAGTGATTGAACCGAGTTTTACCGAATTCTTACCGAACGAACTGAAAGCATCGACACGCAGATCCAGTGACGCCCCGGCATGGCACGACGCCGATCCGGGCCACGTCGCTCCACCGACACAGTGACCGATACAGCCACGCCATGATCAGAAGCCAGGTTCGCACTGCCAGACGAGATGCCAGACGTGTCATGGGAATGTTGTTGTGTTTTACGGCGTTGCTCGCCTGCGGCGGGACCGTCGCAGTGCGCATGGCCGATGCGGCCGATAGCGCGTCCGGCGCCGGGGCCAGATCGCTGACGCTGGGCGTGCACGAGCAACGCGAATTGCAGGTGAGCGGCACGCTGGAGCGTGTGGCCGTCGCGGACCCCGAGATCGCGGACATCGTGGTGCTCAAGGGCTCGGGCGGACGGCGCGGCTCGGTGCTGGTCGTCGGCAAGAAGGCGGGCACGACGCAGGTGTCGACGTGGCCGCGCGGTGGCGAACCGACACGCTGGGAAATCCACGTGCAGGGCAGCCTGCAAAGTGCGCTCGGCGATTCAGGTGGCGCCAGTGTGGACCCGCGCGGTAGTGCCGCGATCATCAAGGGCCACGCCGGCTCGCTGATGGAACACAGCGGCCTGCAAGCGGCGGCCGTCGATGCGACGGGTAAGGGCGGTGTCGTCGTCGACCGCTCTACCGTAGGCGACACCGGTGTCGTGCAGGTCGACGTCAAGATCGTGGAAGTGAATCGCAACATTCTGAATCAACTGGGGGCGAGCTTCAGCGCGTCGAAGAAATCGGGCTCGGGCAGCTTCGGGGTGAACTCGCAGTTGGCGTCGGCCTTCGGCAGCGGCGGCACGTCGGTCTCGAACTTCGGTTCGTTCTTCGGCTCGATTACGCGGGGCGCATTCAACCTCTCGGCGGAGATCGATCTGTTGCAGACGAACGGCCTGGGCCGCGTGCTCGCTGCGCCGACGCTGGTGGCGCTCTCGGGACAGAGCGCGAGCTTCCTCGCCGGTGGCGAGTTGCCCGTGCCGCAGTCCGGCGGGCTGGGGACGACGACGATCGTCTACAAGTCGTTCGGTGTCGGGCTGACGGTCACGCCGACGATCCTGTCGCCGAATCGCATTGCACTGAAGGTCGCGCCGGAGGCGTCGGACCTCGACTATACGAACGCCGTGGTCATCGCGTCGACGCAGATTCCCGCGATCACCACCCGCCGTGCCGATACGACGGTCGAACTCGGCGACGGCGAAAGCTTCATCATCGGCGGGCTGATCTCGCGCACGACGACCGCCGCCGTAGACAAAGTGCCGCTGCTCGGCGATCTGCCGCTCATCGGCGCGTTTTTCCGGAATCTGAAGTACAACAGCACTGAAAAGGAACTGGTCATCATCGTGACGCCGCGCCTCGTCAAACCGGTGGCCCGCGACGTCGCCTTGCCGCTGCCGGGCGACACGCGCGAGAAGCGGCCGGGGCAAGTGTGGGGCGCGTATCTGATGGGCGTAGCAAGCGACAGTGAACTGCCGGGCTTCTCGAAGTGATGCTGACGTCGGATCGACTGCACAGGGCGCAAGCGATGCAGTCGGATGACGCAACGGCAACATCGGACGAGGCACTGGCGAGAGCCGGGATGGGGTAGTAAGGAGTGCACAAATGAACGCACCGACGCGAATACTGGACACCATGACTGAGTTGCATCGCTTTCTTTTTTGCAGCGCACATGCCGGCCACGGACAGTGGCTCTCGGCCGCTTTGCGCGAAGAGGGCGTAGTGCTGCAAGAGGCCGGACGCCCGGCGCAATTGCAGCAGCGCATCGGCGATCTCGATCCGCAAGTCGTGTTGCTCGACTTCTCGGGTGAGCCGACCGGTCATGCCGATGAACCGCCCGATGGGGGCATCGCGCAGGCCACGGAGCTTGCCCAGATGCTCAAACGCGTGGCGCCCAAGCTGCCGCTGGTGGCCGTCGGCTCGATGGTGCGCGCCGATGGCATGAAAGCTGCCATACGTGCCGGTGTGCACGACTTCATCGACATGCATTCGACGCACGAGGAAGCCCTCGAAGTCGTTCGCCGCGTGATCGATCACACCCCGACCGTGACGAATGCCGCAGCACCGCAACGGCATGGCCGCTTCATCGTGCTGCTCGGCGCGCGCATCGGTGTGGGATGCAGCACGCTCGCCGCCCATCTGTCGCAGCTCGGGCAGGAGGCCTCGGTCGGTTCGAATCCTGAGCGGGCGGAACGCGCGGCCAAAGCCGCGAAGGCCGCCGGCAACAAGGACGACAAGTTCGATGGCTCGCTCCTCGGCCACGTCGCGCTGCTCGATCTTGGATTGCCGTCCGGCGACGGGCTGCTCTATCTCAACACGCAAAGCCAGTTCAGCTTCGCCGAAGCCGTGCAGAACCTGCGCCGCTTCGACGAAACCCTCGTGCATACCGCCGTCTCGCATGCGCCAAGCGGGCTGGCCGTGCTGCCGCTGCCGCTCGATCTGGGCGATATGCGCAGCGTTGCGGCGGCCGATGCGCTGGCGCTCACCGACCGTCTGCGCGCGTTCTTCGATCTGATCGTGGCCGATCTGGGCGGCTTCTCGAATCCGGCGTTCGTCGCGAGCCTCGTGCGGGCGGCCGACGAAGTGTGGCTCGTGGTGGATCAGAGCGTCGGGGCCATCGTCTCGCTCGCGTCGATGCTGCGTGATCTGGAGGAAAAGGGCGTCGAGCGCAGTCATCTGCATCTCGTGCTCAACCGCTACGACCCGCGTTACGGCATGGCCGCCGACCAGATCGCCAAGCGGTTTGACGTGCCGCTGCTCGCCACGCTGCCGGATCGTCCGCTCGCCATGCTCTCCGCCACCAATCAGGGCAAGCTGATTATCGATACTGCGCGTGGAGATCCCTATGTCCGCGCGCTGCAACCGTTAGTGGAGCGCCTGCTTTCCGCACAACACGCGGGCGCCGCAGCACAACGCCAGTCGTCGGGCTGGCTAGGCCGATTCATGGGAAAGCACTGATATGACCGACTCCATCGAATTCGCCGACGACAAGCGCGCGTTTGCCAATTCACAGCAGTTCCAGGACATCAAGACCGCTGCGCATGAACATCTGCTTGCGCGCATCGAGGAACTCGGCGCCGAATTCGGACGCTGGAGCCGCAGCGCGATTCAGCAGTTCGTCGATCTGGAAATGGACGGCTTCGTGCGCTTGCGGCGCATTCCGATCAACGAGGCGGAGCTTCGTCAGATTTCCGATGCGCTGACGAAGGAACTGGCCGGCTTCGGTCCTATCGAGGACTTGCTGGCCGATGCGGCCGTCGAAGACATTCTGATCAACGGCTACAACGACGTGTATGTCTCGCGTCGCGGGGTGCTCGCGCGCGAAGCGCTGCGCTTCTCGGACAACCAGCATCTGCTGCGTATCGTGCGACGCATTCTCGCGCCGATCGGGCGGCGTCTGGATGAATCGAACCCGATGGTCGACGCGCGCTTGCCTGACGGCGGGCGTCTGAACGTCGTGATCGAGCCGCTGGCGGTCGACGGGCCCGTCGTCTCCATCCGTAAGTTCCGCAAGGATCCGCTCAAGCCGTCCGATCTGCTGGCGCTGGGCAGCTTCAACGAGGAGATCTACACGCTGCTGGAGGCGGCGGTGCGCTCACGCTGCAACATTCTGGTGTCCGGCGGTACGAGCTCGGGCAAGACGTCGCTGCTCAACGCGCTGGCGAGTTTCATCCCGGCGACCGAGCGTGTGGTGACCGTCGAAGACACGGCCGAACTCTCGCTCAATCACCCGCACGTGGTGCGACTGGAGTCCCGCCAGGGCGGCTTCGACGGTTCCGGTGAGGTGACGATTCGCGATCTGATCCGCAACAGCTTGCGGATGCGTCCCGACCGGATCATCGTGGGCGAAGTGCGCGGCTCGGAAGTGCTGGAAATGATGCAGGCGATGAACACCGGGCACGAAGGCTCGATGGCGACGATTCACGCCAACTCGCCGCGTGAATGTCTTTATCGTCTGGAGATGCTGGCGGGCTTCGCCGGCTTCCAGGGCAGCGAGAGCAGCCTGCGCCGTCAGATCACGAGCGCGCTCGATTTCATCGTGCAGATCGGCCGCCTGTCCAACGGGCGCCGACGCATTCTGTCCATTACCGAAGTCACCGGTGTGTCCGATACGGTGATCTCCACACAGGAATTGTTCCGCCACGAATCCGTCATCGGCCCGGACGGTGAGGAGAAGGACAAGTGGGTGTCGCTGGGGCTTCAGCCGCATTCGCCCAAGCTGCAACGCTTCAAGGAGCAGACGCGTAATGCCGCTGCGGCCGCTGCCGCACAGTCGCCGCAAGGCAACGTACCGCCGGATTCGGGCGGCGGCGGTGGTTTCTTCGGACGCCGTCGATGAATCCCTTCGTGCTGTGGGCCGCCTGTATTGCCCTGCTGCTGGTCGCGGCAGGGCTGGAGCTGTGGCGTCGCACGCATCAGCGCGTGCGCGAGCAGGCGACGAGCGCGTTCCTTGAGCGTCAACTGGCGCAGAACGCACCGAGGTTTGCCGGCGGCGATACCGCAGGCGACGTGCGTGCGCCCCGTCGCAAGTCCCTGCCGTGGGAGTTCTTCTTCGAGCGGGCGGGCGTGCAGACCGATTCGACGTTCTACGTCATGCTGATCGTGCCCGGCGTGTTGCTCACCCTCGGGTTCTGGATCTGGCAGGGGCCGCTCTCGGCCATCGTGATCCTGATCGTCTATGCCGTGGGCGTGGTGATGCGCTATTGGCTCAAGGCGGCGCGGCGGCATCGCGACATCGTGCGTCAGTTGCCGGTGTTCCTCGACGGCATGGTCCGCATGCTCACGGTCGGCAACAGCCTGCCGGCGGCGTTCCAGTCGGCCGCAGGCAATGCCGATCTGCCGTTGCGTGAATTGCTGGAGCGCGCGGTGCGTCAGGTGCAGGCCGGGGTGGACTTGGATGTAGCGCTCAAGCAGATTGCCCGCGTGTATCAGGTGGACGAAATCTATCTGTTCGCGTCGGTGGTCGATCTCTCGACGCGCTTCGGCGGCCGTGCCGACCAGATTCTCGCGCGCATGTCGGGCTTCATGCGCGACCGTGAGCAGGCGCAGGCGGAGTTGTTCGCGCTGTCGTCGGAGACACGCATGTCGGCTTGGGTGCTCGCGGCGTTGCCGATTGTCGTCAGTGCGTTGCTGATGTTGCTCAACCCGAAGTTCTTCGAGCCGATGTTTCAGGAGGGAGCCGGACAGAAGCTGCTGGCCATCGGTCTCGGGCTGGAAGTCCTCGGTGGATTCGTGTTGTACCGGCTGGCCAAATCGTTGTGAGCGGCGCACCGCGTCGCTAACCCTCGCCAAGCGCAAGGATCTTGCATATGAACCTTTCGTCCCTGTCGGCCGATTCGCAAACGTGGATGATGCTCGGCCTGCTGATGGTCGCGGCAGGTCTGCTGCTGGCGGCGTCGGCCATTTTGCTGCGCGCGGTGCGCCAGGGACGCAACGAACGAGTGATCGATCAGGTGCTCGCGAATCGTCAACAGCAGGCGCTCGCGGCGCTTCGTGCGGCGTCGGCACCGGCGGGCGCGCGTGTGCGATCGGATGATGAGACGGACGAGTCTCTCGATAGCGGGCAGCGTGGCTGGCGCTCGCTCCTGGACCGGGCGGCAGCGCTCGGCAAGCAATGGTCGGAAACGCGCCTCGGGCAGAATCTGATCGCGGCGGAAGACCGCCTGCTGCTCGCGCAATGCGGCTACGACAGCGTGCGCGCCAAGTCGTTGTTCATCTTCTCGCGGGTGGCGTTGGCGGTGGTGCTGCCGTTGCTCGTCTGGTTGTGGTTCCCGGGGGGCGGCGGCATCGGCACGATACTGCGCCTGATCGGGGCGGCCGGGGCGGGATTGCTTGCGCCGAAGTTCTACATCCAGCGCAAGGCGGCACAACGTCGTCGCGATCTGGTCGACGAATTACCGCTGCTTATCGACTTGCTGCGTCTGTTGCAAGGCGTGGGGTTGTCGATGGATCAGAGTCTGTACGTGGTGGTCTCCGACTTCCGCGAAGTGCTGCCGATCCTGTCGAAGGAGTTCGAAGCGGCCAATCGTCAGTACGCATCGGGACGCGGCCGTGAGGCGTCGATGGGTCGCTTGCGCGAGGTCTACGACAACGACGATCTGCGCGCGCTGGTGCGGCTCATCGTGCAGGTCGAGCAGCACGGCGGCGCGGTGCAGGAACCGTTGCAACAGTTCAGCGACCGCTTGCGCGAGCAACGTCGTCAGACGATGAAGGAGCGCATTGGCAAGCTGACCGTAAAGATGACGCTGGCCATGATGCTCACGCTGCTGCCCGCGTTGATGCTCGTGGTGGCAGGGCCGGCGATTCTGTCGCTGACCAAATCCATGGAGGCCATGAATTGACCATGCCGATCCAGACGCAATACCTCACGCGCGAGCCGTCAGGCCGCGTGAGTCGGAAGGCTTCGTCGCTGCGCGCTGCGCTGTGCCTCGGACTGAGCGCGGCGCTGCTCGCCGGATGCAGTAGCGGGCCGACGCTGGGCGGTTACGGCGCGCCGTCGGCCGCTGCGCTCATGCAGGCGCAACAGAACGACGAGGAGCGGGCCAAGGCCGCGAAACCCGATACGCGCGAGTTGTACCTGTCGATGATTCGTCAGTCGCAGGAGCAGGGGTCGTACTTCGCCTCGCTCGCGCACATCGAACAGTTCCGGATTCAGTACGGCTCCGCACCCGACGTCGACATTCTGCGGGCCGATGCGCTGCGCGAGACCGGGCAACCGGAGCAGGCCGAGCAGGCCTATCGTGCGCTGTTGGGGAGCAGCGAGGCTGCCGCCGCATGGCATGGCATCGGCTTGGTGGCGGCGCAGCGCAAGGATTACGCGGGTGCCGCTCAGGCGCTGCGCGAGGCCGTGAGCCGTGCGCCGACCGAGGCGTTCTATCTGAGCGATCTCGGCTTTGCGCTGCTGAACAACGGCGACGCGGCGGGCGCGCGCGTGCCGCTCGCGCAGGCGGCCGAACTCAGGCCTGACAGCCGCAAGGTGCTGAGCAATCTCGCGGTGTATCTCGTCGTGACGGGAGACCGTTCGCGCGCCGACGACATGATGACGAACGCCAAGATGCCGCAGCCCACGCGCGACGCGATTAATAAGCTCGCGGCCGACATCCGCGCGAACACACGGGCGCGCAAGCAGGCAGCGGACGCCGCAGCCGCACGGGCGGCGGCTCAGGCGGCGGCGTCGCTCGTGCCACAGGCGGCGCCGGTCGCGACGACGGCCTCGCGTGCCGATGCCGGTGGACCCGTGGTGGTGCGTCTGACGCCTGGGGCGGCGGATGCGGTGCAGAGCGCGACGACGCAGCCGCAGCAGCAGGCACCCGCGAAGGCTGCGGCGTCCGACGCCAAGCTCGCGCGCGCAGGCGAGTCCACGCGCAGCGACATGCCGACGTCGATGCTGGATCGTTTTGCGCACTCTCAGTAAGGCGCTCGGACCGGGTTGACCGGGCGACAACGGTGACAAGAGCAGTCCATGTGTTGCGAATCACGCAACCTTAGGGAGAGAGAATCATGGCAGTCCAGAAACTTCAGCGACACCCGGGGATGCGCACGGTGACGGCCATGCAGGTCGGATTGGCCGTGTTCACGCTGTGGGCCGGAGCCGCCACCGCGCAGGGCAACACGCCGCTCACCGGATCGATGGGCAGCGCCGACGCACGCGCCGTGGCCTCGCCTTCCACGGCTCAGGCCGTACAGGTCGCACAGGCGTCGCCCGCAGCCGATACGACGCAGCAGGCGCCCGCCGCGCAAGCGGCAGCACCGGCGCCCGTTCAGGCGGCCCGCACGCCGACCAATGTCGTGCGCCGTACTACGCCGCCGCGCGTTGGTGAACACGCCCGCGATGGCATGCTGGGTGACGAGACGGAAGCGTTGCTCGCCGTGCAGGGCAACAATCTTGCCGCCGGACCCGGGTTGCCGATGCTCGGCGCTACCGCGTCGCGTGCTTATCGTCGCTATCTGGAAAGCTTCAATTACGCGATCCCGGCGTTCTTTACGACGATGGTGCAAAGCGATAGCGGAGGCGGCGGTGGAGGCGGTGGCGGTGGGGGCGGCAACGTCGGCACCAGCGGAAGCTCGGCGGGGGCTGGCGCGAGCCAGTGATGCGTCATGAAAGCGCGTGCGCGTGTGCGCCCCACGAAGTCCACGACGGTAGCGCCATCGGCCGGAGGTGACCGGCGCTCAGGGTGGCTGCCGGCGCGTCAGCGCGGCTCGGTGCCGATCCTCGCCTTCATCTTCCTGATCGTGGTGCTGATTCTGGCGTTTGCGATCGACGCCGGCTACGCGTTCATGAAGCGCCGCGACCTGCAACGTACGGCGGACATGGCGGCGCTCGCGGGGGCGCAGACGCTGCCAGGGTGCGCCAACGCTACGTCGTACGACACGGTCGCACGAGCGAATGTCACCTCGAACCTCGGTAGCAACGTGACCGGGCTGACCATCGCGACGTCCTGCGGTATCTGGACTTCGCCTGCGGCGTCGTCCAGCACGCCGGGCACGTTCGTGGCGGCGACGTCGGCGAATGCGGCAAACGGTAACGCGGTGTCTGTCTCGCTGACGCTGGGCGTGCCGTCGTTCTTCCAACTGGCGGGCACGCGCACGATTGCCGCCAATGCCATCGCGCGAAAAGCCCCGGCGGTCGTGACGTTTACCGTGGATTCGGGCCTGCTGGCGCTCAATGCCAACAACTCGGTGCTCGCGCCGCTGCTCAACGCGGTCGGGATCACGCCGTCACTGTACGTTGGCGCCGCGCAGCAACTCGTGGGTGTGAACATCACGCCCAAAGGACTGTTGCTGGCGCTGGGTGTGCCGGTGACGGGGGACGTGAGCGTGGCGTCGCTCTCGGGGGTGGCGGCTGTGAAGAACCTCACTGTGGGCACGCTGCTGAGTGCGACGAATACGGCGCTCGCCACGCAGAACGGGGCGTTGTCGGCCTCGGTCACGGCGATGAACAACCTCATCAACGTGTTCGCGAACAGTCCGGTCCTGAATTTGCCGATCAACCTGCTGGGGACCGCGACGTCGCCCGGCATCATTGCGAACATCGACGCCGCCGGGGTGAGCGCCGCGAACGCGCTGAGTGCGAACGTCGGCATCTCCGATCTGATTACGGCCGCCATCATCGGCGCGAACGGCAACAACGCCGTGGCCGTGCCGTCGCTCTCGATTCTCGGCGGGACGGTGTCGGTCGTGGCGCGAGTGATCTCGCCGCCGCAAATCGGCGTCGGAGGCGTGGGCGCCACGGCGACGAACGCGCAGGTGCGGCTGTTCCTGACGGTCAACTCGGCGGCGTCGTCCGCCGGTCCGCTTGCCGGGATTCTGAGCGCCGTGGGCACGCAACTGAATCTGCCGCTGGTGCTTGAGGTGGCACAGTCGACAGCGACGGTCACGGCATTGCAGTGTGGCGCGACGCCCTCGACCACCTTGCAGGTCAACTCGGGACTGGTGAACGTGTGCGTGGGCGCTGCGGCATCCGGGGTGAATGTGCAGACCGATCCGCGCAGTTGCACAACGCTCATGACGCAACGCACGAACATTGCGACGCTGCTCGGCCTGATCAACGTCGGTGCCAACGTGAACTTGTCGCTCGTGACGAATTCGCCCGCGCCGATCACGTTTACCGGACCGTTCCCGCAGAAGGTCGGGCCTATCGGGTCGAGCGTGGATCTGAGTCAGATCGTCAAGGCGTTGCTGACCGGGCTCTCGCTCGACGTGAGTGCGGGCGGGACATCGACGTCAGGGACCATCGGCACGGGGCTGGTGAACAATGTGCCGTCGGCACTCGCGGGGTCGTCGATCTCGACAGTGAACAGTTTCCTGAGCACGGCCGCCGCCGGATTGAAGCAGACGACCAATGCGCTCGGCACGACGCTCGGCGGTGTGCTGACGCTCAATCTGCCGCAAGTGCTGGGCGGCGTGGGCGGGCTGGTGACGGGATTGGTCAACACGCTGGGCGGCATCGTCTCGGGGTTGCTGGGCGGCGTCACGGACTTGCTCTGCAATCTGTCGGGTAACGCCAACCAGTGCCGTATCAACGCTGTATCGGGATCGATCGGCACGTCGGATATCTCACCGGTGCTCGGCAGCGTGCTCTACACCTTGCTCAATCCGCTGCTCACGCCGCTGAGCAACGTGCTCAATACGCTGCTGTCGTCGCTGGGTATCACGCTGGGCATGACGACGGTCACGGTGGACAGCATCAACTGTCAGAACGGTCTGGTGCAGCTAGTGTATTAGCGGCGATCGAACGCGGGTGAGATCGCCGGAACAACGGTGGCCGACAGGATGCAGGGCGCTGTGTGCATGGCAGGATGCAAGGCGCAGTGGATGGCGCGATGGAAGACGAAGATGACGCAGCGAATCACGAACAAAACGATCAGTGATGCCCGAAATGGAGCCGGGCCGACGCACTGAACTTCACCATGACGGACGCCGGGGGGCGTTCGCCAACGAGCGGACAAGCATGAAAAGCAAGCCAGTACGTGAAGATCTCGATGTGTATGTGTGGGAGGGCAAGTCGGATATCGCAGACCGGGTGTCCCACTGTCTCGCGAGCTTCGACATGGAAGTCATTCGGGCGGACGGCGTCGATCTGTCGCGCGAGCGCACGCGCGCGCGTCCGTCCATCGCGGTGGTGAGCGTGTCGGTGATCGAGGGTGCGTCGACCAATGCGAACGAATGGCAGCTCGGCCACGGCATGCCGGTGATCTGGGTCGCGACGACGCCGCGCGAGAACGACGGACGGGTGTTCCCGCCGGAGTACAGCAACATCCTCACGCTCGACTTCTCCGGTGCGGAGCTGCGCACACTGATCTTCAAGCTGTCGGGGGCGATCGCAGAGGCCGATCAGGCGCCGGTGCCTACCGATCCGCTCGTCGCGCAGTCGAGCGCCATGCTCGGCCTGCTCGCCGAAGTCGATGCTTTCGCCGATTGCGATTCGAACGTGCTGATCCACGGCGAGACCGGCGTGGGCAAGGAGCGTATCGCCCGCCTGCTCCACGACAAGCAGAGTCATTACGGACGGGGGCCGTTCGTTGCCGTGAACTGCGGCGCGATTCCCGACGGTCTTTTCGAGTCGCACTTCTTCGGTCACGCCAAAGGGGCGTTCACCGGCGCGCTGTACTCGCACAAGGGGTATTTCGAACAGGCCAACGACGGCACGCTCTTTCTCGACGAAATCGGCGACCTGCCCCTGTATCAGCAGGTCAAGTTGCTACGGGTGCTGGAAGATAGCGCCGTGACGCGCCTTGGTTCGGCGCAGCCCGTGAAGCTCGATTTCCGGCTGGTCGCGGCGACCAACAAGCACCTGAAGTCGATGGTGCGCGACGAGTTGTTCCGCGCCGACCTGTTCTACCGTCTTGCCGTGATCGAGTTGCACATCCCCAGCCTGGAGGAGCGCGGGCCGGTCGACAAGCTGGCTGTCTTCACCGCCTATCTCGGCAAGGTCGTGGGCGATAGCGAGATCGGGGCGCAGGTCCCGGCGTGGCTGCGCGAACTGGTCGAAGGCGGCCTGTTTCCGGGCAACGTGCGCGAGATGCGCAATATCGCCGAGCGCGTCGGCATCATCTACCGGCAACTGGGCGGCTGGGACGAACGGCGCATTCGACCGATCTTCGACGCGCTGTCGATGGGCACGGTGGCGCGCGCCGACGACGCGTCGCGCGGCGGCGCAGCGGTGGGCGAGCGCGAACGTGCGCGCTGGGACGCCACCGAGCGGGCCCGTATCGTCGCGGCGCTCGACGCCAACGGCTGGCGACGTCAGGACACCGCCAACGCGCTGGGCATCAGCCGCAAGGTGCTGTGGGAAAAGATGCGCAAATACCAGATTCTCGGCAATGACTCGGAGCTGGCGAGCGAGTTTGAGGGCTGAGCCTGGCGCGGTCCAACGCCGAGGACAACGCGCTCTGCGTTGATGAAGTCTCGGCGTGGCGTTTTATGACGGGATTTTTCTGACAAGCAACTTCCGTCTGCCGGAAGTCCCGACGACCCTCAGTTGCGCCGTATCAACAGATGAAATTGCGGCGGCAGAATAACGCATTCCCTGCTTGGAAGACCGGGCCTCAATGGATAGAATTGTCGGCTATTGCGGGCATGCGGTTATCATTCCACAAATACGCAGGTATCAGATCCTCGGGACGGAGTCCGGGGTGGCGAATGAATGCGACGAATAAGGATCGTGAAACGATCCGGTCGATAACAGGAAAACAGATCAGATGAAAATCAGTGATTGCCGGGGGCGGTTGTGGTTGGGCGTGGGGGTGGCATGCCTGGCCGCCTGGGGGACGTCAGCAATGGCTGCCGACCCGGTCCGTGATGTGACTGGTGCGACGCCCGCGCAACTTGCAGCTCCGGCAGTGCCTGCACAATCGGCCAACGCGCCGGCGGCAGCATCGGGCACGATCCAGGAACTGCGCGATCGCATTCAGAACAAGGAAGTCACCGAATTGCGCACGACCTATAACGGTCGTTACGGCGCAAGCCTGCTGTTCTATCCGCAGACGCTGGGCTACTACGTGGCGCTGTTCCACGAAGGCCAGTTCTGGCGCGTGGTCAAGGTGAGCAATGAGAAGAAGGCCGAAGCGCTGTATGCCGACTTCGTCCATCAGACACAGGTGCTCGCCGATGTCGAGATCAACCGCATCAAGCTCGAAGCCCAGAAGGCCATGATCGAGCGTCAGTTGGCCGAGAGCGAAACGCGCCTCAATGCCGTGCAGAACGATCTCACTATCCAGCGTCAGCAGGAACAGGCGCTGGCGCAGAACCAGCAAGCCGTGCGTGAGCAGGCCGCTGCTCTCGAGACCGAGCGTAGTGCTGCGCGCATCCGCCTGAGCGACGTGCAGGGCCAGATCCGCTCGCTGGAAGCCCAGCAGAACACCGTGGATTCGGATCTCGTGCGTTCGGTGAAGGGTTCGTCGAAGAAGACGACGCGTCGCCGTTAAGCCGCGCATCGGACGTCCCAGCATGTGAGAAAGCCGCCTTCGGGCGGCTTTTTTCGTTTGATGGCGTGAATATCGGTACACGCAATTGCCGGGGCTGTCGACTCACGAATCGCGCATGTCCGGCATATGTCGCGCATTTGCAACTCGAATCGCGGTGCCGCGTGCGCGGACCAACGGCGGCAAGGGATGGGCAAAACCCTTGTGGCGCGGGACTGGTCACGGCGTCCGGCTCGTCATATCCTAGCGAGGCATGTCATGTAACAAGCCCGGCGATCAGGAACTGCCCGGGCTGGCGAGGGAACCGGCGCCCAGTTAGAATAGCGCCCATTTTGTGCAGCGCAATAAAGCGATTACCCAAACCTTATGACGCAAAACATTCGACACGGGCAGCGCCCTCAGGCCATGCCCGCGCTCATGGTGGCGGCCATCGGCGTGGTCTTCGGCGATATCGGCACCAGCCCGCTCTATGCGCTCAAGGAATGTTTCGATCCGCAGCACGGCATTCCGTTTAATCAACAAGCTGTGTTCGGCATCATCTCGCTGCTGTTCTGGGCGCTGGTGATCGTGGTTTCCCTGAAGTACGTCTTGTTCGTGATGCGAGCGGACAACCGCGGCGAAGGCGGCGTGCTCGCGCTCATGGCGCTCAGCCTGCGCAGTGTGAGGGCGGGCAGCCGATGGGCCTCCGTCCTGATGATGCTGGGGATGTTCGGCGCCTGCATGTTCTATGGCGACGCCGTGATTACCCCGGCCATCTCCGTGATGTCAGCGGTCGAGGGGCTGGAGATCGCCGCACCGTCGCTGTCACGCTTCGTGCTGCCGATCACAATCGTCATTCTGATCGTGCTCTTCTCGATGCAGAAGTCGGGAACCGCCAAGGTCGGACGTCTGTTCGGCCCGGTGATGGTGGTCTGGTTCGTGATTCTCGGCGTGCTGGGCGTGTACAACATGGTGCTCGCGCCGGAGATCGTGAAAGCCATCAACCCGTACTACGGCATCCATTTCATCCGCACTCACGCGTTGCAGGCCTACATCGTGCTCGGCTCGGTGTTCCTGGTGTTGACCGGCGCAGAAGCGCTGTACGCGGACATGGGGCACTTCGGTATCCGTCCGATTCGCTTCGCCTGGTCGGTGCTGGTGTTTCCTGCGCTGGCGCTGAACTACTTCGGTCAGGGGGCGTTGCTGCTGTCGAACCCGAAGGCCATCGAAAACCCGTTCTTCCTGCTCGCGCCGGACTGGGCGCTGTTGCCGCTGGTGATCGTGGCGACGGCGGCCACCGTGATCGCGTCGCAAGCCGTGATTTCCGGGGCGTTCTCGCTGACCAGTCAGGCGATTCAGCTCGGCTATGTGCCGCGCATGAAGATTCTGCATACGTCGGATCGTGAGATCGGTCAGATCTATATGCCGGTCATCAACTGGTCGCTGCTGCTGGTCATCATCTGGATCGTGCTGGCGTTCAAGTCGTCGAGCAATCTGGCGGCCGCTTACGGCATTGCCGTGACGACGACGATGGTCATTACGACCATTCTCGCGTGCGTGGTCATGGTCAAGGTCTGGAACTGGAACAAGTTCCTCGTCGCGCTCATCATCACAGGCTTCCTCGTGGTCGACTTCGCGTTCTTCGGCGCGAACCTGATCAAGGTGGAAGAGGGCGGCTGGTTGCCGCTCGCCTTGGGCGCTTTCCTGTTCTTCATGCTGATGACGTGGCACAAAGGCCGTCAGTTGCTGCGCGAGCGCACGGCCGCCGACGGTATTCCGCTGGCGCCGTTCCTGCAAGGTCTGCTGGCGCACCCGCCGCATCGCGTGGCGGGCACGGCCATCTACCTGACGGGCGGCAATACGCTGGTGCCGGTGAGCTTGCTGCACAACCTCAAGCACAACCGTATCCTGCATGAGCGCACGATCTTCCTGACGTTCCGCACGCTGGATGTGCCTTATGCCGAAGATGCCAGCCGTATCGAGGTCAAGGACCACACGGGCGGGCTGTACAGCGTGGTCGCGACGTTCGGTTTCAACGAGACGCCGGACGTGAAGGAAGTGCTGCATCTGCTCGAAGAGAAGACGGACATGCACTTCGAGTTGATGGATACGTCGTTCTTCCTCGCGCGCGAGACGGTCGTGCCGACCAAGCTGCCGGGCATGTCCATCTGGCGTGAACGACTGTTCGCGTGGATGCACCAGAACGCCGCCAAACCGACCGACTTCTTCAGCATTCCCGCGAACCGCGTGGTTGAGCTGGGGACGAAGATCGAGATCTGACGCGGCGTATCGCGACGCGGCGAAAACAAGGCGAAAAAAAGCCCGCTCAACTGAGCGGGCTTTTTTATTGGGAGGCAATGGACAGTGGCGGTGTGTCGCGATGGATCGCTCCTCGCGCGCCACCGCCGCTGTGACGCCTCGGCTTAGCGCTTGAGCTTGGCGAAGGCCGCTGCCATGG
>NZ_MAOS01000054.1:0-47864 GCF_001721285.1 Pandoraea sp. ISTKB
CACCGGAATGTTTCGCAGTGCCCGGCGGATTGGCGGCATGTGCCGATGCCGCCATCCAGAAGCAACACAACAACGCCAGCGCCGACGTGGCGCCCATGAGGCGGGTAAGCGACTTCGTCATGACATCCTCGTGTGCCGGCGGTGAGTCCCGCCTGTCCTGTACAGAACACAGCAAATTTCGGACCACGATAGACAACATGTTGATTCTTATGCACTTCTAATTCCACCATTCGCGTGAAGTCCGAAAAATTTCCGAGAAATGTTTCATTTCAGAAACATCCGGCAGCCGCGATTGATCATCGACGTCACCCGAGCCAGGCCTTGTGGGCCCTTGCCCGAGCGCACCGGTGAAACGTTGATCGACTTTCGACGCCTTCGATTGTCGGCCGGTGTTTCGTCTGACGCATTGATATGGGTCAACAAAAGTGCACGACCGTGCGAAAACCCGGATTGACGGGCACGCTGCCATATGACGCGCGTAAATTCGCGCATGACGTGGCCTGAATACCGGAGACGTCCGATGACGGCATCGGACGCATCTCAAAATCCCGGGGCCGTCCGATGTAGGGAGCTTGTCTCTGGCACAATCGCTCCACGCGATAAGCACAGGGCTCGGCATGCAGGCCGAATCGGTGTCTGCCCGTGCGATATGCCTAATGACATAAAGGAGTCAGCAATGTCCCAGTTCGATGTGGATCTGTTCGTCATCGGCGCCGGTTCGGGCGGCGTGCGCGCCGCGCGCGTGGCCGCGCAGTACGGTGCCCGGGTGAAAGTGGCCGAGGAATTTCGCGTTGGCGGCACGTGTGTAATTCGCGGTTGCGTGCCGAAGAAGCTGCTCGTCTACGCAAGCCGCTTCGCCGACGAATTCGAAGATGCCGCCGGATTCGGCTGGCAGGTCCCCTCGCCCAAGTTCGACTGGAAGACGCTGATTGCTCGCAAAGACACAGAGATCGCGCGGCTCGAAGGCATCTACCGGACCAATCTGGAGCGCGCGGGCGCCGAACTCGTCGCCGCACGTGCCGTGGTCGAAGGCCCGCATACGGTCGTGCTGCCCGCGACGGGCGAGCGCATCACCGCGCGACATATTCTGATCGCCACCGGTGGACGCCCGGCCGATCAACCGCACTTCGTAGGCCGCGAGCATGCCATCTCCTCCAACGAAGTCTTTCATCTCGAATCGCTGCCAGAGCGCATCACGATCATCGGCGGCGGTTACATCGCGCTGGAATTCGCCGGTGTGTTCGCCGGGTTGGGGTCGAAGGTCACCGTCGTGCATCGCGGGCCGCATCTGCTGCGCGGTTTCGACGAGGAAGTTCGTACGTCGCTCGAGGCGGCTTATCGTGAGCGTGGCATCGAGATCCTGCTCGAGCGCACCATCGAGCGCACCGAGAAGATTCAGGATCGTCTGCGCATCACCCTCTCCGACGGCAGCGCACATGACGCCGACGTGCTACTGAGCGCAGCAGGACGCGTGCCTTACACCCAAGGCCTCGGACTGGCCGCCAGTGGCGTGGCGCTCAATGACAAGGGCGCTGTAATCGTCGATGAGTTCTCGCGCACGAACGTGCCGTCGATTTTTGCGGTGGGAGATGTCACCGATCGCGTCAATCTCACGCCGATGGCGATCCGTGAGGGTCAGGCGTTTGCCGACACGGTGTTTGGCGAGCGCCCCACGCGCGTCGATCACAAGCTGATCCCGACGGCGGTGTTCAGCACCCCGGAAATCGGTGTCGTGGGGCTGACGGAAAGCGAAGCCCGAGCGCAGTATTCACAGCTCAAAGTCTTCAAGGCATCGTTCCGTCCGCTCAAGGCAACGCTGTCGGGCCGTCAGGAGAAGATCCTGATGAAGCTGCTGGTGGATGGCGCAACCGACAAGATCGTCGGTGCGCACATGGTGGGAGATCACGCGGGCGAGCAAGTGCAGTTGCTCGGTGTGGCGCTCTCGATGGGCGCCACGAAGGCAGACTTCGACCGCACGCTGGCCGTGCATCCGACCGCTGCCGAGGAGTGGGTGACGATGCGCACGCCGGTCGCCTGAGGATTGGGCCCCTGGGTTGGTGCACGAGGCACTCGCCCCGCACCAAGCCTGCGATGACCTCTGACGCTTCGCCGCAATATGCCGAATGCGCCAGAGGCATCGGAGGCGTCAGAGGCTCTGATACCAGACGCCGAAGATGGCGATCGGGGTGAGTACGAGCAGCAGCAATCGCCACAGGGGAATGAACCACTGAGCCCGGGAGCCTTCGAGCACGGTGCGCGCCTTGGGCCAGATGCACGCGCCCACGAAGAACGCCACGCACAAGCCGCCGGCGGGCATCAGCAAATTGACGGTCACGTAGTCCATCAGATCGAAAATCGTCCGATCGAAAATTCGCACATCCGACCAGATGCCGAAGGAAAGTGCCGCCGGCGCGCCGAAAAGGAACGTCGCGATGAACACGGCCACGACCGCCGGACCGCGACGCCATTGGTACTCATCGATGAGGAAGGCTGCCACGGGCTCGAACAATGAGACGGCTGAGGTGAGCGCTGCGAAGAGCAGCAGCATGAAGAAAGCAATGGCGATGGCGTGACCGAACGGCATCTGCGCGAAGATCGCGGGCATGGTGATGAACGTCAGGCCGGGACCGGCGTCGGGCGCGACACCGAAGGCAAAAACGGCCGGCAGAATCATCAGGCCGGCGAGGAAACAGGCCAGCGTGGCGAGCGTCGCGACCCAGACGGCCGAACCGGCGAGCCGTGCGTCCCGGGGCAGATAGGAGCCATAGACCACGATCATGCCCGCCCCCAGCGACAGCGAGAAGAATGCCAGCCCCAACGCCTGAAGCAACGTGGCGCCGGAAATCGCGGAGAAGTCAGGCGTCAGAAACCAGGCGACACCGGCCATAGCCCCCGGTAGCGTGAGCGCCCGGGCGATGACCAGCAGCATCAGGAAGAACAGTGCGGGCATGAGCCACTTGCCTGCACGCTCGATGCCCTTCTGCACCCCAGCCGCCACGATGAGCGCCGTGAGGCCGAGAAATGCACTCATGCTGGCGAGCGACGCCACCGGGTTGGCCGTAAACGTCGAAAACTCGCTGACCAGACGCGCGGCGTCGTTCGCCAATACGGAACCGCTGAGTGCGCGCAGCAAATAGGCGACCGTCCAGCCGCCGACGACAACGTAGAACGACAGAATGGCAAACGCGTTGAACGTGGCGATGCGTCCGACCCATGCCCAACCGCGTCCGCTCAACGTGCGCAACGCTGTCGTGATCGACTGTCCCGTGAGCCGGCCGATGGTCATCTCCGCGAGTAACAACGCGACACCGAGCGTCAGCACACAGCCGAGATAGACGGTGAGAAACGCGCCACCGCCATGCTGACCGACGACATACGGAAATTTCCATACGGCACCCAGGCCGACGGCGGAGCCGGCGGCGGCGAGCACGAACCCCAGTCGCGACCCCCAGGTGGCGCGACTCGCTTCGCCGGGCGCGTCGGAAGCAACGAGGGGCGCAGTTGGCGCTGCGGGCGTAATGGGCAAATGGGACACGTGTCTCCTCCGGAAACGGACCTGCACGCCCGGCGGTATGTCGGTATGACATCCGCATAGGCGTGACACGTCGCTTGTTCATGGAATGGCGTCAGGCAGATTACTGGCGCGGCACGACATCGACGGCAGGTCGATGTGGCCCACTGGCACCAGCGTACGACACCACAAGGGCGGCCGGAGAGTCTACGCGGGAAAAGAGACTTGTCGCTTTAGGAAAGCACCCAAAACGTCGATAGATGGCGAAAATTGAAAGCAGATGACCGCAGGCAGCGGTGCTTAAAGATGCGAGATGGCGGGCGATTGTGCAAATGACGCCAATGGCGCATGACGCCCGGTGCAGCAGGCGTGCCGGGCATATGGATGCCCGGTTGCCGCGGGGAAATCGAATGGATGCTGGCGCGACGGTGTCGCGCCGTTAAGTTCAGTGACCGAGTTCGACTTCGCCAGCCGATGCGGAGCGCGACCCCGGTGTCGGCGGATTGCTTGCGCCACGGTACGCGAAGACGACCGAGAATTTCGTGGTCTCGCCTTCATTGCGTCCTGCCGCATGGAACAGGCCGCTGTGGAACAGCACGACATCGCCCTGAGCGAGTTCGACCTGCTTGCCACGCACGACGAGCGGCTGATTGTCCGGTTCGTCGGGGCGCAGGAAGTCGAGCGAATCGAGTTGATGCGGCTTGAGCTGCTCGCGGTGCGAGCCCGGAATGAAGCGAAGCGCGCCGTTGTCGCGCGTCTCCGGGCCTAATGCCAGCCACACGGAGATGAGTGAGTTCTCCGGGAACGACCAATAACGAATGTCGCGGTGCCAACCGGTCGCCGTGCCGAAATGCGGGTGCTTGGTCATCACGCAGTTGTGATGGGCCAGCGTGAGCACGACGTCTTCACCGAAGATCTGCGCCAGCGATTCGACGAGATCCGGGCGACTTGCCCAATGACGCAACGCGTCGCCGCGATCGTACGCCTTGAGCAGGCGGCGTACCGTCTGACCGCCTTCGGCGTCTCGCGACTGCGGCGCCCCTTCGTAACCGACGTCGGCCTCGAACTCGAGTGGCAGCGTTCCCGCCGCCAACTGCGCTCGCGCATCTGCCAGAATCGCCTCACAGTCGGCCTGCGCGACGTAGCGCGGGAGGATCAGATAACCGTCGTTACGGAAGGTTTCGAGTTGCGATGCGGTAAGCGCCATGATCGTCGGCGAAGCGGGCAAAAGACTGGCTGTTAATGGAAAGTGGAAAGCTGGGGAATTCAGGGAGTTGCTGATGTCACGGGGTCATCGCCGGGACGGATGACAGCGTGATGCCGTCGCGGCAATGTCATTCAGGCGGCGCGTTTGCGTCGTCGGGGCGGTAGTTCGGAGGCGGGTTTTCGTTCCAGCTTGGGCTCGGGCTGCGGCACGTCCGTACCTGGTAACGAGGCCTGCGGATTGCCGGCGGGACGCGGCGTGTCGACCACGCTGCGCAGTCGATCGAGTTCACGCGTGAGCTTCGCCAACTGGTACTCAAGCTGACAGTTCCGGCGGTAAAGCGTGCGCATTTTCTGGCTGAGCGCCTGCGTCTGTGTCCAATATTCCGGATACATGACGAAACGCCCATCGGGGCGCTCGACGACGCCAAGCCCGCTCTGCCCCATCACGTCGATGGTTTCCAGCGCGTAGCGTCGAACTTTTTTTACCGTACCTGCCGCCATTTATTTCCTACAGTCCCAGCCTGAGAGAGTCAGGCGCGGCATTTTGCCATGAAATCGGGCAACCCGGGCGGCAAACCCGCACGAGACCCGAGATTTATTTTCGCCAGCGGCCCCGCCGGGCGGGGCTGCGAGCGGAATCTGGATGCATTGGGACGCCATCTTCCGGCATCGGACCACAAACGTTACCGCTTTGGCGGCTTCCCAGTATCGATCGACACCGGATCGCTCGCCGGGAACGTTTCCTCAAGCCCTTCGTCGAGACGCTTCGCTACGGAAGACTTCGACGCCGGCACTCGCCGCGGCTTGTCGATTTCGATGGACACGGGATCACTCGCCGGAAACGTCTCCTCAAGGGCTTCGTCGAGGTCACGCTCCACTTCGTCCTCTTTGTGAGGTTGCTGTGGGCCTGGCTTGCGCGTGGGGGTATCGCTCATCAAGTCCTCCGCTAGTGGTGTGGCCGCCGCTCGACGACCGTCACCCCTACTATACCGCGAGCTGCGTAGCCCAGCGTCAAACACTCATCCATCACAAATTAAACACGCGTGCGGAGCGTCAGGCGGCAGGCGTCAGTCTTTCGCGATGCCGCGCGAGGGCGTCTCGCACGAGCGCGTGCATTTCGTCGGCGGCGGGTGTGTCGACAAGCGCCAGAATCTGGGCGCGCATGCGCGGATCCCAGAACTTGTGGAGATGCGTGGCGACTTCGCCCATCGCTTCCTCGCGATCGGGCAGCGATTCGAAGAAGTCCGCGATGCGATTCGCCATTCGCACGAGATTGTTACCGTCCATCGAAAATCTCCTGCCGCTTCATTAAGTTAGCGTGGATGAATGGTTCAGGCCGGCGCGTCGAGCGCCGCCCCGCCGGTATAGATGACGCACTGCTCCCCACGAACGAAGCCCACGAGCGCGACGCCTGCCGCCTCGGCCGTGCACACCGCCAGCGCCGTGGCCGCAGAGACTGCCGCCACCATCGGGATACCCACTTGGGCGGCCTTTTGTACGATTTCGACGCTCGCTCGGCTCGTCATGAGCACAAAGCCACGGTCGAACGCCTGCCCGTCACGCGCCAGTGCGCCGATGAGCTTGTCCAGTGCGTTATGACGCCCGACGTCCTCGCGAAGACACAGGATCTCGCCTTGCGGCGAACACCACGCCGCGCCGTGCACCGCGCCCGTCACGCCGTTGAGCGGCTGGTGCGCCGCCAACCCGGCGTGCGCCGCCGCCAGCGCGGCATGTGTCACTCGCAGCGGCTCGCCTGCCGACGGCAACGGCCGCAGCACCTGATCGAGGCTTTCCGTGCCGCAAAGGCCACAGCCCGTGCGTCCGGTCAGATTGCGCCGCCGCTCCTTGAGTCCGGCGAACGCCCTCGACGAAATCTCAAGATGCGCCGTAATCCCCAGCGACGTCGCCGAGACATCGATGCCGTAGCACTCTCGACGGTCGTTCAGAATGCCTTCGGACAACGCAAAACCCAGCGCAAAGTCCTCGATATCGGCAGGTGTCGCGAGCATCACCACATGGGAGATGCCGTTGAATTCCAGCGCGACGGGCACCTCCTCTGCCAGTTCGTCGCTCGCCTGCTGCCAGGCACCATGACGGAATCGCCGCACCGCGAACGACGCATGCGGCGAAAGGCTCTCCGGATCGATGGCGGTCGGCGCCACGTCGCACACCGGCCCGACGATGGCGTCGGCGCCATCGATACCCTCGACAGCGCGGGTCCCGCCGGCGTCACTCAGGTCCGCCAGTTCTCGCAAATCACCTGAATCACTTGAATTACGTAAAGCGTTGGGATTGGACATCGTCTAACGCTGACTCCACTTCATTCCAGAATTCGCCCCCTACTTCGCCGGGACAGGTTCGGCAGGATTGCGGGCCGCATCGAGCAGTTCGAGCTGCGTGCGGTTGAACGTCGAATACTTCGCTTGCCACGCGGAGGGCTGCACGACCGGCAACACCTGCACCGCCGTCACCTTGTACTCCGGACAGTTGGTCGCCCAGTCCGAGTTGTCCGTCGTAATGACGTTCGCCCCCGATTCCGGGAAGTGGAACGTCGTGTAGACGACCCCCGGCTGCATGCGCTCGCTAAGCACGGCGCGCAACACCGTCTCGCCCGCCCGGCTGCGAATGCCAACCCAGTCGTCATCCTTGATGCCTCGCTCCTGCGCATCGTGCGGATGGATTTCGAGCCGGTCTTCGTCGTGCCAATGGACGTTGTGCGTACGGCGTGTCTGCGCACCGACATTGTATTGCGAGAGGATACGCCCCGTGGTGAGCAGCAACGGGTAGCGCGGCGTGACCTTCTCGTCCGTCGGCACGTATTTCGTAATCATGAAGCGCCCCTTGCCGCGCACGAACGCATCGATGTGCATGATCGGCGTGCCGTCCGGGGCGTCGTCATTGCACGGCCATTGCAGGCTGCCCGCCTCGTCCAGCCGCTGATAACTCACACCACGGAACGTCGGCGTCAGGCGCGCGATCTCGTCCATGATCTCCGACGGATGCGCGTAAGGCATGTCATAGCCAAGCCGTTTGGCCAGCGCGATCGTGACTTCCCAGTCGGCCATGCCGGGCAGCGGCGCCATTACCCGGCGCACGCGCGAAATGCGTCGCTCGGCGTTCGTGAACGTACCGTCCTTCTCAAGGAACGTGGTGCCCGGCAGCAGCACATGGGCATACTTCGCGGTCTCGTTCAGGAAGATGTCCTGCACGACGATGCACTCCATCGCCTCCATTGCCGCCGCCACATGCTGCGTGTTCGGATCGGACTGAACGATGTCCTCGCCCTGACAGTAAAGCCCCTTGAAGCTGCCGTGAATCGCCGCATCGAACATGTTCGGGATGCGCAATCCCGGCTCGGACTGCAACGTCACGCCCCAGGCGGCTTCGAACTCCTCACGCACCAACGTGTCGGCCACATGACGATAGCCGGGCAACTCATGCGGGAACGACCCCATGTCGCAAGAGCCCTGCACGTTGTTCTGGCCACGCAGCGGGTTCACGCCAACGCCTTCGCGCCCCACGTTACCCGTGGCCATCGCCAGATTGGCGATACCCATCACCGTCGTCGAGCCCTGCGCATGTTCCGTCACGCCCAGCCCGTAGTAGATCGCCGCATTGCCGCCCGTCGCATAGAGCCGCGCCGCGCCACGAATCTGATCGGCCGGCACGCCCGTCACGACGGACACGGCTTCCGGGGAGTTTTCCGGCAGCGCCACGAAATCGCGCCACTGGGCAAACGCACGGTCTTCGCAGCGCTCGGCGATGAACGCCTCGGCCAGCAGCCCTTCGGTCACGATCACGTGCGCCAGCGCATTGACCATGGCCACGTTCGTGCCCGGACGCAACGGCAGGTGGAACGCCGCCTTCACGTGCGGTCCGTCGACGATATCGATGCGGCGCGGATCGATCACGATGAGCTTCGCCCCTTCGCGCACGCGGCGCTTGAGCCGCGAGGCGAACACGGGGTGCCCGTCGGTCGGGTTCGCGCCCATCACCAGAATGACGTCGGCGTGCTCGATGGACTTGAACGTCTGTGTGCCGGCGGATTCGCCGAGCGTCTGCTTGAGTCCGTAACCGGTCGGCGAATGGCAGACGCGTGCGCAAGTGTCGACGTTGTTGTTGCCGAACGCGGCGCGCACGAGCTTCTGCACGAGATACGTCTCTTCGTTAGTGCAGCGCGACGACGTAATGCCGCCGATCGCGTCGACGCCATATTTGGCCTGAAGCCGACGGAATTCCGATGCGGCATAGTCCAGCGCCTCGTCCCAAGACACTTCGCGCCACGGGTCCGTGATCTTGCTGCGGATCATCGGCTTGGTAATGCGTTCCTTGTGCGTGGCATAGCCCCAGGCGAAACGCCCCTTGACGCAGGCATGCCCTTCGTTTGCCAGACCGTCCTTGTATGGCGTCATGCGCACGACCTCGCCGCCCTTCATTTCGGCCTTGAACGCGCAACCGACGCCGCAGTACGCACAGGTCGTCACGACCGCATGCTCGGGCTGCCCCATCTGGATAACGCTCTTCTCCTGCAACGTCGCGGTCGGACAGGCGGCAACGCAGGCACCGCACGACACGCACTCCGAGTCCATGAACGGCTGATCCTGCCCGGCGGAGACACGCGCCTCGAAGCCGCGCCCGGAGATCGTCAGAGCAAAGGTGCCCTGCGTCTCCTCACATGCCCGCACACAGCGGTTGCAGACGATGCATTTCGACGGGTCATACGTGAAGTAAGGATTCGACTCGTCCTGACTGCTGTGGATGTGGTTGTCGCCATCGAACCCGTAACGCACTTCGCGCAGGCCCGTGACACCCGCCATGTCCTGCAACTCGCAATCGCCGTTCGCAGCGCACGTCAGGCAGTCGAGCGGGTGATCGGAGATGTAAAGCTCCATCACATTGCGACGCAGATCCTGCAACTTCGGCGATTGCGTGCGGACTTTCATCCCCGGTTCGACCGGTGTCGTGCAAGACGCCGGAAAACCGCGCCGCCCTTCGATCTCGACGAGGCACAGGCGGCACGAGCCAAACGGCTCCAGCGAATCGGTGGCGCACAGCTTGGGAATATTGACGTCGCTGCCGGCGGCGGCGCGCATGATCGACGTGCCGGCCGGCACCGTCACGGTCTGGCCGTCGATCTCCAGCGTGACGCCGACTTCGCTCGTGCGCAGCGGCGTGCCCATGTCAGGGCCGTGGCCCGGGGAAACTTGTGCATTCGGATGGATCATGTGGTGTCCTCCTCTTGGGTCGGCTGACGGGCGTCAGTCCGACATCAGGCTGCTTCGGCGCATCCCGCGCCATCGGGCAGACCGAAATCCGCCGGGAAATGTTCAAGTGCCGAGCGCACGGGGAACGGCGTCATGCCGCCCATCGCGCACAGCGAACCCGACACCATCGTGTCGCAGAGGTCGTGCAGCAATGTCACCTGACGCGACGACGTATCGCCGCGCCGGATGCGCTCGATGACCTCGACACCTCGCGTCGAACCGATACGGCACGGCGTGCATTTGCCACAGGACTCGTGCGCGCAGAACGCCATCGCGTAACTCGCCAGCCCCGCCATATCGGCTGTGTCGTCGTGAACGACTACGCCACCGTGCCCCACGACAGCGCCGACAGCCGCATACGCTTCGTAATCCATCGGCAAATCCCATTGCGCATCGGGCAAATACGCCCCCAGCGGGCCGCCGACCTGAATCGCCTTGGCGGGACGCCCGCTCGCGGTACCGCCGCCGAATTCATCGAGCAGCGTGCGCAGCGTCACACCGAACGCCAGTTCCACCAATCCGCCACGACGGATGTTGCCCGCCAGCTGCACCGGCAGCGTGCCTTGCGAGCGCCCCATCCCGAACTCGCGATAGGTCTGCGCGCCGTGCGCGAAGATGTACGGCACGCTGGCGAGCGTAATCACGTTGTTGATGAGCGTCGGTTGCCCGAAGAGACCGGAGAGCGCAGGAATCGGCGGTTTGGCGCGCACCACGCCGCGCTTGCCTTCGAGGCTTTCGAGCAGCGCCGTTTCCTCGCCGCAGATGTATGCACCCGCCGCTTTCGCCACGCGCAGCTCGCAGGCACGACCCGAGCCGAGCACGTCCGCCCCGAGCCAACCTTCACGACGCGCCACCGCGATGGCCGCTTCGAGCGCCGCAATGGCATGGGGATATTCGCTGCGCACGTACACGATGCCTTCGGTGGCCCCGACACTCAGCGCCGCGATGGTCATCCCTTCGATGAGGACGAACGGATCGCTTTCCATGATGAGACGGTCAGCGAACGTGCCCGAGTCGCCTTCGTCCGCATTGCAGACGACGTACTTTTGCTTCGCTTCGGCACGACTGACCGTGCGCCATTTGATACCGGCCGGGAAGGCGGCACCGCCGCGTCCGCGCAACCCCGAATCGAGCACCGTCTGACAGGCGGCTTCCGCGTCGAGCGCGAGACAGGCGCGAAGACCCGCAAGTCCGCCGTGCGCCACGTAATCGGCCGGATCCAGCGGATCGGTGATGCCAACGCGAGCGAACGTCAGCCGTTGCTGCTTCGCCAGATACGGGATGTCCTCGACGCGCCCCACGCATGCGGGCATCGCGGCATCCCAGCTTCCCTCGGGATTCTCGACGGCGGTCTCGCGTTCGCCATCCTGCGCCGCGCAGGCGGGCCAGCCGCTGTCGAACAGCGCGGCCACCTGTGCCGCCTGCACGTTGCTGTAGCCGATGCGCCCGGACGGCGTCGCCACTTCCACCAGCGGCTCCAGCCAGAACAGGCCGCGCGAACCGTTACGGACGATATCGACGGCGATACCGCGTCGGGCCGCTTCAGCGCTCACCGCTGCGGCCAGCTTGTCGGCCCCCAACGCCAATGCCGCCGAATCGCGGGGGATGTAGAGCCGATAAGGCGTCTTCGTCGCCAGATCAGTCATGACGTCCCTCCTTGCCAACCGACACCGGCATCGCCGCCAGCACAGCATCGAAACGGGCAGGCGTGACACGTGCATACAGCTCGCCGTTGACGGTCATGGCCGGCGACAACGCACACTGGCCGAGGCAGTACACCGACTCCACGCTCACGCCGTTGCATGGCTCCCCGTCGATACGCGCGCCGGTACATGCCTCGACATGCGCGACGAGCGCTTCGCCGTCGCGGCTGCGACACGCTTCCGCGCGGCAAATCTGCACCACGGTGGCGGCAGGCGGGGTACTGCGGAAATGGTGATAGAACGTGATGACGCCGTGGACTTCGGCGCGAGAAAGATTCAGGGCCGTAGCGATCGCCGGCACATGCGCCGGGTCGACATAGCCCTCGCTGTCCTGCAACGCGTGCAGCAACGGCAGCAGCTCGTGTGCGCGGCCGGCGTGGCGAGCCAGCAGCGGCGCGAGCGTCGCATGAGGTGTGGGCACCATCTCGAATTGTCTCCTGGGGCAAGACAACGTCTCATATGTTCTTGTTTGCATATGATGACAGACTGTCTTTTGGGGGCTCAGTACTTAGGACATTAGTCCAAACACCCCGTCCCAACAAGCCTCGTGGAAATACTGATAGCTATCGCCGATCAAACTCGACGCACAGCAACATGCCGCGAACGCCCAAGCCATGCGGCACGGGCGTTTCCTCGTGCAAAAGCTCGCGCAATTCATATGCAATCGAATACATATGAAGTTTCAGCCTAGTGAGGGAAATGCCTCCGACAACGATGTCACCCGCCCGGTCGCACCTTCGCTGTATCCGGGAATCGCATGAACGGCCTGCCGGTACTCGCCGCTCTGAAGGATTTCCAGCAACCCTTGAAGGTGCGGTGAGTCGCTACCGCTCTCGGGGAACATCAGGCAATAGCGCTCGGTAAGAATGGGGATGAAGTCGAGTCCGAACTGACTTGCGGCCGCTTCGATGGCCAGACCGGCATCCGCCCGACCGCTGGCAATGTAGGCCGCCACGGCCGCGTGCGTAAACTCGATATTCTCTGCACCGGCCACGGTGGACGGGTCGATGCCGTCACGCGCCAACAACAAGTCGAAGATGATGCGGGTCCCCGAGCCGCGCTCTCGGTTCGCGAATCGCGCGCCGGTGCGCGGCAGATCGGCAAGCGCATGAATGCCAAGCGGATTGCCGCGTGCGACGAGCAAACCGAGGCGACGTGAAGCGACATCCGCCACGCGATACGCCTTGCCCTTGAGCAACGGCACATAGTGATCGAGCACCGGCTCGGCAAGCGCTCCGATGGGGACGTGAAAACTCGCGACCTCGCACTCGTGCTTGGCCAGCGCGGCAATGGCTTCGATGCTGCCGCGATAGCTGACATCGATCGGCAAACCGGCGCGCCCGGCGAAATCCACCAGCGCCGCCACCGCCAGACCGTGGCTCGCAAACAGTCGCAACTGACCGGTTTCCTGAAGCAGCAAGTCGTCGAGTTCCGTCTGCAATTCAGACGCCATCGTCTCCAGCAACGGCCCGAGCCGTGCCTGCAAGCGCTTCTGCCCCCACAACAGCCGTTGCGCCAGCGGCGTGAGCACGGCGCCGCGTCCACGGGCCATCGTCAGCAACGGGGCGCCCATGAGCGACTCGACCTCTTTGACATGCCCCCAGGCCCCCCGATACGACTGCCCGAGTACCTGACTGGCCGCCTGCAGGTTGCCATGCGTCTGGACTTCCGTGAGCAGGGACAACACCTTGTCGAGGGGCACGTCGGCGCCGTCATGCCGAAACCGCAATTGCGGCGCGATGGAGATGCGCTTCATAGAGTCACCTTATATGCTATTCATTGCATAAATCAATCTATGCAAATTCCTGATAAGATGCCTACAAACGTCGATTTAACAGGCATCTTCGCATCAGCACCGATAGAAATTTCTCGGTGCAACGTGCTGCAATTATGCATCAATTTGCCTATTTGACGTGAAATGTTTCCCTTGGCTACCGTGTACCCACAAGGCCGCACGGCATGCCGACCAACCTCTGTCGGAACCCGCGTCATGTCTGCCCCGAAAATTGCCCCGTACGATCGCCCCGCCGGCGGTTGGGGCGCGCTCAAGAACGTCGCCATCCAACTCGTCACCCAAGGCATTCCCCTCAAAGGCGCGCGCACGCTACTTAGCGCGAACCAGCCGAGCGGTTTCGACTGTCCGGGCTGTGCCTGGCCGGACCGGGAGCATGCGTCGACGTTCGAGTTCTGCGAGAACGGGGCCAAGGCAGTCGCCGCCGAAGCGACGAAGCGCCGCGTCACGCCTGCGTTTTTCGCCACGCACAGCGTGACCGAGCTTCTCGAACTCGATGACTACACGCTCGAAGGCTTCGGCCGCCTCACGCACCCGATGCGCTACGACGCCGCCACCGACCGCTATCTGCCGATCGCCTGGGACGCCGCATTCGACATGATCGGCGAGCATCTGCGCGCCCTGCCCGATCCGGATCAGGCCGCGTTCTACACCTCAGGCCGTACCAGCAACGAAGCGGCATTCCTGTACCAGTTGTTCGTGCGTCAGTACGGTACGAACAACTTCCCCGACTGCTCGAACATGTGTCACGAGCCGACGAGTGTAGGCTTGCCGCCGGTCGTCGGCATCGGCAAAGGCACCGTCACACTCGAAGACTTCGAGCAGGCGGACACGCTCCTGCTGTTCGGCCAGAACCCGGGCACCAACCATCCGCGCATGCTCGGTGAGCTTCGCGAAGCGGCCAAACGGGGCGCAACGATCGTCTCGATCAATCTGCTGCACGAGCGCGGCCTCGAGCGCTTCGCCGACCCGCAGAGTCCCGGCGAAATGCTGAGCATGGGCGGCACGGCCATCAGCGGACATTACGTCACTCCGGCCAGCGGCGGCGACTTCGCGTTCGTGAAGGGCGTCATCAAGCACGTGCTGGAGCGCGACGCCGAGGCGCGAGCCAACGGTGACCCGGCCCTGCTCGACGACGCCTTCATCGCCGAACACACGCATGGTTTCGACGACTTCGCCGCCGACGTGCGCGCCGAACGCTGGGACGATCTCGAACGCGCCTCCGGCGTGTCGCAAGCCCAGATGTCCCAGATTGCAGACGTCTACCTGCGCGGCGAGCGTGTGATCGCCACGTGGGGCATGGGCATCACGCAACACAAGCAGGCCGTGGCCACGATCCAGATGATCGTCAACCTGATGCTCCTGCGCGGCAACATCGGCCGCCCGGGCGCCGGCCTGTGCCCCGTGCGCGGACACAGCAACGTGCAGGGCGACCGTACTGTCGGCATCAACGAAAAGCCGTCGGCAGCCTTCCTCGACCGGATCGCCGAGGTGTTCGACTTCGCGCCCCCGCGTCACGAAGGGCTGGGGGTCGTCGACACGATCTCGGCCATGCTTGCCGGACGCATCAAGGTCTTCATCGGCATGGGCGGCAATTTCGCGATGGCCACGCCCGACACGCCGCGCACGTGGGAAGGTCTGCGTCAATGCGACCTGACCGTGCACGTGGCGACGAAGCTCAATCGCAGCCACCTCGTGCACGGACGAGACGCGCTGATTCTGCCATGCCTCGGTCGCACGGAAATCGACATGCAGGACGGGACGGTTCAAGGTGTGACGGTCGAAGACTCGATGAGCATGGTGCATCTCTCTTACGGGATCAACGCACCGGCCTCGGAGCATCTGCGCTCGGAGCCCGCCATCGTCGCCGGCATCGCGCAAGCCACCATGGGCCGCGCGCTCGGCGGGCATGACGACTGGCACTGGTACACGCAAGACTACGACCGTATTCGCGACGCCATCGCCGCCACGTTCGACGACTTCGCCGGATTCAATCGCCGTGTGCGGCATCCGGGCGGCTTTCGTCTGCCGGTGCCGCCGTCGGAGCGTCAATGGACGACGGCCAACGCCCGCGCGAACTTCACCACACATCCGCTCCCGGACGAGCTCCCCATCGACGTGGCACGCCGACAGGCGGGCGCACGGGGCGCCGAAGTGCTGCAACTTGCCACCATCCGCTCGCACGACCAGTACAACACCACGATTTATGGTCTCAACGACCGGTATCGCGGCGTATTCGGACAGCGGCGCGTCGTCTTCGTCAATGTCGAGGACATGGACGCACTCGGTCTGCGGGCTGGTGAGCGGGTCGACCTCGTCGGGGTGTGGAACGACGGCATTGCCCGTCGCGCCGACGACTTCCTGCTCGTCGCCTATGACATTCCGCGTGGCAGCATCGCCGCGTACTACCCCGAGACCAACGGGCTCGTGCCGCTCGACGCCATCGCGGACGGCGCCGGCACGCCGACGTCGAAGTCGGTCCCCGTGCTGCTGGAGCGCCGCCTTGGCTGACACCCCGGCGCACGACAACGATCTGGCGCAGGCCGAGCAGGACCTCGCTCGCCTGCTGCAAACGTTGGCCGATGGTCGGCAAGAAGGCCGCGAGTCGCTGTCGCTCGCGCGTCTGGCCAAGCGCAGCACGTTGCCGATGAGCGCGTTGTTGCGCTATCTCGGCGTGCTGACGGAAGCGGGATGGGTCTCGCTCGAAGACGGTGAGCGCGGCCTGCAACTGGTTCGGCTCACCTCGGCCGGCCTCGCCCAACTGGACAGCCTGGGCACGGCCGACGACCCGCAATAGCCCTTCGCCGCCGTGGCACATGACGGAAATGCTACGAAAGTAAGGCGCTGCAACACGACTGACATATTCCCTTCCCGGAGGGCGACATACACTCTCGTCGCCACGTGCCGGAGCGTGCCGCATTGCATGACGCCCGGCACGCCCCTCGCGTTGTTACGTTGCACGCTACTTTCAGTTTCGTCACGGAGACCTCATGGAGAACGTCGTTGCGCGCCCGGCCGGGATCGACGCTGTCACGCCCTCAGCCGCACCTGCCGTCGCGCCGTCCGCCATTCCCCCGGCTCCTCCCTGCGCCCCATCTCCCGTCAACACTGGGGCGACACCGTCAGTCGGTGCCACACTGACGAGCGACGCCATGCCATCGCCCGCGCTGTGGCGCCACGCCAAACCATCGCACTGGAATCCCTGGCTGATCGGTCTGACGGCGCTCGCCGGCCTCTGGCAATGGCTCGGACTCGGCTACGCATTACGCCAATGGGGCGGCTTCGCAGCACTGTCGATGCTTCCCGTGTTGCTCCTCACGCCCATGCACTGGGGGCTGATTCACGAGTCCATTCACGGTCAGTTGCGCCTCAAGCCGCGTGCCAACGAACGCACCGGCCGCACGCTCTCCTTCTTCCTCGGGCTGCCCTTCGAGATCATGCGATTCGGGCATCTGATGCACCATCGGTTCACCCGTCAGCCCTATGACCAGCCCGACATCTCGACGCTACCCGCCGACGCACCGCGCGCACAACGCGTGCGTCGCTGGTTCAGCTATCAGTCGCGCCTGCTCGGCGGCATGTGGCTCACGGAACTGTTCGCACCGCTGATCGCGTGGATCCCGGCCAAGCGCCTGCCCGCGCTGGCATTGCACGCGCTCGGCGCCGATCCGCAGGACGACGACGTGCGTCGCCGCGTGGTGATGTTCGCCGCCGATCCGGTGCGTCGGCGCCGGATCCAGCGGGACTTCCTGATCCTGCTCGTCGCACTCGGTCTGGCGCTGTGGGCTTACGGCCCCTGGTGGCCGGTGTTCGTGGCGACGTTCGTCGCGCGAGGCATCTGGCTGTCGATTGCCGACAACCTGCCGCACTTCGGCGTGACGATGGACGAGCCGGCCCGCTCGCGCAACTTCCGTGCGCCGGCGCTGGGCCGCTTGCTGGTGCTCAATCATCACCTGCACCGCGTGCACCATCAGTACCCGACCGCCCCCTGGCACCTGCTGCCGGAAATCGATGCGGCACAGCCCACGTCCGGGCCGGTGATTCCCTACTGGCGCGCGATCGTCCGCCAGTTTCATGGCCCCTTGCCGACCAGCAGTCTCGTCGCCGACGCCGCTCGCGCGTCCTAAGCACACGCCCGCCAAACATACGACGCATCATCTCAGCAAGCCTGACAGACAACGACACTTCACCTGTCGTTGTCTGCACGCCACGCGTCACTCGCATATACGGGATTTCGGACGGATTCTTTCGGGATTTGTCAGAATCGTGATATAAATGCGAATCGTTTTCGTTAACGTTTGCGTTGGTTTACGTCATCAAGCACCCTGAGAATACCGAAGGATGTCCGGCTGACGTCATCGGCCGGGTCTGACCGGAACCGTTTGTGGATTTGCTTCGCCAGCCACGTCGCCCCAGAGGCGGCGTTTTCGTTTGTCGAAGATGGCATCCGACGTTGGCAAAGCTTCATTTTTCAACGATTTTTCCGCACCACCCAAGCATGTTGATTGCATTGGCCATTGCACTGGCATGGCTCGCAGGCGGTGCCTGCTACCTCACGTCCGAACACCAGCGATTGCGCACGCAACGTCTGGCCGCGCAGCCCACGCGCGCGATCGCGCTGATCGCGGCCCTCGTCAGCCTCGTGTGCTGGTGGGTCGCCGCTGGCGCGTCGGCGGGCATCGCGTCGGCCTTCATGTCGCTGTGCTTCGGCTTGCTGTTCTGGCCGTATGCTGCCGGCGGCTGGCATTGGCTGCGGGGAGACGCCCATGTGGAGTAGAACGTTCGCAGGCCTCGTCCCCGGCTTTTTTGCCGCCATGGCACTGTGCGGCGCCATCGCCTATATGACGCCTGCCGGCTGGCAAACCGCCGTCATTCCCGTCATCGCCCTCTTCCCGCTCGTATGGCTCGGCCTGTTTGCCGTGGTCTTCGCGAGCCGCACCGCGACACGCGCGTGGATCGGCATGGGCGCCACTACCGTCGTCGCCTGGGCCGCGCTGCTGTTGGCGCGCGCCGTCTGGTAAGGATCGCCCGATGCGCGCTCAAACACTTCGTCAATACCTCAGCGTCCACACGTGGGCCGGCATCGTGGCCGGCTTCGCCCTGTTCGTCGCCATGCTCGGCGGCGCCCTGACCGTCTTTCACCACGAGATCGAGCGCTGGGAGCAACCGGCAACGCGTCATGCCCCGCTCTCGCTCGCCCAGACCGAACAGCTCGCCGAGATGGTGCGTGCCCAGTACCCGGCAGCGCGCGAACAGATGGGTGTGGTACTGCCCAGCCACTCGCCCGTGCCTTTCGCTTACTGGCTGCAGCCGGACGGCGAATGGATGCAGGCGAGACTGCGCCTGAATGCAGATGGCACGGCGACATCGCTCATCATCGGCGACGCTCGCCCCGGCCTGTCGAACACCGTCAACGCCCTGCACTACTCGCTGTCCGTACCGACCTATGGCCTGTATCTGATGGGCGTGGTGTCGCTGTTTTACGGCATGGCGCTCATCTCCGGCGTGATCGTGCATCTGCCGCGCGTCACGCGCGACATCTTTGCGCTGCGCCCGGGACGCAACCTCAAGCGCTTCTGGCAAGACGCCCACAACGCCATCGGCGTACTGAGCCTGCCGTTTCACATCGTCTTCGCACTCACGGGCGCATTGCTGTGCCTGAGCCTGCCGCTGATGATGGCCTTTAACGTGGTGACGTTCGAGAACAAGCTGGCGCCGCAGTTCTTGCAGATGACGGGCTCGGTGCCCGCGAAGATCGCGCCGGTCGACGGCAAACCGCTCGACCTTCAGGCGATCCTCGCCCGTGCAGAGCATGCTGCGCCCGACATGGAAACGACGGCGGTTGCCTGGTCGCGCTATGGCAAGCCCGACGCGGTCGCCGAGGTCTACGGCGAAGCCAGCGATTCGCTTGGCGTGTTCGCTGCGGTGGCAGTGCGTCTGAACGACGGTGAGATCGTCGGCCAGCACAGCCCGGGCGTACGCGACACGAACCACGCCGTACTCAGCATGATCTATGGCGCGCACTTCGGCAACTTCGCCGGCGACGTCATGCGCTGGGTGTACTTCATCCTCGGCCTGATGGGCGCGGTGCTGGTCTACAGCGGCAATCTGCTCTGGCTCGAATCGCGCCGCAAACGCAATACCGCCCTTCAGCCCGCGAATCTGCGATGGATGGCGAAAGCTACGGCAGGCGTGTTCCTGGGCACGTGTCTCGGGATGGCCGTGGCGTTCGTCGGCGCGGTGATCGCGCCCGGCGCGACCGCGCTGTCGATCTTTGTCGTCACCCTGGCGCTGTCGATGGTGTTCGCCGCGCTCACGGCGCCAGCCGTGGCTGCCACTGCATTGCTGATCGCGACGGCCGTCGCCTGTCTCGCTATTCCTGCCGCCGATGCCCTGTTCACCGCCGACAACCTCGTGCGCACGCTCGCCGATGGAGACTGGGTGCTCGCGGGCGTCGACCTGATCGCACTCGTGAGCGCCGTGATCTTTGCGTTGTTCGCCCGTGCGACGTGGCGTCGCGCGCGTCGCGGCGATCCGAACAGCGTCTGGGCCTATCCGATGGCCACCGAGAGCGCCGCGCGGACGACGCAGTCCTCCACGCCCACCAGCACCGACGCGCCGACGCAAGCCGAGCGCCACAACACCCTCACAACAGCGCTGCCCGAGCAGCCGAATCCCGCACGCAGTTGATGATGCGTGCGTTCGCGGTGGAGCGCATCGCCTCCACCGCAAGCTTCCCCACATAAATAAAAGATCGCTTTACACGAAATCGCTTCACGACAGGATGCGCCGGCACGCGGCGCGTAAACACAGGGAGATTTACCGATGTTGCAATACCGCCCGCTCGCAGGGCGCGGATCCGTTCGTCCGTACGCTGCGCATGACCTCACGCCTTCGTCCATCACGCGCGCCGTTGCCGGCGTGTTCGCGATCTGCGCGGCGTCGTTGACGTTCGTCTCCGGCGCGGCCCATGCGCAGCAGACGTCCGACACGCAACCGGCCGCCGCTGCCGCAAAAAATACGGCCGCACTGCCCGCGACGACCGTGTCGGGCAATCGCGACGACGATGTGAAGGTGGAACGCGTGTCGAGCGGCGCGCTGGGCACACGACGCGCGGTCGACACGCCGTTCTCGGTCGTCGGCGTGAACAGCGAGCAGATCAAGAACCAGATGGCGCAAACGGCGACGGACGCCTTCAAGTGGGACCCCGCCGTCACCACGCTCTCCGAGAACAAACGCAACGAGAACTCGTACTTCGCGGTGCGCGGCATGCGCGTAGACATGCTCGACGGCACGAAGATCGACGGCCAGAACTTCGTGTCCTGGCAAGCGGACATTCCGCTCGAACCGTTCGAACAGGTTGAACTGCTCAAAGGCTTGTCCGGCTTCATGTACGGCTTCGGCGCGCCCGGCGGCATCGTGAACTACGTGTTGAAGCGCCCGACGGACGAGCCGCTGCGTCAGTTCTCGGTCGGCTATGAAGCCAGCAACGTGTGGAGCCAGAAGCTCGATCTCGGCGGTCGTTTCGGCCCCGACAATCGCTTCGGTTACCGCCTGAATCTCGTCAACGAAGAAGGCAATACGGCCGAGCCGAACAACCACGTGCGTCGCAAGACGATCTCGTTCGCGACCGATTTCCGCATCACGCCCGATCTGACCTGGTCGGCGGACGTGGCGTACTGGAAGCGACAGACGACCGGCACGCTGTTCGGCATGAGCTTCGGCGGCGCCGGTGCGGTGCCCGACGCCAACAAGGTCGCCCGCAATCTGGCCCAGCCCTTCACGTACTACGAAACCGACGCGCTCACCGCCGGTACCGGCCTCGACTACCGCATCAACGATCAGTGGAAAGCGAACTTCAAGTATCGCTTCGCACGCCAGAACCGCCTGAACGGCGACAGCTTCCTTTACGTGATGAACCCGGCCGGCGACTACGCCGACACGCAGTACAAGTGGAAAACGGCCTACTACTATCAGGCGTGGGACGCCATGATGCAGGGCAAATTCAACACCGGCCCGTTCAGCCACGATGTGGTGTTCGGCGTTGCCTATCAGAGCCAGGTGAAGCTCAACGACAACGGGCTCGGCGGCAACGGTATCTCGCTTGGCACGAGCAACATCTACAACCCGTCGCTGTTGCCGAATCAGGACATCGGGCTGGATTACCAACCGTATCGCAGCGAGAAGATTTCGCAACGTGCGGTGTACGCCAGCGATACCGTGGGCATCACGTCGCGCATCTCCGCGCTCGTCGGCCTGCGCTACACGCAGTTCAACGACGCCCTGTACGACGTCAACGCCCAGACGACGACCGCCTATCAGGCCAAGCCCGTCACGCCGACGCTCGCGTTGATGTACAAGACGGACAATGATTCGACCGCGTACGCCAGCTATGTCGAATCGCTGGAACCGGGGGGCTCGGCGAGCATCACCGACAGCAACTATCCGCAGACGTACGGTCCGCTCAAGAGCAAGCAATACGAAGTGGGCTGGAAGGCGGACAAGCAATCGTGGGGCGCGAATCTGGCCCTGTTCCGTGTCGAGCGCGGCTATGGCTACACGAATCAGGCCAACTTCTTCGTGCAGGACGGTACGCAACGCTTTCAGGGGCTGGACGCCAGCGGTTGGGTACGCATCGCGCACGACTGGCGCGTGATGGGTGGCGTGCTGCTGCTCAACACGAAGGCCGTAAACGTCGACGATCCGGCAGTCGCAGGCAAGCGCATCTTCGCAGCACCGCGTTACGTCGTGACGGGCCGTGTCGAGTACGACACCCCGTTCGTGCGCGGGCTGACCGTGGCAGCGGGCGTCAAGGTGACCGGCGATCAGGCGGTCGACGCCGCCAACACGCTCTCGATCCCGTCGTACACCACCATCGATTTGTCGGCAAAGTACGCGACGCGTGTCGCAGGCAAGTCCGTGGTGTTCCGTGCCGCGATCAACAATGTGACGGACAAGCACTACTGGACGACTACGTACAACGGCTTCGTACTGCCGGGCTCCACCCGTACGTTCCTCGCCAGCGCCACGATGGATTTCTGATCGGCGCATGAAAGACCGGCAGGATCGGCATAACGAAAAAGGCCGCTCAAATGAGCGGCCTTTTCTTGCTTCTCTTTACGACAACATTCTAACGGTCTAACCGACGGGATTAGCCGACAAATGCGCGCTCGACCAGATAATGACCCGGTGCGTGGTTGTGACCTTCGACGAAGCCGCGCTTTTCCAGCAGCTCGCGGGTGTCCTTGAGCATGGCCGGGCTGCCGCACAGCATCACGCGGTCATTTTCCGGCGAGAACTCCGGCAGACCGATGTCCGTGAAGATCTTGCCCGACTCGACCAGCTCCGTGATACGGCCCTGATTCTCGAACTCTTCACGCGTGACCGTCGGGTAGTAGATCAGCTTGTCGCGAATGTACTCGCCCAGATACTCATGCTCCGGCAGATGCTGCGTGATCAGGTCACGGTAGGCCAGTTCGCTCGTGAAGCGGCAGCCGTGCACCAGAATGATGTGCTCGTAGCGATCGTAGACTTCCGGGTCGCGGATGATGCTCATGAACGGCGCGAGACCCGTGCCCGTCGAGAGCAGATACAGGTTCTTGCCCGGCAGGAGGTTGTCGTCGATGAGCGTGCCCGTCGGCTTGCGGCCCACGATCACCTTGTCGCCCGGCTTGATGTTTTGCAGACGCGAGGTCAGCGGACCATCCTGCACCTTGATGCTCAGGAACTCCAGCTCTTCCTCGTAATTCGCGCTCGCCATGCTATAGGCGCGCAGCAGCGGCTTGCCATCCACTTCCAGCCCGATCATGGTGAACTGGCCATTGACGTAACGGAACGAAGCGTCGCGAGTGGTCTTGAAGCTGAACAGCGTGTCGGTCCAGTGGTGGACTTCCAACACGGTTTGTTGATTCTGAATGCTCATATTGACTTGACGTGTGACGGAGGCCGGCGACATTGCGCTTCGACGAAACCGACAAACACAACGATGTCGGCCGGAATCGCCAGAAAGACGCGCTCGCGGGCCATCCCTGACGGCCCTGATGCCAGAACTCCAGGCGCATCAGGTATACGCACTATCGGTTATGGACGGGAAAACCCCACCATTTTACCCCAATTGGGAATAGCTTTCATTTGTCCCCTGAGTCATTTAAGGCATATCGATATGCTCGAGGGGTATATCGGGTGGGGCTGCCCGGGCGGCGCACAATGGCGCCCCCGTAGGCACAGACGACGCCGGATCAGCGATAGCCGTCCGGGTTACGATGCTGCCAGCGCCAATGATCCGCGCACATCCGCGCCAGATCGTACTGCGCCTGCCAGCCCAACAACGCCTGTGCGCGGGCCGGATTGGCGTAGGAGACACCGATGTCGCCCGAGCGACGCTCGACGATCTCGTACGGCACCGGACGGCCACTGGCCGCCTCGAACGCCCGCACGACTTCCAGCACGCTGCTCCCTGCCCCGGTGCCCAGATTCACGGTGAAACCCGCGTCGAGCGCATGCAGGCCCGCCAGCGCCGACAGATGCCCCCGCGCCAGATCTACCACGTGGATGTAATCGCGAACCCCGGTGCCGTCGGGCGTCGGCCAATCGCCCCCATACACCTTGAGCAACGGCTGCTTGCCTACGGCGACCTGTGCGACGAACGGCATCAGGTTGTTCGGGGTGACGCCCGGATCCTCCCCGATCAGCCCGCTCTCGTGCGCACCGACCGGATTGAAGTACCGCAGCACGCCGATGCGCCAGCGGGAATCCGATTTGGCCGTGTCGGTGAGAATCTGCTCGGCCATGAGCTTGGTATGGCCGTACGGGTTGGCCGTCGCAAGCGCCGCCGTCTCGTCGACAGGCACGGTCGCCTGATTGCCGTAGACGGCCGCCGACGAACTGAACACCAGATGCCGCATATCGTGACGATCCATTGTCTCGATCAGCGTGAGCAGGCTGCCCAGATTGTTGCGGTAATAGAGAGATGGCTTCTCGAGCGATTCGCCAATGGACTTCAGCGCGGCAAAATGGATCACGCCGTCGATACGGTAACGCGTGAAAACGTCTTCCATGACACTCGCCGAACACGCATCGCCTTCGACGAACACCGGCACGCGACCGGCAATACGGCCGATGCGCTCGACTGCGTCGCGGTGACTGTTGCAGAGATTGTCCAGGATGACGACGTCATAGCCGCTCACCAGCAGTTCAACGCACGTGTGCGAGCCGATATAGCCGGCCCCGCCGGTAACGAGAATGGTGCCCTGATTCTTCATGAAAATGCCTTGGCGACGCCCGCTGGACGTGGCCCGAATGCACGCAATGTGTACAACGATTCGCGGCGCGTTTTGATCGCGAGACCCGCATCTTACTCCGGTCGTCCGCGACACGCCATTCGTGCGGGAGATATGGGAGAACGATGGACGAACAATGGGCGAACACCATCGAGCGAGCCCGTCATCCCCCGACATTTCAGGTATGCGGGCGCATATAAGTGTCGTATTCGAGCGCTGCGAGACGCCTCGACAGCCGGTACGCGCCGAGCCCCAGGACACATGACAGGGCCAGCGCAAAGCCATATCCGTACGTCGCCGGCCCGTAGTGCAGACTGCCCCATGTCAACAACGTGTTGAGCACGACCAATAGCGCGGTCAGCAGCAGCACGTCGCGCCGCCGGTCAAGATAGAACAGCACGTTGAGCACACCGAGCAACAGGACTTGCAACCCGGCCGAGATGACGTCGATGCGCAGCAACGCTTGCCATCCGACGGGAACGCCCACCCAACGGAGTAAATCGTCGCCGAACGCGAAGACGAGGAGCGTCACCACGGCCTGCACCTTCAGAATCTCGAACAGTCCGGTACGCACCGCACGCACCATCAACACACGCGACGCCGAGATCTGGCGTAGTGTGCCGCCGCGTCGCACCGCGTCGAAAAAGCCCGTATAGGCTTCCGCAAAATCCGTCTCGATACGCAGCAGGAACACCGCCATGCCGGGAATCACGCAGAGGTACGAAAGGAACACCGGCAAGTCATAGACCGGTGCCGCGCGCAACGGACCGATGACGTTCATCCCCGTCGCCGGCCACCACCAGAACATCAGCTTGTCGATCCAGATACCCAGCCCGAAGCAAACGCCGACCGCCACGAGCGACAGACGAAGATTACGCGGCACGAACACCGCCCACGAGAGCCATGTGGACGCGCGGTAATTCCGGGCGACGACGACGGTAAAGCCGAGCAGCAATGCCGTGTGGCCGATGACGAAACCGCCCAGCAGGCCCGTGAGGCCATACCGCCCCAGCAGCACTGCGCAGATCACCGTCAGGCTGTAGCCGGCGCAGAAGATGCCGAGAATCACGCGGTACTGCTTCACACTGGTGAGGAACAGCACCACGATCCACAGATTGCCGAGCAGCACGAATCCCATCCACATCAGCCACCGGTACGCCAGCGGCTGGTCGGCAAAGAGGGTCTGCGAGAGGAGCAGACCGATGCCGCCGAGCACGACAGTCGTGACCAGTGTCACGGCGTTGAAAGACGGCATGACGGCCTGCGGTTCGCCCGCGAACAGACGATCGCTCAGATACCGGGTGAAGGCCAGTTGAATCAGTCCGGTGACGATCACGCTCGATGCGATCAGATACGTCACCGACACCTGAAACTGCGTCAACACCGATTGCGGATGCACGTGCGCAAGACTCATCAGACCGACGAGCACCACGCCGACCATCGACAACACCAGCGGCCCGGCACTGATGATGCCCGCATAGCTGTAGGCGGCAAAGGTACCCGAGAGCGTATCGCTGCGCAGCAGACGCCTCAACTCAAAACCGATCCCGGCCATCAGTGCTCGCCTCCCGCGCCGGACGCGCGCCCGGCATGCTCAGCGCCTCCGGCGTTTGCGGCATCGTCGGTCGTCCACTGCCGGTACAACGCGCGGTAGGCGTCGCGCAAGGTATCGAGCCGATACGACCGCTCGACACGGGCGATGCCCGCGCGGCTGGCCGCATGCCACGCATCGGGCTCCAGCACCTCGACGATGGCGGCGGCGAGCGCCTCCGGATCGGCCATCGGCACGATGCGTCCCGAGCGTCCGAGCGCCCGGTCCTCCGGATCGTTGCCCTCGATCAGTTGACGGCACGCGCCGACGTCCGTTGCCACCACCGGCACCCCGGCAGCCGCCGCTTCGAGCATGACCAGCGGCAAAGCCTCGGAGACGGACGACAACGCGAGCACGCCGATCTGCGGCAGCACCGATTCGACGGCGCGATATCCCATGAACCTCACCTGATACTCCATCCCCAGACTGGCCGCGAGGTCGCGGCATTCCTGCGCATAGGCCCGGTCTTCGGTGTCCGGCCCGACGATCCAGCCCTGCACGTCCGGACGGGCACGGTACGCCAGAAACACGGCGCGCAGGAAGGTCTTGATGTCCTTGACCGGCACCACACGCCCGATCAAGGCGACGACCGGCGGAATGTCGGCCCGCTCGCGATGCGTCGCTCTGAGTGCCGCAAAGCGGGCAATGTCCACGCCGTTGGCGATACTGTGTGTCTTGTGCGCCGGCGCCCCGTCTGCGATCTGCCGCTGACGGCTGCCCTCGTACAGCGACACGATGTCATCCGCCGTGTCGTAGCAAATGCGGCCAATGGCCTCGAAGAACCGCATCCAGAGATTCTGGAAGTAACCCACGCGCGAGATGTCGCGCTCGAACGGGCCACGGTTGTCACGCAGCCATTCGCTTTGCAGCAGATCGAGCTTGCGCTCCTTCGTGTAGCTGCCGTGCTCGGTCACCAGCAGCGCGCGTCCCGTCGCCATGCGCAGCATCGCGCCCAATAGCCCGGCATATCCCGTGGATACCGTGTGGTACATCTTCGCGGCGGGCATGTCGGCGGCGATCCGCGCGAGTTGCCAGATCGGTTTGTGCATCGCCCGGATCGTCCAGAAGTAGTCCGTGAACGACGGGTCATGACAGAAACGCTCGTACCGCTGCGTGATGAACTCCCATGATCGCTCGCTGTGCGCAAACGTCGACTGCGAGAGCGGTTCGCCGTCGCGCAGCATCGGCAGAAGATGTTCGAGCATGCTGCGCAATCCGTCCACGCGCATGTATTCCGCCGTCTCGCCTCCCCCCGACGCCCCTTCGTGACGCTGACGAAACAGATCGTGCAAGCGGGCGACCCGGGCAAATGCGTCGGCGTCGGTAGCATTCGATCCCTTCGACTTTCCGTGGGTGGACGTTGGCCCACTGCCGCGCATTTCGGGCGACGCCGCCGAGTCTGGCAATGCCGTGGACGTCTCGTATAGGTAATGCGCCTCGAAATGGGTCACGTTCGGTGGCATCGGATACACGGGCGCACCGTAGTCACACCGCCGGCTGCCGATGAAGACCACGGCGAACGTCAGGTCCGGAAAGGCGCGGATGAGTTGATCGACCCACGACGATACGCCGCCACGCACGTAAGGGAAGGTGCCTTCGAGCAGAAGGGCGACGTCCGCCACCGTCGCGCGACGGGACGGGGGGCGCTCGGGAATATCGTGGTGACGAGATGCGGTCATGGGGGTCGTCGCGCTCATCGCGTCCAGAAACGTACGGCGGGCTGCACGACCGGCGACGCCGTGGCACTGGCCGCACCTTTGGCCCCCGTCACACCGGCACCCAGTCCGCCCAGCAGATACGACACGCGGTCGTAGCGACGCTTCTGAAACGCCGCTTCGGCCAGCCACGGCAGCAGGCGCTCGGTCGGGAAGCTGTGGAACTGCGCCTGACGCAGGTGCATCTCGGCCACGTCCGGGTTCTCTCGCAGCAGCGCGCAACGCCCCAGCAGATACCACATGGAGGCGTCGTCTTCGTGCTGCTCCAGCGCCTCTCGCGCGAATTGCTCCACGCGCTCCAGCGTGAAACGCAGTACCTCGCCGCGCACCAGATTCTGGTAGATCAACTCCCAGTAAAGCTGGGCGAGACGCACGCAGGCATGGGCGCGCTCATCGTCGTCCTCGGCGGCCGTGTACCGGTCACGCATGGCGAAGATCTGCTGCATGATGCGTTTCTCCAGCCCGTCGAGAATGCCGTACGCCAGCAAACGCACCTCCTCGACCGGGTCGCCCAGCAGGTCGCGTGCGATCTCGCTCGTCACCCGCGATGGCAACGCCTGCACCGAGATCAACGCGGCCACCCGGTCGTCGCGCTCGCCCTGCACGTTGCGCAGTCGCGCACGCAGGCGCATGCCCGCACCGTGTCGGACACGTGTCACGAGATGGGAAACGAACCCGGGTGCCGACACCCGGCCTGCGCTCGGCATCTCGCGTGGCGGCGGGAACAGATAGCCCATCGCCAACACGCCCATCACGACGACCATGCCCGCCACCGGCAGGAAAAACGTCACCAGCGCGATGTGCCAGAACACGCCGCGCCGCTCGCGATAGCCGGACGGCAGCGCGACGGTCATGAACCCGCCGGCGAACAGCGCCGCGACGGCTTGCCAGGCCAGCACGTACGGCATGGCGTCCGACGTGACGGAGGACACGCCCCAGGCGTCGCCCTGCAACACCAGCCGCACGGCCTGCCACTGCGCCGTGACGGCAAGCACGGCAAGGGCCAGCGTCAGCACCCATCGCACGAGGCGAATGCCGCGTGCAGCCCCGTTCTGCCTTAGCCGCCAGGCAGGTTTCGCGGCGCTGCGCTCCGGCGTACGCTCAGGCATGGTCGACGCAACGCTCCATCAGTTTGAGCAACCCGTCGCCGGGGGCGTCTGCATCGATATGGGCGGTATGCACGGCGATATGCCCGCTCTGGAAGTCGACGTCGTATTGCTGGCGCAGCAGTGTCTCGACGCGCATCAGGTACCCGTCGATCCCATGCTCGTCCGTAATCGGCATCAGCGCGATGGCGATCTGCTTGCGCGGCGTGCCGATGGTCCACAGGGCGTCCAGCGCGCGGCGCTGACGCACCGTCTGCTCGAACAACGAGTCGCCTCTCGCGCCACGGGGGAAAGCCAGCGCCACCAGCGACGACTCGATGCCGCTCGCGCGCTTGAGCCGTGCGAGACGCCCCAGTTCGAGCGCAAAGTCGTACGGCGCTTGCGGCACGGACGCCCTCACCCCCGCCACCAAGGGCTGATGGGCCACGCCGTCCGCGTAGTAAGCAAGCAGCACCAGTAACAACTGGAGGTTGTCGTGGTTGAGCACCAGGAAGGGCATGCGGCGCACGATCAGTACGCTGGAGAGTGCGCCGTCAGCGTCCATCAACGGTGCACATGCGAGGTAAGGACTGCTGTCGGCGGCGGTGTCGTCGGCTTTGACGTGTGCCAGCGTGCCTTCGCTCAGACAGTGGCGCACGAGCGGGTCCTGCGCGTCAGGCTCGAAGCCCTCACCGACGCGGGCGATGGGCGTCGCGCTCAGGCGACCACCGCGCACGGAGAACAGCGAGGCCACTTCGATCTGACAGGTGAGCGCGGCGAATTCGAGCATCGGTTGCGCGTTCGGCAATCCACCGGGCGCGCCGTACACATCGGCCGAACGGCGAACGGTGAGGTCGCGCAGACGGGTGAGCGCGTCGCGCAACGTCACCGGACGCGCCAGCAAGTCGCGCTCCAGACGCTCGTGCGAGACGCGCAGCAGGTAATGGTTGTGCGTGATCGCCACGAGACGATCGCTGTAATAGGCGTTGATGCCCTGCGAGCGATGCGCCCGATGTGACCAGATGTCGCAGAAATGGCCGGCGATGAGCGCCATCGTCATGCCACCGGCGAAATGCGCCATGGGGAACGCGCCGCCTGCATGACCGTACAGGACATGCCACGCCGCCATGAGCGTCGCCCCGCTGGCCGCACCGGCGAGCGACCCGTAACGCAATGCCGCCACGAGCACGACGAGCCACAGCCACGGGAACTGGGTGGTGAGCAGCAACGGATCGTCGGGGCGCAGACGCCAGGCGATCAATAAGGCAAGCAACGTGAGGCCCAGGACCTCCAGCAGTGCGAAGGGACGCGCAATCGCCGGCGCAACCCGCCGCCCCCAGCGACCGAGATTGCCGAGCGGTTGCGAGCGGCGAACGCGCGCGGCCTTGGGCGGCGATGTCGTGGAACCGGAGGAAGGCGATGCGCTCGCCGAATCGGCGTCGTTGGGCGTGGCGGCAGTCACGTGGCGTTCGCGGAAATGGGGTTCAACCGGGTACCCGCGTGCCGACTACCGCACGCCGCGCGATCGCAAGCCATCGATATGCCCGCGCAATGCGGGCGAACGCGCAAGGATTGCGCGATGGCGGTCTGCATGATTCCCCGTTATCAGAAGGTGCCCTGCCCGGCCTTTTCATTCATGCCTGGGTCGGGGCCACGGATCGACAGTTCTTTTGGAAAGATCCGTCGTTCCCGTCCCGCGAATGCTGCGTGCCGGGACGGCCTTTGACTGCTGATCCGAACTGATCTCGTCTGTTTGATGGGAATGCACTTTACACACGCCGAGTCCTACTTTCGTCCCCTATTTTTCGTGCCGCCAACCCGCATGAATCCTTCAGGATACCGATTTACCTTCGAAGGTGTACGGCCCGTCGAAGGGTCCGACATAGGCCAGATGGGTACGCACACCAGCCCCCGGTTGCCATAGGTGCATGGCGAACCCGGGCGGTTCGAGCATGATCGATCCGGGTGCCCCTGGCGTGAGGCCCAGCGTGATCTGATGCGCGGTCGACACGCACGTACTCGCCATGATGCCGGGGGCGCCCTCCACGCTCGCCTGAATGCTGCGATGCAGATGCCCGCAGATCACGCGCTCGATGTGGCGGTAGCGCGACGCCACGCGCGCGAAGCCCGCCCGGCCCTGCGCCGACAGGCCATAGCCGTCCATGAACTCGATGCCTGTGTCGAACGGCGGATGATGCATCGCGATGATCGTGGGGCGGTCTTCGCAGGCGCGAAGTTGTTCGTCGAGCCAGTTCAGCCGCGTCTCGCACAAGTGCCCGCCTGCGCTTGGCGGGTCTTGTGTATCGAGGGCTAAAACGGTGACCGGCCCCAGATCGATACGGTACTGAACGAATTCACCACCGCTGCGCAGGTAGGCATGGTCCGGAAACGCGTCACGCAACCCTTCACGATGATCGTGGTTGCCCACGACCAGATACCACGGAATGTCGAGCGCCGAGAGACACTCGCGAAGTGCTTCGTATTCCGATAGATGCGGCGTATCGATCAGGTCGCCGGTGGCGATGACCGCGTCGGGGCGCGGTGTCCAGCGGTTGATCGTGGCGATCGCCCGGCGCAGGGCAGGCGCCGTGTCGACACGACCGCATGCCAGCGCGCCGGGGCGCGTGATGTGAAGATCGGTGATCTGGCAGAGCAGCATGGCGGGAATTCCTTGATGGCTAACGGCGCCGCAACGCTAGCCATCGGAGATGACACCCGAATGAATTTTAGACGTCCGCCCGAAACTCGCGGCAAATCGCAACCAAAAGACACCCGCATGCGCAAGCCCCAAAAGGCTAGGGAAACTCCCAAAGCCCGCCCAGCAAGGGATTGCGAGGAGGTATGACCGGAGATGCCCGCAGTTACCGGGGTTTTATCATCAAGAACAAGAAAGTACGGGGCGTCGCACAACAAAATCGCCGCAAACCGTTGTCAGGACTGGCCCACAGCCTGCCGAAGGCTCTATAATGCGGCTGCCCGGCCAGTGCCGGAGCCCTCTCGATATGTCACGGAAACCCTCTTCGGATCATGTTTGCGTGACGTATCGCGAAGGCGACATTCTGGCGTGTGCCGCGTGCCTTATGGCGCGGATACAACACCGACACTCGTCAAATGACGAAAGTGTTAGAGTTGTCGCCGGTATTCACCACCTCTCAAGGGAAACACACATGAACAAACAGGAACTGATCGACGCCGTCGCCGGCCAAACGGGTGCAAGCAAGGCTCAGACTGGCGAGACCATCGACACGCTGATCGAAGTCATCAAGAAGGCTGTCGCGAAGGGTGATGCAGTCCAGTTGATCGGCTTCGGCTCGTTCGGTTCGGGCAAGCGTGCTGCGCGTACCGGCCGCAACCCGAAGACCGGCGAAGCGATCAAGATCCCGGCAGCCAAGACCGTGAAGTTCACGGCTGGCAAGGCGTTCAAGGACGCCGTGAACAAGAAGTAAAACCAGTTGCGCGCAGGCCGGCCTCCGGGTCGGCCTATCTTTTTTGCTCGCATTTGCCCCCGTTTTCACGCCGGGTAGTGCGTAGCAATGAGAAGGCGTCACGTCATCCTCTTCCGAGGTCCACGACTGATGTGACGCTGCGTGCCTCGCGGGTGGCCTGCGCACCGAGTCTCGGAAACCGGGCGCCCGCGACGCGGTGTTGACTCAGGTTGACATGACGCAAACCTCACGGCGTTGCGACCCCGCGCAGTTATGCTATGTTGCGTGACATGACACGCGCGCCGATAGCGGCTACCGCCGCCTCCCCCATCGTCTCCCAAGCCTCCTCTGAAGCACGCTCTGCCCTCGGCACCGGCGCTACGGAAGACGCTGCAATGCCCGGCGCTGCACGAATGCGCCGAATGTCGGCATCCCGCCTGTTAGTGACCCTCGCCGCCGCGCCACTGGCGCATTGGCCCGCCTTGCCGCAAGCGACGGCAGACGCCAGTGACGTCGAAGGTATTCCCCCGGAAGCGGTGCATCAGTTGCGCATTGCGACACGTCGTCTGCGTGCGTTGATCGATGTCTTTTCCCCATGGCTGAAGCCTCGCTGGCATCGTCGACTGAAAGCGGAGTTGCGGTGGGTCGGCCATTCGATGGGGCCGGCACGCGACGCCGACGTTCTGACTGGCGAGACACTTCCGGCGCTTCGCCTCGAATACCCGGACGTCGACTGGATCGCGATCGATGCCCATCTCTCGCGGCTCCGCAGCGACGCGCGCGAGCAGGCTGCGCTGGCGCTGACCAGCGAGCGACAATGCGCACTGCACGCGCTGCTGATCGAGGCTTTCGGAATTCGGAATGACGGCCGCGCCGATGCACGGGCGGCGAAAGCGTTGCGACGCCCCGCTCGCACGCCCGGCAAACAGCCCCGGGCGCTCACGAAGCACGCGCACAATGTGCTTCGCGAACGCTACATTGCGCTATTTCCCGATTGTCGGCAGATGGCCATGCTCGATACCGAGCAATTGCATGCGTTGCGCGTGAAGATCAAACAGGCGCGCTACAGTGCCGAAGCGTTGACGCCCTGGATGCGCAAATCGATTCGTACGCCCTATCAGGACACGTTGCGGGCTGCGCAAACGTTGCTCGGCCATCTCAACGATGCCGTCGTCGCCCAGCGTGTTCTCGAGGACGTACCGATTGCCGCCGAGCAACGTGACAAGCTCACGGGGCGTCTGGACACGATCATCGTCAATGCCACCAGCCGGGCGGCACACGTCCTGTGCCAGTTGCCCGACGCCCACGCGCTCGAGCGTGGCATGCGTCGGGATTAAGCGTCCCCTCGGTCATAAACCAAAACCAGCCGCAGCCGCTTTCACGCCACTTTCGTGCGCAGCAGGCGCATGCCGTTCGCGATCACCAGCAGACTGGCGCCGACGTCGGCGAACACTGCCATCCAGAGCGAGGCCAGCCCCACGATCGCCAGCGTAAAGAAGACGGCCTTGATCGCCAGCGCCGCCGCGATGTTCTGCTTGAGCACCGTTGCCGAACGTTTCGACAGCGCCAGGAACGCCGGCAGTTTGCGCAAATCGTCGTCCATCAACGTCACATCCGCCGTTTCGAGCGCGCTGTCGGTGCCCGTCACCCCCATTGCAAACCCGACGTCGGCGGCTGCGAGGGCTGGCGCATCGTTGATGCCGTCGCCGACCATCCCCACGTGACCATACGTTTCGCGCAACGACGACACCGCCTGCCATTTATCCTCGGGCAGCATCTCGGCACGCACGTCGGTAACACCGGCCTGCTCACCGATCACTTGCGCGGTCGCCCGGTTGTCGCCGGTCAGCATCACGGTTCTGACACCCATCTTTGCGAGTCGCGCAATCGCCTCCCGGCTCTCCTCACGCAAGGTGTCGGCCACGGCGAGCACCGCCAGCGCCTGCGTTTCACTGGCCAGCACGATCGCGGTGCGAGCCTGTGCTTCGAGACGCGCCAGCTCCGCTTCGACATTGGCATTACACACACCGAGCGATTCGATCAGACGGTGATTGCCGAGGTAGTACAGCGTCTGACCGACGCGCCCCTTCACGCCCATGCCCGGCAGCGCTTCAAAATCGGTGACCGGCGGCAACGCGCCTGATGCTGCCTGCGCCGACTCCGCCGACTGTGTATAGCCGTCGACAACCGCGCGGGCAATCGGGTGGGTCGTCTGTGCATCGAGCGCTGCGGCCAGCCGCAGAGCCTCATCGCGCGACGTCTCGCCCAGGGGCACGACATCCGTCAGTTTCGGCTCACCGCGCGTGAGCGTCCCCGTCTTGTCCAGCGCGACGGTTTGAATCAGACGTCCACTCTCCAGAAACGCACCGCCCTTGATCAGAATCCCGGCGCGCGCCGCCGCCGTCAGACCGCTCACAACGGTGACCGGCGTGGAAATCACCAACGCACACGGACAGGCGATCACGAGCATCACAAGCGCCTTGTAGACCCACGGCGCCCATGCCAGACCGAACGCCAACGGCGGCACCAGCGCCACCAGCAAGGCGCAAAGCACGACGACCGGGGTGTAGATGCGCGAGAACTTGTCGACGAAACGCTGTGTCGGCGAACGTTGCTGCTGCGCGGTCTCGACGATTCGCACGATGCGCGCCAGCGTGGTATCGCCGGGCGCCACGCTCGTGCGATATACGATCAGACCGCTTTCGTTGATGCTGCCGGCGAAGACGTCGTCGCCCACGGCCTTGTCGACCGGCACACTCTCCCCCGTGATCGACGCCTGATTCAAGGCAGAGCTGCCCTGCTCGATCACACCGTCAATCGCAATCCGTTCACCCGGTCGGGCACGCACGCGCGAGCCGATGGCCAGCGATGCCGCAGGCACGTCCGCCCAACTGCCGTCGGCCTGCTCGACCGACGCCTGATCCGGCGCCAGTCGCATGAGCGCCTCGACGGCGCGGCGGGCACGGGTCAACGACGCCGCTTCGAGCTTTTCGGACAACGCGAAGAGCACGATCACCATTGCGGCTTCAGGCCACTGGCCGATGAGCATCGCACCGGTCACGGCCAACGACATCAGGAAGTGGATGTTGAGGGTGAAGTGACGCAGCGCAATCCAGCCCTTCTTGAGCGTCGGCAGACCGCAAGCCAGAATGGCCGCGACCACCATCGCGCCGACCCAAGGACTATGCTCAGGCACCCCCGACCAGACTGCGATTTCGCTCGCAGCGGCCAGCACGCCGCCGGCGATGAGGCCCGCGACGTCACGCTTGCGACTCGCCGGCGGCGGTGCGGCGTTGGCACCGGTCAACGGCACCGGCGTCATACCCAGTTTGCGAAGCGTCTGCGCAGCCGCATCGCTCTGACGGGTAATGTCGGCGGCGGAGGCCTGTGCTTCGAAAACGACCGTCAATTCTCGCTTGAGCAGATTGAAATACAGGGCATCGATGCCCGGTTGACGTTCGAGCTGATCCCGAATCAGACGCTCTTCCGTCGGACAATCCATCTGATCGATACGAAAACGCGCTTGCGGGGCACCGTTATCCGGCACCGGCTCAGGAGACGCGAGACTTGCCGCACCTGCGCAACACGACGTCCCGCCATGCGTATGGGGAGCCGCGCCATCGACATGTGCGTGGTCGTGGTCGTGGTCGTGGTCGTGGTCGTGACCATGATCGCGGCCTTGCGCGTGATCGTGGGCATCGCCATGGGAATGAGATGTCGAGCGGGCTTGGGGCTCGTGACCGTGCGAGTGCCCGTGATCGCAGCACGGCGGCTGATCGGGTACGTTCGTCTCGCCGGGCATCTTGCGCTGTACCGCCGTCGCGCCCGCCAGACGGACCGAATCCGAGGGGTTGGACATGTGAACTCCTGGTTACATGATTCGTGTTACCCTTCATTCAAAACCCTGTAGTGACTACGGAGTCAAGCATGAAGATCGGAGAACTCGCCCGCGCGGCAGGCACCGATGTCGAAACCATCCGTTATTACGAGCGGGCCGGCATGCTGCCGCCCCCGCCCCGTACCGACGCCGGATATCGCACCTACGGTGACGAGCATCTGGAAGCGCTGCGCTTCATCCGTCACTGTCGCTCGCTCGACATGCCGCTGGCCGACGCCAAACGTCTCGGCGAACTGGCGCACGATACGAACGTGACGTGTGAAGACGCGAATCAACTCATCGAAGCGCATCTGGCACGTGTGCACACCCGCATCCACGAATTGCAGGCGCTCGAGCAGCAATTGCTGCATCTGCAAGCGCAATGCCAAAGCCGTCACGAGACGAGCGATTGCGGCATTCTTCGCGCTCTCATGCAAGGCGCGCACGGCGAAGCCTGCGCCTGTCACAGCGATGCCGACCCGATTGAAGTTCACTGCGAACACAACGGTCTGCATGCGTGACGCCGACGTCGTCGCCCGCTTGATCCGGCACGGCCAAAACAGATGACGCGCGAGGTCCGCCGGTCGATGCGCAATCATGGCCCGGCGTTTTCCATCAGCCCTCGTCACCTCGCCGACGATCGCACACTCGATGCGATTTTTATCTCCCCTGTCCCCTCACACTTCGCAAGCCTTCAAGCCTTCGCGTTTTGAACGGCTCAGCGAAGTGATAGCGATTTGTGGAAACACTCGCCGAAAGCACCGCTAAATCACCGCGAATTCACCGTTTACCCCGCGAAAACAGGGGCAAAACGACGTAGTTTCTATACAATGTCCCGCACATCTCGTATCCGCTGCTGTGACTACGTCACGTGAGACGTTGCACCTCGAGCGGGACGCGCATCGGATAGACAACGAATGCTCATCGAACATGCGCCGAATGCGCATCGATATGTCGTAATCCGTTTTATTTCTTGCTTATCTCTTTTGCCGGAGACCTTATGTCCAGCGATGTATCCGCTACGCCAGCACCCGCGACGCAAAGTAGCGCCGACATCGTCATCATGGGCGCAGGTGCCGCAGGCATCTCTGTCGCCGCGAGCTTGCGACGCCGTCGTCCGTCGCTCTCGATCACGATCGTGGATCCGGCTGACACGCATTACTACCAGCCGGCATGGACGCTCGTCGGCGCGGGCGAATTCGACGCCGCACGCACGGCGCGTCCGATGTCGAGCGTCATTCCCGAGGGCGTGAACTGGATTCAGGCCGCGATCACCGCGTTCGCGCCCGACCATCAGCAAGTGCTGCTCTCGGATGGTCGTCGCCTCGCCTATCGGTTTCTTATCGTCGCGCCCGGCCTGCAATTGAATTGGGAGGCCATCGACGGCCTCAGCGAAACGCTCGGTTGCAACGGCGTGACGTCTAACTATCGTTTCGATCTGGCGCCGTACACCTGGTCGCTGGTGCGCGAATTCAAGGGCGGAAATGCGCTGTTCACGCAACCGCCGATGCCGATCAAATGCGCCGGCGCGCCGCAAAAGGCGATGTATCTGTCGGCCGATACCTGGCGCCAGAACAGTGTGCTCGACAAGACCAAGATCGAGTTTCATCTGGTGGCCCCGGCTCTGTTCGGTGTGAAAGACTACGTCCCGGCACTGATGGAATACGTGCAGCGATATCGCATCTCGCTGAACCATCTGTCACATCTGCGCGCGGTAGACGGCGAGCGTCGCGTTGCACGCTTCGAAATCTTCGATGCCGATGGGCAATCGCAATTCGTCGACAAGCCTTTCGACCTGCTGCATGTCGTCCCGCCGCAGAGTGCACCGGACGTGTTGCGCGCGAGTCCGCTGGCTGATGCTGCGGGCTGGTGTGAAGTCGATCCGGCAACGCTGCGCCACGCACGCTATGCCAACGTGTTCGGACTCGGCGACGCCATCTCGGCCCCCAACGCCAAGACGGCCGCAGCGGCGCGCAAGCAAGCGGTCGTCGTCGCAGAGAATCTGCTCGCGACGATGGACGGCCGTCCCCTTTCATTGCATTACGACGGATATGGCGCGTGTCCGCTCACGGTGGAGCATGGCAAGATCGTGCTGGCGGAATTCGGCTATGGCGGGAAACTTCTCCCTACATTCCCGATCGATGGCACACACGCCAACCGTTTTGCCTGGGTACTGAAAAAGTACGTGCTGCCAAAGGTTTATTGGGACTTCATGCTGAAAGGGCGCGAGTGGTTTGCGCGTCCACGCTGATCGGACCATAGGTGAAACCCGCACTCAATTTTCAAAGGCGGGTGCCGTTAAAGGTCAAAGGACCCGGTCTCGCAACCGGGCACGAGCATCTAGTCGGGCCACGCCTTGCGCGCGGTCTGCCGGAAAGTCAGGAATCGCCGTGTGCCGTTGGCGCGCGGTCTCCGAGCCGCCCGGCCGACACATTTACGCGTCTTATGCAGAACATGATTCAAGGGTTTTCTGGCGGCACGACCTGTTCGACGCGTGGGCTTTTCCTGCTCGGGGGCCTCGCTGGCCGCCTCACCGGCCGCATCGTCGTCACTGCCTCCGTTAAACGAGGCGGTGACAAACGTTCAACCGTTTGGGCGACGTCTGCCTGCCTGCCGAGATGAACGATACGAACGCGCTGCGACGGCAAGTCGTCCTCGCCGATCTGCTGCTGGACCGCCAGCGGCTATTGCGCGCCCTCAGCCTTGAGTTGCGTACCCCGAGTCCGCCCAACAGTCACAGCGCGCTCATCGTGCTGCACGTGGGCCGGGGTCAACGCACGGCGACCAGCCAATCCGCCATCTCCGACGCCGATCTGCTCGCGACGGTGGCGTTTCGCATTGGCTCGCGCATTCGCCGTCGCGACCTCATCGGCCGCGTATCGGATCAACAGATCGCCATTCTGCTGCGCGACCTCGGCAGCCGCGAGGCCGCCGTACAGATCACGCGACGCTTCATCCGTGCGGGCGAATCGCCGGTTCCGTGCGGCAACGGACTGCTCTACCCCATCATTTCGGCCGGCGTGACGCACCTGCCCCAGGTGCCGGTATGGCCGGCAACGTTGCTGGAGCACACCTCGGATATCGCCGATCAGGCCATTCGGGAGAGCGCCTCGCGTTTTCTCGTCACCGAAGCCCCCTCCGCACCGACCGAGGGCATTGCGCCGCCCGACGACGCAGGCAACGAGCATTACTGGCGCAGCGCCATCGGACGCGCCCTGTCGGACTCGGAGTTTCGCCTGCACTACCAGCCGCAGATCGACATGCGAACCCACCGGCTGACCGGGCTGGAAGCCCTGATCCGCTGGCAGCGCGACGACGAGCTCATCATGCCGGGCGAATTCATTCCGGCCGCCGAGCGCTGCGACGTCATCGGTCCGATCGGCGACTGGACATTGCACGAAGCCTGTCGTCAGCTCGATAAGTGGCACACCGACGGCGAGGAATACCCGCGCGTGGCCGTGAACCTGTCGGCGCAACAAATGCGCGTTCAGACGCTCGAAACGGTTCGCTACGCTCTCAAGCACCACCGTGTGCCGCCGGACAAGCTGGAAATCGAGATCACGGAATCTTCGCTGATCTCGCATCTCGACGAAGCCGCCACGCTGATGAACGAACTCGTGGCGATGGGCGTTCGTCTGTCGCTCGACGACTTCGGCACGGGCTACTCCAGCTTCGTGCGTCTGAAGCGCTGGCCGTTCGGCACGGTCAAGATCGATTACCAGTTCGTGGCCGGGGTCCTGCTCGGTGGCTACGACACGGAGCTGATTCGCGCGATCATTGCCATCGCCCGCAAGCTCGAAATCGAGACCGTGGCCGAAGGTGTGGAGACCAGCGCGCAACGCGATGCACTCGCGTCGCTGGGCTGTCATGCGTGGCAGGGGTATCATTGCACGCGTCCCTTACCGCCCGGGCACATCGAGACGTTCATTCGAGACTGGCACGGGCGCCTGTAAACGCGTCAGCAACCGCACCAGCCGTTGGTCTACGCTCTTCTCAACCGTCACCATGCCGCGTCCGCTTTCGTGCGCGGTCTTGCCGTCCTCGTCTGCGTTCTCATCGCCTGGGCGCTGGCGCGCTTCGCCGCCGACCAGCTCGTCGCGAATCGTGCGGCACGTCTGCTGTATGAGGAACGCAGCATTGCCACCCGGCTCGCGCACGGCACCGTTCACACGGTCAACCAGGACCTGATCCTGATCCGGGGCATTCCGCAAGTGCTGGCCCAGATCGAGCAGCTCCAGCAGGCCGCCAGAACGATTGCCACGCACCCGCTCACGAACGTTCCACAGGAAAAGGCTCGCGAAACGCTGCTGGCCGACCCGGTACTCAAGCCGGTCAACGAACTGCTGCGCGCGGCGCAGTTGTATTTCGGCGCGGACCTCGTCTGGCTGGGCACCCCCGATGGCATTACGATCGCGTCCAGCGACTTCAACTCGTCGAATCCACTGATCGGCGATCGTTACGGTGATCGCGCGTACTTCAATGCCGCCGTGCTCGGCGGCTCAGGCCAGCAGTACGTGACAGGCCGCAAGACGGGACTCCCCGGTATCTACTTCACCGCCCCCGTCTATCAGGACGGCATGCTCGTCGGTGTGGTGGTCGTGAAGCTCGGTATCCGACGCCTGTCGCATTGGGTCGACAGCGGCGCGTCGTTCATCACCGACACCAACGGCGTGATCGTGCTCGCCAACGACCCGACATTCACCGGCCTTGCGGTGCCCGGCGCCACCGTGTTCAAACTCTCGCGCACGGAACGTCGCCACCTCTACCTGCAAGAGGACTTCACGGTCGTTCCCATCGAGAGCTACGACCTTGCGCCCGGCACGCCGGACTTTTTGCGACTGACCCCGGACGATGAAGAATCCACACACAACGCACGGCTGGTGCGGGTGCGCCCGGACAATCAGCCGTATCTGCTCGAAGCCGAGGCTTCATCGGACGGCGAAATGGTGATCTACACCATGAGCGAAGCGCCCACGCTCGGCAGCCTCTCCGTGGAACGTCGCCGTTATGCTGCGCTGGTATTCGCGTTGCTGCTCAGTCTCGCCGGTGCCTCGTACCTGCTCGTTCGCTATCTGCGCCGCGAAAAGCTGCAACTGACCAATACGCTCGCCAAGAACGCCGCGCTGGAACATGAGGTCAAGTACGACGCCCTCACGGGTGCCCTGTCTCGCGGACACTTCCTCAAGCGCCTGCGCGCCGAAGTCATTCAGGCCGATGCCGCCGACGTGCCGACCAGCGTCATCCTCGTCGATCTCGACCATTTCAAGCAGATCAACGACACGTGGGGCCATGCGCTTGGCGACACGGTACTGGCCACATTCGTGCGGCTTTGTCACGAATCGTTACGCGAAGATGACATCTGCGGTCGTTTGGGCGGCGAAGAATTCGCTATTATCCTGAGTGGCGCCATCGAGGCACGAGCCTTCGACGCCGCAGAGCGCCTGCGCGAAGCCGTTCGCGCAGCACGCATCAATGTCGATGGCCGCGCTCTGCAGTTCACGATAAGTGCCGGCGTCGCCCAATGGCATGAGGGGGACGACGACAATGCGTGGCTGCAACGGGCCGACGCCGCCCTGTACCTTGCCAAATCTCGCGGACGCGACCGCTGCGCCCGCGAATCCGACCTCCGGGTGCTCACTCGGGGCGAGCCTTAACCGGCTTCGGGCATCTCCGCCTGAGGTCGCCAACTCAGACCGGATCGATGCTCAAGACGAATCTCGTTACGTTCGCCCCATCGCCGCGACGCGCCATCCAGATCGGCGCTTCAGCCCTCTGCCTGGCCCTGAGCGGCGTCGCTCACGCCGACCTGTCGCTGCTTCAACCGCCTCGTGCGCTCACAGGCGGCGCGCCGCTGCAACTGACACTGCTGGCCACGCAAGACACGCCGGGCAGAAAAACGATCAAGTTGCCGGACGAAATCGTCGTGCGCATTTCCAACGACGACTTCAAGCCCACACTGCTGCATCTGAAGCGCGAAGCGATCGCGCCGGCACAAGTGACGCTCGCCAACGGGCAATTCCGCCGTGTCGCCTATTCGGCCGTACTGCCAAAGGAATTACGCGGTGCCGTACGCATCGAGCCTGTCGACTGGGACGCCTCGACCACGACCATCGTCCTCGACCGCGCAGCGCCTGCAGAACCCATGGTCGCCGCTGCGCCGCTGCCCTCAGACGGCAGCGCGGCCACCGCCGCTGGTGCCGGTGTCGGTGCGACAGCGGCTGCCTCCTCCGCTTCGGGTGCCGTGGCGGCCACCTCCGCCGACGCCATCGCGCCCACCGCCGACGCCGAATTTGCCCGCATCTCGTCCAACGAGCCGATGTACATCGCTTTCGGCAAGAACGGCGACGCCAACGCGCGGTTCCAACTCAGTTTCAAGTTCCACATTCTGAAGCCGGACAACCCCGCATCGAAGTCCTTCCTCGACAACCTGTATTTCGGCTACACGCAATTGTCGATATGGGATCTGGAAGCGGAGTCAGCGCCCTTCCGTGACTCGAACTATCGTCCGAGCTTTTTCTACTACGTCCCTGACACCGGGGTACGTGCCGGCTGGTTCTCGTCGCTCGGCGTTGCCGCCGGTATCGAACACGAATCGAACGGCAAGGCGGGCGACGACTCCCGCAGTATCAATACCGTCTTCGTCAAACCGATCTTCACATTCGGCAACCCGTCCGAATACCACTGGACGGTGGCGCCGAAGCTCTACGCCTATCTGGAAAAGAAGGACAACCCCGACATCCAGAATTACCGCGGCTATATGGATCTGCTCGTGCTGTGGGGCAAGCCTAACGGCTGGCAGATCGGCGCGACGCTGCGCAAAGGCATGAAACGCAATTACGGCAGCGTCGATGTGCAGGTGACCTACCCGCTCGGCAAACTGATCCCCGGCACCGGTGGTTACATCTGGCTCGGCTACTTCACCGGCTACGGCGAAGACATGCTCGACTACAACCGTCATTCGCCATCACAGGTGCGCATCGGCTACAGCGTTTTCCGCTGGTAACGCCGGACAGAGCGGCCACGGGGCGGCAACACCATCATCATGGCCGTCGCCCCGCAGGCACATCACAACACCAGCACCAGCGCGCCTGCCACGATCAGCGCACCGCCCAAGGCTTCTTTCAGCGAGAACGGCTCACCCAGCACCACCCAGCCGATCAGCATCGCCATGGCAACACTCAGTTTGTCGAGCGGCGCAACACCGGACACCGGCCCGAGTTGCAGTGCTCTGAAGTAACACAGCCACGACAGCCCTGTCGCTACCCCCGAGAGAATCAGGAATATCCACGTGTTGGTGCTCAGGGTCGTGGGCTTCTGCCACTCTCCCCGCATACCCACGATCGCCAGCGTCACGCCAAAAATGATGACGGTGCGAATCAGCGTGGCCATGTTCGAGTTGACCTGCGTCACACCGAGTTTGCCGAAAATCGCCGTTAGCGCGGCAAAGAACGCCGAGCCCAGTGCAAAAAGTTGCCAGCTACGCAGCATAAAAATCCTCACGCATCATGGTGATTGGCGACCCACCGGCGACCAACCGGAAATCGCGCCGAATGTCCACCCTTGACATTCGGACGTAGGGGGAATCGAAACCGGCCCCGGGCATCGATGCGATAATGGCGACATCCTGTGACACCCCAGCCAGCGCTGGCCGAATCTTCCCCTATGTCCGAATTGCACGACCGCCCCGACAGCCCCTGCATTGGCGTTTGCTCGACACTCTTCGACGACGTCTGCAAAGGCTGCGGCCGCACCGCCTACGAAGTCTCCAACTGGGTATTCTTTACCGAGGAAGAGAAAGCGGCGGTGTGGGCGCGCATCACCCGCGACGGCACGGCGATGCGCTTCTGCGACAACAGTTCTACGACTTCGTCGACTTGAACTGAAGCGACTTGTATTCGAGGAATTCCTCGAAGCCATACACGCCGTTCTCACGCCCGTGCCCCGATTGCTTGAAGCCGCCAAACGGGGCCTGCACGTTGAACTCCCCGCCGTTGATATCCACCTGACCGGTACGAATCTGGCGTGCCACGCGCACCGCGCGCGCTTCATCGCCTGACCACACGCCACCGCCCAATCCGTATATGGAATCGTTGGCAATGCGCACGGCGTCCGCCTCGTCCTGATAGGTGATGATGGACAGCACCGGGCCAAAAATCTCTTCCTGTGCCACCGTGGCGTCAGGCGTCACGCGCCCGAGTACGGTCGGCTGCACGAAGAAGCCCGCTTCGAAGCCTGCCGGCACGCTCTCCCCACCCGCGATCAATTCGGCCCCTTCCGCCAATCCCTTGCGGATATAGGTCTGCACGCGCTCTCGCTGCGCCGCCGACGCCAGCGGTCCGAGTCGCGTCGTCTCTTCACGTGGATCACCCAACGTGAAACGCGCCACGGCGTCCTGCGCAAGTGCCTTGATCTCGTCGTAACGAGACGCCGGCACCAGCATACGCGTGTGCGCCGAGCAGGTTTGCCCCGAATTCAGATAGCAGGCATTGAGCGTGCCTTTGACCGCTGCGGCCAGATCGGCATCGTCGAGCACCACCGACGCCGATTTGCCACCCAGCTCCAGTGCCACGCGTTTGACCGTCTGCGAGGCCACCTCGGATACCCGCTTGCCCGCACGGGTCGACCCGGTGAACGACACCATGTCCACATCCGGATGACGTGCCAGCACCTCGCCGACAACCGGTCCCAATCCCGTCACGAGATTGAAGACGCCCGCAGGCAACCCAGCCTCGGCGATCACTTCGGCGAGGATGAAAGCATTGAACGGCGCAACTTCGGAAGGTTTGAGCACAACGGTGCATCCCGCAGCCAACGCCGGCGCGACCTTCAATGTGATTTGATTGAGCGGGTAATTCCACGGCGTGATGGCGCCGACCACCCCCACAGGCTCACGCACCACCAGCGAATTGCCGACACGTGCCTCGAACGCGAACGATTCGACCAGTTCGGCGTACTTGTTCCAGTGATAGACGGGACCACCAACCTGAATGGCACGCACCAGTTTGATCGGCATGCCCGTCTCGCCCGTCATGACCTGCGCCAGTTCGTCAGTGCGAGCCTTCAGGCCCGCCGCGATCTTGCGCAGATAGGCCGCACGCTCGGCCGGTGCCGTAGCCGCCCACGCGTCACGCGCCTTGTGTGCGGCCGCAACAGCCGCTTCGGTATCTTCCGCCGCGCCCTCGGGAATGCGACCCATGAGCTTCGCGTCTGCGGAGTGAAAAACGTCCAGCGTGCCGCGCCCGACGGGTGCTACCCACTGGCCGTCGATGAAAAATTTGTCGTAAGTCTTCATGTCATGTCTCCTGCTGACGTCCGGTTAATCCAATAGCGACGAATGAACGGCGAAGGGCCATTGTAGTCCGCTCGCCACCGGGCATCGCATAGCACCGATGAAATCGGTTTTGTCCGAGGCCCGCTTTCCGACATTCCGAGACGACCGTCGGATAAGTCGGATAAGCGTCCCTGACCGCCGTCTCCACAGAGAGCGGCACTGCCATCACAGCTTGAACACAAGCCACCGGCGCACGACCGACGAGACGCGCACCGTAAACGCAAACAGGGCGCCTGCGATGCAAGCGCCCTGTCGGGGACTACGGGGTATGACGCGTCGCGTCAGCCGTCAGACTTCCACGCCCTGGCTGGCCAGGTATTCGTCGTAAGTGCCGGCGTAATCGACCAGCGTGCCATCGTTCTTCACTTCGATGATGCGCGTAGCCAGACCCGACACGAATTCACGGTCATGCGAGACGAAAATCAGTGTGCCCGGGTACTTGTCCAGCGCGATCTGAAGCGACTCGATCGACTCCATGTCCATGTGGTTGGTCGGCTCGTCCATCATCATGACGTTGTGACGGCCAAGCATCAGCTTGCCCCAGATCATGCGACCTTTTTCACCACCCGAGAGCACACGCACCGACTTGCCCACGTCGTCGCCACCGAACAGCAGACGGCCGAGCGAGCCGCGAATGACCTGATCGTCATCGCCTTCCTTGCCCCACTGCGTCATCCAGTCGGTCAGCGTCACGTCTTGCGGGAATGCCTCGGACGTGTCCTGCGGCATGTAACCGATGTTCGCGTTTTCGGCCCACTTCACATTGCCCGCATCGACCGACAGGTCCGTCATCAGGCTACGCAGCAGCGTGGTCTTGCCGGCGCCGTTCTCACCGATGATCGCGACACGTTCGCCCGCGCGCACTGCGCCCGAGTAATTCTTGAAGATCGGACGATCGTAGGCCTTCGAAATGCCATCGAATTCGAATGCGAGGTTATGCAGCTTCTTCTCGAATTCGAAACGAATGAACGGGTTCTGACGCGACGAGGGCTTGATGTCCTCGACCTTGATCTTGTCGATCTGCTTGAGACGGCTCGTCGCCTGACGCGCCTTCGACTTGTTGGCCGAGAAGCGGCGCACGAAGTCCTGCAAGTCGGTGATGCGTTCCTTCGCCTTCGCGTTGGCCGCCATCTGACGCTCACGGGCCTGTGCCGACGCCAGCATGTAGTCGTCGTAGTTGCCCGGATAGATCTTCAGCGTGCCGTAGTCCATGTCGGCCATGTGCGTGCACACGGCATTCAGGAAGTGGCGATCGTGCGAAATGATGATCATGGTGGAGTTGCGCTCGTTGAGCACGTCTTCCAGCCAGCGGATCGTGTTGATGTCCAGGTTGTTGGTCGGTTCGTCGAGCAGCAGCACGTCCGGGTTCGAGAACAGCGCCTGCGCGAGCAGCACACGCAGCTTCCAGCCCGGTGCGACGTTGCTCATCGGCCCCTGATGCTGCTCCGTCGGAATGCCCACACCCAGCAGCAGCTCGCCCGCACGCGCTTCGGCCGTATAGCCGTCGTACTCGGCGAACTTCGCTTCGAGTTCGGCGGCGTGCATGTAATCGTCGTCCGTCGCTTCCGGATTCGCGTAAATTGCGTCGCGCTCGCTCATGGCAGCCCACATTTCGGTGTGGCCCATCATCACGACGTCGAGCACGCGCATGTCTTCGTAGGCGAACTGGTCCTGCTTGAGCTTACCCAGACGCACGTTGGGTTCGAGCATGACGTTGCCGCCACTCGGTTCCAGATCGCTGCCGAGAATCTTCATGAACGTGGACTTGCCGCAGCCGTTGGCGCCGATCAGGCCATAGCGGTTGCCCCCGCCGAACTTGACGGAGATGTTCTCGAAGAGCGGCTTGGCGCCGAATTGCATCGTGATATTGGCGGTAGACAGCACAGGCGGTATCCGGGAGATGAAGTGCGGCGGCACGAAATTGCGCCACGAAACCTGACATTTTAGCACCGATGCGTGTCACGCGCCCCTCGGTCGACCCTCCCACTTGGGAACAGTCCTGTCAGCAGCGCGACATTCGTCCTCCGGGCGTCCATAAAAAAACCGCCGGTCAATACCGGCGGTTCTTCCTCCGCGCATTTCCGC
>NZ_MAOS01000055.1:0-46915 GCF_001721285.1 Pandoraea sp. ISTKB
ATGCCGGTGGAAGACGTGTTCTCGATCTCGGGTCGCGGCACGGTGGTGACGGGTCGCGTTGAATCGGGTGTGATCAAGGTCGGCGAAGAAATCGAAATCGTCGGTATCGTTCCGACGGTCAAGACGATTTGCACGGGCGTTGAAATGTTCCGCAAGCTGCTCGACCAAGGTCAAGCAGGCGACAACGTCGGTATTCTGCTGCGCGGTACGAAGCGTGAAGAAGTTCAGCGTGGTCAGGTTCTGGCCAAGCCGGGCTCGATCAAGCCGCACACGGACTTCACGGGTGAGGTGTACATTCTGTCGAAGGATGAAGGTGGTCGTCACACCCCGTTCTTCAACAACTACCGCCCGCAGTTCTACTTCCGTACGACGGACGTGACGGGTTCGATCAGCCTGCCGGAAGGCAAGGAAATGGTCATGCCTGGCGATAACGTTTCGATCACGGTCAAGCTGATCGCTCCGATCGCCATGACCGAAGGTCTGCGTTTCGCAATCCGCGAAGGTGGCCGTACTGTCGGCGCCGGCGTGGTTGCAACGATCGTAGCTTAAGCCGGTACCTTAACGGTCCGCGCTTACGGGGTCAGCTTTTGGCGGCTGGCCCCTCTGCTGTTTTAGGGGTATAGCTCAACTGGCAGAGCGTCGGTCTCCAAAACCGAAGGTTGGGGGTTCGATTCCCTCTGCCCCTGCCAAACAACTGTCTGCAAGCTGGAAATGGCGAATTCTCCCGTAGAAACTGTACGTACGACTGGCGACAAGCTGCTGCTGGCTCTGGCCGGGCTGCTGGTGATTGCTGGCGTCGTGGCGTTCTACGCCCTGGAGCAACAGGCACTTTATGTGCGTGTCGCTGCCATCGTCGTCGTTCTGGCAATCGCAGCTTTTGTGGCATTGATGTCGCAAACCGGCAAAGGCTTCATGGCCTTCGCTAAGGATGCGTATCGGGAAGTGGGTAAGGTCGTTTGGCCAACCCGTAAAGAGGCCGCTCAAACGACCGCGATTGTTTTCGTGTTCGTCATCGTGATGGCGCTGTATCTGTGGATCAGCGACAAGACGATCGAATGGGCCGTGTTCTCTTTGATTCTTGGCTGGAAGTGATATGTCTGATACCGGAGCTGCACCGAGCAAGAAGCGCTGGTACGTCATTCATGCCTACTCCGGCATGGAAAAAAGCGTAGCCAAGCAACTGCAAGAGCGCATTACGCGTGAGGGCATGCAAGACTACTTCGGTCAGATTCTTGTGCCGACCGAAGAAGTTGTTGAAACCACGGCTGGCCATAAGAAGGTCACCGAGCGTCGTTTCTTTCCCGGCTACGTGCTGTGCGAGATGGAAATGACGGACGAATCGTGGCACTTGGTGAAGAACACTCCCAAGGTCACCGGTTTTATCGGTGGTACGGGTAACCGCCCGATGCCGATTCGTCAGGCAGAAGTCGACAAGATCATGTCGCAAATCAAGGATGGGGTTGAAAAGCCGCGTCCCAAGACGTTGTTCGAGGTGGGCGAGCTGGTTCGAGTCAAGGATGGTCCTTTCACGGACTTCAATGGCTCGGTGGAAGAAGTGAACTACGAAAAATCCCGCCTCCGTGTTTCCGTCACCATCTTCGGACGGGCAACTCCAGTAGAGCTGGAGTTCGGACAAGTCGAAAAGATCTAAGAATAAAATGCGCCGGCGCGACGTCCGGCGCGTTTTTGCGTTGGTGACACCCGTCGCCGAGGAGCGTCAGTAGCCAGTTTGCCGGCGAAAGCGCGCTATGACTCAACCCCGAATATGCGCCACATATTCGTTACGGAGTAAACCATGGCAAAGAAAATCATCGGCTTTATCAAGCTGCAGATTCCTGCAGGTAAAGCCAACCCGTCGCCCCCCGTGGGCCCGGCCCTGGGTCAGCGTGGCCTGAACATCATGGAGTTCTGCAAGGCGTTCAACGCCCAAACGCAGAGCCTCGAACCGGGTCTGCCGATTCCGGTGGTGATCACCGCTTTCGCAGACAAGAGCTTCACGTTTGTCCTGAAGACTCCGCCGGCAACGGTGCTGATCAAGAAGGCTGCCAACCTGCAAAAGGGTTCGGCCAAGCCGCACACCGATAAGGTGGGCAAGATCACCCGCGCACAAGCGGAAGAAATCGCGAAGACCAAGATGCCTGACCTTACCGCCTCCGATCTGGACGCCGCGGTTCGCACCATCGCTGGCAGCGCACGTTCGATGGGCATCACGGTGGAGGGTCTGTAATGGCTAAGATCTCTAAGCGTCAACAAGCACTGGCCGCCAAGGTCGACCGCAACAAGCTGTACCCGGTCGGCGACGCTCTGGCCCTGGTCAAGGAATGCGCAAGCGCCAAGTTCGACGAGTCGATCGACGTCGCCGTCCAGCTGGGCGTGGACGCGAAGAAGTCGGACCAAGTGGTTCGCGGTTCGGTCGTTCTGCCGGCAGGTACCGGTAAGTCGGTTCGCGTGGCTGTTTTCGCCCAAGGCGAAAAGGCTGAGCAAGCCAAGGCTGCCGGCGCTGAAATCGTCGGTATGGAAGACCTGGCCGAGCAGATCAAGGCCGGCAACATGGACTTCGACATCGTGATCGCTTCGCCGGACACGATGCGTATCGTCGGTACGCTGGGTCAGATCCTCGGCCCGCGCGGCCTGATGCCGAACCCGAAGGTCGGCACGGTGACCCCGGACGTGGCCACGGCAGTGAAGAACGCCAAGGCTGGTCAGGTGCAATTCCGCGTCGACAAGGCCGGTATCATCCACGCCACGATCGGTCGCGCTTCGTTCGAACCGGCAGCACTGCAGCAGAACCTTTCGGCCCTGCTGGAAGCCCTGACGAAGTCGAAGCCGGCTTCGAGCAAGGGTGTCTACCTGCGCAAGATCGCCCTGTCGAGCACGATGGGCGTTGGCGTGCGCGTGGATCAGGCCAGCCTGTCGGCCTAAGCGACATCATCGCAATCGCAGGGTGATGGCGTCCCCTGCGATGGCTGAGATCCTAGAGATCGAAAGCCTGTAGCAAAAGACTTTGGGCGGAAGCGGATTCTTCGGAAATCGCTTCCGGTTATCAAAGACCGTTGGCGGGAATGGGCATTCACTGACGCTCCCTTAATACGCCAGCCAACGCAGATGGCGAACCCGAACAAGTTATGCAGTCAAGCCGTCGTGCCAGGGGAACCGGGTGCGGGGGTTGAAACTCCAGACATGTCGGTAAGCCGTTAGTGGAACGGCATCACCATGAGGTGATGTCAATTTTGGAGGTTAACCGTGGCACTTAATCTTGATGATAAGAAAGCCGTCGTGGCAGAAGTTTCGGCGCAAGTCGCCGGCGCTTCGACCATCGTTGTGGCTGAATATCGCGGAATCACGGTTGGCGATCTGACGAAGCTTCGCGCCAATGCGCGTCAGCAAGGCGTCTACCTGCGCGTTCTGAAGAACACGCTGGCACGCCGCGCGGTGGAAAACACCCCGTTTGCTGACCTGGCTGAGCAGATGACCGGTCCTCTGATCTACGGTATCTCGACGGATCCCGTAGCCGCTGCGAAAGTCTTGAACGACTTTTCGAAGGGCAACGACAAGTTGATCTTGAAGGCCGGCTCGTACGACGGCAAGGTGATGGATAAGGCAGGCGTGCAAGCGCTGGCCTCGATCCCGAGCCGCGACGAACTGCTCGCGAAGTTGCTGGGTGTCATGCAAGCGCCGGTTTCCGGCTTTGCTCGCGTCCTGGCTGCCGTGGCAGAGAAGAAGCAAGCGGAAGCTGCTTAATTCTCTCTTCGGTTACACGATCGCTGACTTCGGTCCGAACACAATCTAGGAGTTTTACAAATGGCAATCACGAAAGACGAAATCATCGAAGCCGTAGGCGCGATGTCGGTTATGGAACTGAACGACCTGGTCAAGGCGTTCGAAGAGAAGTTCGGCGTGTCGGCTGCTGCCCTGGCAGTTGCTGGCCCGGCTGGTGCTGGCGGCGGTGCTGCTGCTGCTGAAGAGCAAACCGAATTCAACGTCATCCTGGCAGAAGTCGGTGCAAACAAGGTCGGCGTCATTAAGGCCGTCCGCGAAATCACCGGCCTGGGCCTGAAGGAAGCCAAGGATCTGGTTGATGGCGCTCCGAAGGCTGTCAAGGAAGGCGTCGACAAGGCTGCTGCTGAAGAAGCCAAGAAGAAGCTGGAAGAAGCCGGCGCCAAGGTCGAAGTTAAGTAATTCGGCTCTGCGCGTAGGGAAGGCTGGCGACGAAATGTCGTCAGCCTTTTTGTGCTTTCAGGAGATGCAAATCCCAAAATCGGGAATTCAAATTCGAAAGCCGGCGTGAAGCTTCGCCAAGTTGTTGAAATAACAGTGGTTTCGCCCCATATCGAATGGTTGGCGATGTTTCAAACGCGTGTTCCGTCACCGGGATGTGCGGCTGCGGCAAGTTCACCGCAGGAAAGTGGCAACCGAGAGGCCAAAGAAAAAATCGCGACGGCAAGCGTGCAAACGCCCGTGACGGTTTTCTCTTTGTCTTCTGAAGCGACTGCAGAAGGCAAGTTTGGTCGGGCGACGGGCAACACAGGCATCCGTCGCCGTCAGCCAGCGGTTGGTAGCGGCCAACCACCAAGCTCGTTGCTCCGCGGCAAGCCCGCCGTGGGGGACGTCTGGTCTCAGTCGATGAACACCCGTTGACGATGCCTGCCGTCGTCGTCAGCGTAGTGATTCGGAGATCGTAATGCACTATTCCTTCACCGAGAAGAAACGCATTCGCAAGAGTTTTGCGAAGCGTCCGACCGTGCACAAGGTGCCGTTTTTGCTGGCCACCCAGCTCGCCTCGTACACATCGTTCTTGCAAGCCGAGGCGCTTGCATCGGAGCGGAAGCCGGAGGGTCTGCAAGCAGCCTTCTCCTCCATTTTCCCGATCGTTTCTCACAACGGGTTCGCACGCCTTGAGTTCGTCAGCTATTTGCTGGGCACTCCCGCGTTCGATGTCAAGGAATGTCAACAGCGTGGCCTGACCTTCTGCTCGGCCCTGCGCGCCAAGGTTCGTCTGGTGATTCTCGACAAGGAATCGCCGAACAAGCCGGTAGTCAAGGAAGTGAAGGAACAGGAAGTGTACATGGGCGAAATTCCGCTCATGACCTCGACGGGTTCCTTCGTCATCAATGGCACGGAACGTGTCATCGTCTCGCAGCTGCACCGTTCGCCGGGCGTGTTCTTCGAACACGACAAAGGTAAGACGCACAGCTCGGGCAAGCTGCTGTTCTCCGCGCGTATCATCCCCTACCGCGGCTCGTGGCTCGACTTCGAATTCGATCCGAAGGACATCCTGTACTTCCGCGTTGACCGCCGTCGCAAGATGCCGGTCACGATCCTGCTCAAGGCGATCGGCCTGACGCCGGAACAGATCCTCGCGAACTTCTTCGTGTTCGACAACTTCAAGCTGATGCCGGAAGGCGCGCAGATGGAGTTCGTGCCGGAGCGTCTGCGTGGTGAAGTCGCACGTTTCGACATCACGGATCGCGAAGGCAAGGTCATTGTCCAGAAGGACAAGCGCGTCAACGCCAAGCACATCCGCGACCTGGAGAACGCCAACACCAAGTTCATCTCGGTGCCGGAAGACTATCTCCTCGGCCGCGTGCTCGCGAAGAACGTGATCGATGGCGACACCGGCGAAGTGATCGCCAACGCCAACGACGAAATCACCGAAAGCGTGCTGGTCAAGCTGCGCGAGTCGGGCGTGTCGGACATCCAGACGCTGTACACGAACGATCTGGATCAGGGTTCGTACATCTCGGCCACGCTGCGTATCGACGAAACCGCCGACCAGACGGCCGCGCGTATCGCGATCTACCGCATGATGCGCCCGGGCGAGCCGCCGACCGAAGATGCGGTCGAGGCACTGTTCAACCGTCTGTTCTACAGCGAAGAAGCGTACGACCTGTCGAAGGTGGGTCGTATGAAGTTCAACCGCCGTGTCGGCCGTGACGAAGTGCTCGGGCCGATGACGCTGGAAGACGACGACATTCTCGCGACCATCAAGATCCTCGTGGATCTGCGTAACGGCCGCGGCGAAGTCGACGACATCGACCACCTGGGTAACCGTCGTGTGCGTTGCGTCGGCGAACTGGCCGAGAACCAGTTCCGCGCCGGTCTGGTGCGTGTCGAGCGCGCTGTGAAGGAACGTCTGGGTCAGGCCGAGTCGGAAAACCTGATGCCGCACGACCTGATCAACAGCAAGCCGATTTCGTCGGCGATTCGCGAGTTCTTCGGTTCGTCGCAGCTGTCGCAGTTTATGGACCAGACCAACCCGCTGTCGGAAATCACGCACAAGCGTCGTGTTTCCGCACTGGGCCCGGGCGGTCTGACGCGCGAGCGTGCAGGCTTCGAAGTCCGCGACGTGCACCCGACCCACTACGGCCGCGTGTGCCCGATCGAGACGCCGGAAGGTCCGAACATTGGTCTGATCAACTCGCTGGCACTGTACGCCCGCCTGAACGAATACGGCTTCCTCGAGACGCCGTACCGCAAGGTGGTGGACGGCAAGGTCACCGACCAGATCGACTACCTGTCGGCCATTGAAGAAGGTCGTTACGTGATCGCTCAGGCGAACGCGTCGATCGGCGCCAGCGGCGAACTCACCGACGAACTGGTGTCGTCGCGTGAAGCCGGTGAAACGCTGATGGTCACGCCGGACCGCATCCAGTACATGGACGTGGCGCCGTCGCAGATCGTCTCGGTTGCAGCCTCGCTGATCCCGTTCCTCGAGCACGATGACGCGAACCGCGCATTGATGGGTTCGAACATGCAGCGCCAGGCCGTGCCTTGCCTGCGTCCGGAAAAGGCGGTCGTCGGTACGGGTATCGAACGTACGGTGGCTGTCGACTCGGGTACGACCGTGCAGGCGTTCCGTGGCGGTGTGGTCGATTACGTCGACGCAGGCCGTGTGGTGATTCGCGTGAACGACGATGAAGCCGTCGCCGGTGAAGTCGGCGTGGACATCTACAACCTGATCAAGTACACGCGTTCGAACCAGAACACCAACATCAACCAGCGCCCGATCGTGGAAGTGGGCGACAAGGTGGCGCGCGGCGATGTGATCGCCGACGGCGCGTCGACCGACCTGGGTGAATTGGCGCTCGGTCAGAACATGCTGATCGCGTTCATGCCGTGGAACGGATACAACTTCGAAGACTCGATCCTGATCTCGGAACGTGTCGTTGCGGAAGACCGTTACACGTCGATCCACATCGAAGAACTGAACGTGGTCGCTCGCGACACGAAGCTTGGACCGGAAGAAATCACGCGTGACATCTCGAACCTGGCGGAAGTGCAACTGAGCCGTCTGGACGAGTCGGGCATCGTGTACATCGGTGCGGAAGTCGAAGCCGGCGACGTGCTGGTGGGCAAGGTCACGCCGAAGGGCGAAACCCAGCTCACGCCGGAAGAAAAGCTGCTGCGCGCGATCTTCGGCGAGAAGGCTTCGGACGTGAAGGACACCTCGCTGCGCGTGCCGTCGGGCATGAGCGGTACCGTCATCGACGTGCAGGTGTTCACGCGTGAAGGCATTCAGCGCGACAAGCGTGCTCAGCAGATCATCGACGATGAACTGAAGGGCTATCGCCTGGACCTGAACGACCAGCTGCGTATCGTGGAAGGCGACGCATTCCAGCGTCTGGAGCGTTTCCTGGTGGGCAAGACGGCCAATGGCGGTCCGAAGAAGCTCGCCAAGGGCACCAAGATCACCAAGGAATACCTGGCCGATCTGGATCGCTACCACTGGTTCGACATCCGTCTGGCGGAAGACGAAGGTGCGCAACAGCTCGAGCAGATCAAGGAATCGATCGAGCAGAAGCGTCACTCGTTCGACCTCGCCTTCGAAGAAAAGCGCAAGAAGCTCACGCAAGGCGACGAACTGCCGCCGGGCGTGCTGAAGATGGTCAAGGTGTACCTGGCGGTCAAGCGTCGTCTGCAGCCTGGCGACAAGATGGCCGGCCGTCACGGTAACAAGGGTGTGGTCTCGAAGATCGTGCCGATCGAGGATATGCCGTACATGGCCGATGGCCGTCCGGCAGACATCGTGCTCAACCCGCTCGGCGTGCCGTCGCGGATGAACGTGGGTCAGATTCTCGAATCGCACCTCGGCTGGGCAGCGAAGGGTCTGGGCTGGCGTATCGGCGAAATGCTGCAAGCGCACACCAAGGTCCAGGAAGTTCGCAAGTTCCTGACGAAGATCTACAACGAGAGCGGTCAGCAAGAAGATATCGACAGCCTGTCGGACGACGAAGTCATGTCGCTCGCTCGCAACCTGCAGAACGGTGTCCCGTTCGCGACGCCGGTGTTCGATGGCGCGCATGAAGAGGAAATCCGTCGCATGCTGGATCTGGCGTTCCCGGATCACATCGCGAAGGAACTCGGCATGACCAAGTCGAAGAACCAGGTCACGCTGTTCGACGGTCGCACTGGCGAAGCCTTCGAGCGTACGGTCACCTGCGGCTTCATGCACATGCTCAAGCTGCACCACTTGGTCGACGACAAGATGCACGCACGTTCGACCGGTCCGTACTCGCTGGTGACGCAACAGCCGTTGGGCGGTAAGGCTCAGTTCGGTGGTCAGCGCTTCGGTGAAATGGAAGTGTGGGCACTGGAAGCTTACGGCGCATCGTATGTGCTGCAGGAAATGCTGACGGTGAAGTCGGATGACGTGACGGGCCGTACGAAGGTGTACGAGAACCTCGTCAAGGGCGATCACGTGATCGATGCCGGCATGCCGGAATCGTTCAACGTGCTGGTCAAGGAAATCCGTTCGCTCGGTATCGATATCGACCTGGAGCGCGGTTAATCGCGTTCAGGCAAATAGGAGAAAGCAATGAAAGCTTTGCTCGATCTATTCAAGCAAGTCCAGCAGGACGAACAGTTCGACGCGATCAAGATCGGTCTGGCTTCGCCGGACAAGATCCGTTCGTGGTCGTTCGGTGAAGTGAAGAAGCCGGAGACGATCAACTACCGGACTTTCAAGCCCGAGCGCGACGGTCTGTTCTGCGCAAAGATCTTCGGTCCGATCAAGGATTACGAATGCCTTTGCGGCAAGTACAAGCGCCTGAAGCACCGTGGCGTGATCTGCGAGAAGTGCGGCGTTGAAGTGACGCTGGCCAAGGTGCGTCGTGAGCGCATGGGCCACATCGAACTGGCCTCGCCGGTCGCGCACATCTGGTTCCTGAAGTCGCTCCCGTCGCGTCTGGGCATGGTGCTCGACATGACGCTGCGCGACATCGAACGCGTGCTGTACTTTGAAGCCTATGTGGTCCTCGAACCGGGCATGACGCCGCTCAAGCGTTGCCAGATCATGACCGAGGAGGATTACTACAACAAGGTCGAGGAATACGGCGACGAATTCCGTGCCGAGATGGGCGCGGAAGGCGTGCGCGAGCTGCTGCGTTCGATCGACATCGACCAGCAGGTCGAGCATCTGCGCGCCGAGCTGCAAGCCACGGGCTCGGAAGCCAAGATCAAGAAGTACGCCAAGCGCCTGAAGGTACTTGAGGCATTCCAGCGCTCGGGCATCAAGCCCGAGTGGATGGTGCTCGAAGTGCTGCCGGTGCTGCCGCCCGAACTGCGCCCGCTGGTGCCGCTCGACGGTGGCCGCTTCGCGACCTCGGACCTGAACGATCTGTATCGCCGCGTCATCAACCGTAACAACCGTCTGAAGCGTCTGCTCGAGCTCAAGGCCCCGGACATCATCGTGCGCAACGAAAAGCGCATGCTGCAAGAGTCCGTGGACTCGCTGCTCGACAACGGTCGTCGCGGTAAGGCGATGACCGGTGCGAACAAGCGCCCGCTCAAGTCGCTGGCCGACATGATCAAGGGCAAGAGCGGTCGTTTCCGTCAGAACTTGCTGGGTAAGCGCGTCGACTACTCGGGCCGTTCGGTGATTACCGTGGGCCCGACGCTCAAGCTGCATCAGTGCGGTCTGCCGAAGCTGATGGCGCTCGAACTCTTCAAGCCGTTCATCTTCCACAAGCTGGAAGTGATGGGCGTGGCCACGACCATCAAGGCCGCGAAGAAGGAAGTCGAGAACCAGACGGCGGTGGTGTGGGACATCCTCGAAGATGTGATCCGCGAACATCCGATCATGCTGAACCGCGCACCGACGCTGCACCGCCTGGGTATTCAGGCGTTTGAGCCGGTGCTGATCGAAGGCAAGGCAATTCAGCTTCACCCGCTGGTTTGCGCGGCGTTCAACGCCGACTTCGACGGTGACCAGATGGCCGTTCACGTGCCGCTGTCGCTCGAAGCGCAGATGGAAGCGCGTACCCTGATGCTGGCCTCGAACAACGTGTTGTTCCCGGCTAACGGCGATCCGTCGATCGTGCCGTCGCAGGATATCGTGCTGGGTCTGTACTATGCGACCCGCGACAAGATCAACGGCCGCGGCGAAGGCCTGTCGTTCATCGACGTCTCGGAAGTGCTGCGTGCGTACGACAACAAGGAAGTCGAACTGGCTTCGCGTGTGAACGTGCGTATCACGGAGTACACGGTCGATCCGGAAACGGGCGAGAAGACGCCGAAGATCACGCTGTACCCGACGACCGTCGGCCGCGCGATCCTGTCGGAAATTCTGCCGCCGGGCCTGCCGTTCTCGGTGCTGAACAAGTCGCTCAAGAAGAAGGAAATCTCGAAGCTGATCAACACGGCGTTCCGCCGCTGCGGTCTGCGCGAGACGGTGATCTTCGTCGACAAGCTGATGCAGTCGGGCTTCCGCCTGGCAACGCGCGCCGGTATCTCGATCTGCGTCGACGACATGCTCGTGCCGACGAAGAAGGAAGAGCTGATCGGCGAAGCGTCGAAGAAGGTCAAGGAATACGACCGTCAGTACATGTCGGGTCTGGTCACGGCGCAAGAGCGTTACAACAACGTCGTGGACATTTGGGGTGCTACCGGTGACGCCGTGGGTAAGGCGATGATGGAGCAGCTCTCGAAGGAAAAGACGACCGACCGCGATGGCAACACCGTGGATCAGGAGTCGTTCAACTCGATTTACATGATGGCCGACTCCGGTGCTCGCGGTTCGAGCGCCCAGATTCGCCAGCTCGCCGGTATGCGTGGCCTGATGGCCAAGCCGGACGGCTCGATCATCGAGACGCCGATTACCGCGAACTTCCGCGAAGGCCTGAACGTGTTGCAGTACTTCATCTCGACCCACGGTGCACGTAAGGGTCTGGCTGATACGGCACTGAAGACGGCAAACTCGGGTTACCTGACGCGTCGTCTGGTCGACGTGACGCAGGATCTGGTCGTGGTCGAAGACGATTGCGGCACGAGCAACGGCGTGGTCATGAAGGCGCTGGTCGAGGGCGGTGAAGTGGTCGAAGCCCTGCGTGACCGTATCCTGGGTCGCGTGGCTGTCTCCGACGTCGTGAATCCGGAGACGCAGGAAACGGTGTACGAAGCCGGCACGCTGCTGGACGAAGACGTCGTCGAAATGATCGAAGCGCTGGGTATCGACGAAGTGCGCGTGCGCACGCCGTTGACCTGCGATACGCGTTTCGGTCTGTGCGCCGCATGCTATGGCCGCGATCTGGGCCGTGGTACGCGTGTGAACGTCGGCGAAGCGGTCGGTGTGATCGCCGCGCAGTCGATCGGCGAACCGGGCACGCAGCTCACGATGCGTACGTTCCACATCGGTGGTGCGGCATCGCGTGCGGCAGTGGCCTCGTCGATCGAAGCCAAGTCGAACGGTACGGTTCGCTTCACGGCGACCATGCGTTACGTGACCAACGGCCGCGGCGAGCAGATCGCGATCTCGCGTTCGGGTGAAATCCTGATCACGGACGATCATGGCCGTGAGCGCGAGCGTCACAAGGTGCCGTACGGCGCCACGCTGCTGCAACTGGACGGTGCGCAGGTCAAGGCCGGCGCCCAACTGGGTACGTGGGATCCGCTGACGCGCCCGATCATTACCGAACACGGCGGCTTCGCCAAGTTCGAGAACGTCGAGGAAGGTGTCACGGTTGCCAAGCAGATCGACGATGTGACGGGTCTGTCCACGCTGGTCGTGATCGATCCGAAGCGCCGTGGTCCGGCATCGAAGAACGTGCGTCCGCAGGTCAAGCTGCTCGACGAGAATGGTGTGGAAGTGAAGATCCCGGGTACCGATCACGCAGTGACGATCGGCTTCCAGGTGGGCGCACTGATCACCATCAAGGACGGTCAGCAAGTGCCGGTGGGCGAAGTGCTCGCACGTATCCCGACCGAAGCGCAGAAGACCCGCGACATTACCGGGGGTCTGCCGCGTGTGGCCGAACTGTTCGAAGCACGTGCACCGAAGGACGCCGGCATTCTGGCCGAAGTCACGGGTACGACGTCGTTCGGTAAGGACACGAAGGGCAAGCAGCGTCTGGTCATTACCGATCTGGACGGCAACCAGCACGAGTTCCTGATTCCGAAGGAAAAGCAGGTGCTGGTGCACGACGGTCAGGTGGTGAACAAGGGCGAAATGATCGTGGACGGCCCGGCCGACCCGCACGACATCCTGCGTTTGCAGGGTATCGAAGCGCTGTCGCGCTACATCGTCGATGAAGTTCAGGACGTGTACCGTTTGCAGGGTGTGAAGATCAACGACAAGCACATCGAGGTGATCGTTCGCCAGATGCTGCGTCGTGTGCAGATCACCGACAACGGCGATACGCGCTTCATCATCGGCGAACAGGTCGAGCGTTCGGACATGCTCTACGAGAACGACGCCATGAATGCCGCGGACAAGCGTCCGGCGCAGTACGATAACGTGCTGCTGGGTATTACGAAGGCATCGCTGTCGACGGACTCGTTCATCTCGGCCGCATCGTTCCAGGAAACGACGCGCGTGTTGACCGAAGCCGCCATCATGGGCAAGAAGGACGACCTGCGTGGCCTGAAGGAAAACGTCATCGTCGGCCGTCTGATCCCGGCAGGTACGGGTCTGGCGTATCACAAGGCCCGCAAGGCCCGCGAAACGTCGGATCGCGAGCGTCACGACCAGATCGCTCTGGAAGAGGCGTTTGCCCCGATCCCCACTTCGGTGGAAGAGCCGACGGCGGAGTAAGCCAGACGGTAGTTCCCGGACCGGCGGCGCTTGCGAAAGCGGGCACCGCCGGACTGGCGCAAGGCATCAAGAGAACGGCACCCTTTGCGGGGTGCCGTTTTTCTTTTGCGCGACGGTAAAAGTGATCGCGACTGACATGCCCGCGACATCCGGATGTCGTCGCAATGTTATTTTAAGTACTTGAAGTAACGATATAATTTCCGCTTGCTCAAAGCGATGTGACGTAGTTTTCCAAGACCTTCTACGATCCGGAATATGGCAATCACTCCTGTCATCCTGTGCGGCGGTAGCGGTACCCGTCTGTGGCCCCTGTCGCGCGCCAGCTATCCCAAGCAATACCTCGCGCTTGCCGGTTCCGACACATTGCTCCAGCAGACGGTCAAACGCATCGGCACGCTGGGCGGCGCTGCCGCACCGCTGATCATCTCCAACAACGAGCAGCGCTTCCTCGTCGCTGAACAATTGCGTGCCATCGATACGACGCCGAGCGCCATCGTGCTCGAACCCGTCGCGCGCAACACGGCGCCGGCGGTGGCTGCGGCCGCGCTGATCGCGCTGCGCCAGGACGCCGACGCCACGCTGCTCGTGCTGCCCTCCGATCACGCCATCGCGAACACAGCGAAATTCCACGAAGCGGTGCTTGCTGCGAAGACGCTTGCCGACGATGGGTTCCTCGTGACCTTCGGTATTCCGCCGACGTCGCCGCACACCGGTTACGGCTACATCCGACGCGGTGCCGCCACGCAAGCGTGCGCGAGTGGTTACCGGATCGACCAGTTCGTCGAGAAACCCGACGCCGCCAAAGCGGCCGAGCTGATCGCCGCCGGCAACTGCTACTGGAACAGCGGCATGTTCATGTTCAAGGCGTCGTCCTATCTGGCGGAGCTCGAACGTCTCGCGCCGGAAATGCTCAAGCAGGTCACTGCTGCCGTGGACAAGGGCGCGGTCGACATCGACTTCTTCCGTCTGGACAAGGCGAGCCTGGAAGCCTGCCCGTCCGACTCGATCGATTACGCCGTGATGGAGAAAGCCCGTCACGCCGCCGTGGTCGATGCCGAAGGGCTCGGATGGAACGACATCGGTTCGTGGTCGGCGGTCGCAGAGATTGCCGAGCAGGACGAGAACGGCAATAGCCTGATTGGCGACGCCATCGTGCACGGCGTGAAGAACAGCTACGTGCGCAGCGAGAGCCGGATGGTCGCGGCCATCGGCGTGGAGAATCTTGTGATCGTCGAGACGCCCGATGTCGTGATGGTCACCTCGAAGGACCACGTGCAGGACGTCAAACGTGTGGTCGAGAAGCTGGTTGCTGACGGTCGCTCGGAGTCGGTCTTCCACCAGCGGGTGTTCCGTCCGTGGGGCGACTACGAAGGTATCTGTGTGGGCGATCGCTTCCAGGTGAAGAAGATCGTGGTGAAGCCGGGCGCGTCACTGAGTTTGCAGATGCACTTCCACCGCTCGGAGCACTGGGTGGTCGTGAAAGGCACGGCGCGCGTGGTGAATGGCGACAACACGATTCTGCTCACCGAAAATCAGTCGACGTACATTCCGGTCGGCACGACGCACCGTCTCGAGAACCCCGGCAAGGTGCCGCTGGAGTTGATCGAGGTGCAGTCGGGGGCATACCTCGGCGAAGACGACATCGTGCGCTTCCAGGATGATTACGGCCGCACGAAGTAAGCACACGGCAGTTCAGCTCGCCCCGACGGTGGGGCGAGCCGCATGACAAAGACTTACGCAGCACAGCAGACGTCGTTCGATAAAAACACGGATGATGCGGGGCAGCGATGAGCGATGGGGAGAAGGTTCAAAGGCCTGCGACGGGCGTGCGCACCGAGGGTGTGCCGGTCGTCGGCGATGCGTTCGCCGGGACTTCCGCGCTCGCAGACAATCGCCCGGCCAGTCGCGCCCACGCGCAATTGCGTGCCACCATCGACGCTAGCCCGCGCACGCGCGCCGTGGCACAGCAACAAGCACTCGCCGTGCCGTCGGCGTCTCCCCCGCGCCTCACCACACCGCCGCCACTCTCATCCCCCGCTCCCATCCAGCGTGTCGTCAACTTTTCGGCGGACGTCGAGCGGCAGTACACGAAAAACACCTTTCTGACGAAGCTCAAGCATGTCAGCGGACTGACGTTCGACGAGATACGGCGGACGTGGATCGCAGCCGAGACGTCTGCGGAACACATCACACTGCCCGACAACATCGAACTGGCCTGGGCAATGCTGGCGCGGTTCCAGCCGTCGCAAACATCACCGTCGGCGTCAACGTCGAAAGGTCGGGGTCGCAAAGCGCCCGTCCCGCTGCCGGAATACCCCAAGGACGACACGAGCTTGCTCGATGCGGCCGCCGAGGCCATTCCAATGACGTCTCGCTTCGACGTCGCCAAGCACCAACGCGCCATCAGCGAGCACGTCACGACGATCTTTCCCTATGCGAGAGAGGAGTCCGAGCAAGCGCAGCGACCCTGGAACCCCGAGGAGCCGGGCGAGTTCGAGGAGCACCTGCCAACGGTCGACTTCACGACGTGGGACAACCTTGAGAATGACCAGCGCAAGCTGCTGCGGCGAAACCGGTATAAGCCCGACGTGTTGATGGGCGAGCTGAAAAGGCTGGTCGGTCACACGCCGGACGAGAATAACGATTACCTGATCGCGCTATACAGCCACCTTGCCGCGTTACGGGGCGACGCACGCGCCGTAGGGGAGGAAGCCGGGCTCGCGGACAAGGGGGCGTACGTTCAAAAGATCGTTGATCTCAGAAGCGGGAAAGCACTCGACGACGACACCTACCGGCCGTCGAGTTTCAGCCGCGTGTCGTCCGTCGACTGGACCGAGCGGCCGGAGCTGACCGAGGATCATCCCTTCCTTCGCCAGCGACACCAGCAGGTGTACAAGCACCTTGACGCGAAGCACGACAGGAATGCCCTGGACATTCTGACCAAGTGGGCGTCGCCCGCGACGGGGGTACAGAAGCACAACGTGGGGATGGACGTCGGCATCTCGACCAAAAGCCAGACGCCGAAACATGCTGGCGATGACATTGCGTTGCTGGATTCGACGCTCGCGCGAATCGCCCCGATCGAAGGCACCTTATACGCCGCTTATCCGAGAAACGACACGCTCAAGGTCGGCAATCTGTTCAGTCAGGGAACGCCGCTGAGCGCGAGCGAATCTGCCGGCGGCACGGTCGCGTTCTCGAAGGGCGGCATGAAGAAGAAGGGCGCGCAGGTGGATCGCTATCGCATCTATGCCAAGGGGGTGAGCGGCATTCCGATCAGCCCGGTGGCGCCGGATGTCGGGCATGGTCAGCGGGAAGTCGTCTTCCGTGCGAGCGCGACATTCAAGGTCCTGGCGATCCAGGAGGGCAATTTCGGGGCTGGCGCTACACGGCTTGTCACGATGGTCGAGCAGGGCGAGTCGACGTCTCATGTCGATGCCGTCAAACAGAGTCAGCAGGCACTGCTGAACAGAAACGACCGATGGCTGACGCGACTCGGCGACGTGGACATCGATCCGCGCATCCAATCGTGGTACATCTCCAACAGTACCGGCGGCACCGTGGAGGGGCAGCCCGATGCCAGCTTCGCATTTCCCTACGGGAAGAAGACCGCGCAGGCATGGCACGACGTCATTACCGACAATGGCATCGACATCTGGACGATCGACGGATTCCGCTCGGTGGCGGCCCGCCTGTCCGGCGAGGCGAGGAGCGGCGTCGAGTTCATCACCGAAAAAGACGAGCCGTCTTTCTGGGGAGCACCGGCGAAGCTGACGCGGCCGGAGAGAAAGGCGCTCAAAGGGCATGGTCTTTCCGTGACGAACGCCGAGGACGACCCGAGCCATAGCCTGTTCAATGTGAGTTACCGGCAGGAAGACAAGGCGTCGGTGCTGGGCGAAATGCTTGCGCAAAGCAAGAAGGAATTCGACGCGATTCTCGCGCCGAAGCCAAAACCAAAACCGCAGAGGGGCCGCAAAGTCGATCCGGAAGCGGAAAAGGAAGCCGCGATTGCCCGGTTGGCGGCACAAGTTCAGCAGCAAATTAGTGTGTTGCACCCTTTGCACGACGCGAATGGACGTGTCAGTCGCGCCTATGCCTATCTCATCCTTCGTCGCGCCGGGTACGGCGACAAACCGTTACGTCTGTTCGATCAGGACAAGGACCAGATCACCTCGCGCGAGGATTGGGCAAATCAGTTTGCCGGCTATCAAGCGGAGGAGGAAGACGACTGGGCGCCGAGCACCGGCCTCGTGACGGACATGGAGGGGGCTCACGCCTTCATCAGCAGTCTCGCGGGCGGCAACATGAGCACTCGGCTTTTGGACGTCGAGGCGGAGGAGCAGAGGCTGAGCGCGCAGTCGGACGTCGAGGACGCCGACATGTGGATCGAACAGGAACTGCTGACGTTGGCGTTCAATCTCCCGCCGCGGTTGCAGCCCGAATTCGGTGACGAGATGAATGCGTTCGTGGCGGCAGACCTGGAGCGCAGGGAAGCCGAGCAGGCAGGCACGAACAAAAAGAAGGGTCGCAAACACGTCTCGCCGTCGACGAAGCGGCAACGCTATGCCTATGCCGTTGAGCTGAAGCAGCGCTTGACGATCGCGATCTCGAACGAAATTCAGAGAGAACTCAGCCCACCCTCGCCAAAGCCGTCGACGTCGAAGCTGTTACCGAAGCCGAGGGTAACGCGTGCGCTAACGCCAAAACAGACACCGAAGCAGCAGCCAACGTCGTCGCGAACGCCAAAGCGAACGCTAACGCCAATATCAATGCCAATGCCGGATCTGACGCCGGACCCGACACCGAAGCCGAAACCGAAGCGAACACCAAAGGCAAAACCTAAACCTAAACCAAAGCCGAAGTCGAAACCAGGCAGTCTCAACCGGAAGCGAAATCTCGACGAGCTGGTTTCGTCGAGTGAGGACACGTCATCGGAGTCCGAGGATGACGAAGCGTACACCCCTGTGCGTCGCGGCCAGCGGGGTGGCAACCGTCAGGCCCGTCACGACTGGGGCGACGAGGAGTCCGAGGAATACGACGACCCCAAGGACGACGACTACGAGCCGGAAAAGCAAAAGAAGGGGCGGTGGAACTGATAAAAAAAGCCCCGCCGTCGAGTCGAGGGCGGGGCTTCGTTCCAGTGGTCGGGAACGTCGATCAGAACCCGAAGTGCCCTTGCACGTAGACCATGCGCGGTGCACCGACCATGCGGCCTGCATTGCCGTCGACGTTACGCGTGTAATAGCGCTTGTCGAAGACGTTGTTCAGGCCCACGGTGACATCGGCGTTCTTGTAGAACGGGATCTTGTAGTTCGCTTGCAGGTTCCACAGGCGGAAGCCCGGCACCTTGCCGTTGCTGCCGTCGGCCGATTCGGCTTCGGTGTTGGCGAGGTCCGAGTACTGCGAGCTCTGGTGCGTGGTCGAGACGTTGAACGTCCACTGACCGATCGTGTAGCGCGCGCCGAGCGTGTCGGTGAAGCGCGAGTAGAACGGCACGTCCAGACCGGCAGTCGCGCCCGACTTCTGAATCGCACGCGTGAAGGTGAAGTTCGCGTACACGTTCAGGCCGCGCAGCACGCTGTCGCGATCGAAGGTGTAATCGATGGCGGTTTCGATGCCGTCGTGGTTCGTTGCGCCGATGTTCTGGAAGGTCGCGGGGACGATGCCCGGCACTTGCAGAATCTGGTTGTCGAACTTCATCTTGAACGCGGTCAGCTCGGCCTTCCAGTGGCTGTCCGTCCAGCGCGTACCGATTTCATACGTGCGGGCCAGTTCCGGCTCCAGCGGGTTCGTGGCCGACATCGAGTTCAACTGCGTGTTCTGCACCGGACCGAACGAGGTGCTGTAGTCCGCGAAGACCGTCCACGCGCTGTTCACCAGATACGACAGGTTCACCGACGGCAGCGCCTTGTTGTTATCCGAGCGGAAGGTGGCGTTGCTGGCGTTGTCCACGCGTTGCGAATTGATGATCTCGTAACGCACGCCCGGCGTCAGACGCCAGTTGCCCCACGCCATGCGATCGTCGATATAGAACGCGTTCGCGCTGGTGTAGTTGTTGAACGTCTGCGTGGCCGAGTTCTTGCCGGTGGCGAGCGTGGTGGTCCAGTTGTTGTCGTCGCCGCGCTCATGGATGTAGCGATAGCCCACGGTCACGTCGTGCGCCGTCGGTCCGAAGAACAGACGCTGCGTGAAGCGCGGCTCGAAACCGAACGTCTCGTAGTTACGCGGCTGGTGTGTCGTCGACGTGAACGTCGAGTTCACCAGCGTGCTTTGGCGATAGCTCGAGTTGAAGAACGTGCGGACTTCGAATTCCTGCGTCTCGGAGATCGTATTCAGATAACCGAAGTCGACGCCGGTGCGGTTGCCGCTCCAGTAGTCGTTCGGACGCGTGTTCTGGAACGGATCGGCGTTGAATTGCGCAACGGTCAGGCCGCCGGGCGTCTTCGACTTCACGTCGTAATAGGAGAGCTTGCCGTACACCTGCTGGCTCGGCGTGATGTCGTAGCGCCATTTCAATGCGACGTCGTTCACGCGCTCGTCGCTGCCCTTGCGCCAGTCGCGGCCCGTCATGCCGGAGTACAGCAGCGCCAGACCCAGACCGTTGTCCATTTGCGTGCCGAGGAACGCGCTGTATTGCGTGTTGGCGCCACCACCGGCGGTGTAGATGTTCTCGCGCACCGTGGCATCGGCCGTCAGGCCCGGTGTATTCGGGATCGAGCGGGTCTTGAAGTTGATCACGCCGCCCACGTTTTGCGGACCGTAGCGAACGGCACCGCCACTGCGCACGACGTCGATGCTCTCGATATTGAACAGGCTGACCGGCGCGAACGACAACTGTGGCTGGCCATACGGCGCGACCGCCATCGGAATGCCGTCGAGCAGCACGGTCGAGCGCGGCGTGTAACGGCCGGTGAGACCACGCACGCCGATGTTCAGCGAGATCGCGCTGCCGGCGGTGCCTGAGTTGTCCGTCGATTGCACGCCCGGGATGCGACGCATCACGTCGCCGATGCTCGTGGCCCCCGATTCTTCGATCTGCTCCTTCTTCACGACCGTGCGCGCGCCGGGGAACGTCTTGGCGCTGTTGTCCAGCCCCGTGCCGAGCCAGTCGCCCGAAACATTGACGGCGCCGAGTTCGACATCGGCCTTCGCTTCGGCGGCGGTCGTCGCCTGCTGTGCATGGGCGGTGCCGAGCGTTGCCATGAGCAAGGCCGCAGCGCAGGCAGTCGCGCGGGGCAGACGGGTGTGGGAGGTGAAGCGATGAATCCCCTGAGCGCGGGCGATATGAGTGGTATCGGCGGCCGCAGGAGCACGGCGACTTACGGACATCTTCATCTTGGCTGACCTTCGTGACTGCAAGTGTGTGGCGAGCGGGCCGCTGGCAAAGACGCGCGAAGACGTGGTGCCGCGGCAGTCGGATCGTTATACGTCGTGACGTAATGCGTTGTAATAAAGCGTCGCGGATTATAAATGCAAATCACTCTCATTTTTAATGGGTATGGGCGAATGCAGGTAGCTATTAGGTGCGAGGCATGGGTGAGAGGGCAGGTGTCGTCGAGAAAGCACGACGTTATCGTTGAAAAGGCTTCAAAGGCCGCGAGAAGTCGGACGAAGCGGGGGTGATCGGTTTTATCGAACCTGATTCAATGAACAGATTAGGGTGTGGCGGTGTTGCGACAGTCGGGGTATCGAGGGGCGATCCGGACATGGCCGAAGGGCATCCGATTATCCAGTTTTGCTTATTAATCGCCCAGAATCGATTGATTGTGGGTGGCGCAGCGGGCCGCAAGAATAGGGGACTGTTCAGACGTGAAAGTCCGACGAAAACGTCGGACGAAAAACCACGATAACCGGAGACAGCGCGATGCCCAGGCTCGACGCCACGATTCATCAGTCCCTTGCCCGCGAGTTGCACGAGGCCGAGCGCACCCGCACGCCGGTGATGCAGTTCTCGCGTCGCTATCCCGAGATGACGATTGCCGACAGCTACGCGATTTCGCAGGCGTGGCTGGCGTTGAAGTTCGCCGAGGGGCGTCGCGTGATCGGGCACAAGATCGGGCTGACGTCGCGCGCAATGCAAGTGGCCGCGCAGATCACCGAACCCGATCACGGCACGCTGCTCGACGACATGCTCGTGGCCGACGGTGCCACGCTGGAAGCGGCCCGCTTCATCGTGCCACGTATCGAGGTCGAACTGGCGTTCATTCTCGCCAAGCCGCTCAAGGGGCCGGGCGTTACGTTGTTCGATGTGCTCGACGCCACCGCGTGGGTCACGCCGGCGCTCGAACTCATCGACGGACGCATCGAACTGTTCGACCGCGAGACGAAAGCGCCGCGCAAGGTCTTCGACACGATTGCCGACAACGCAGCGAATGCCGCCATCGTGCTCGGCGGGCGTCCGGTCAGACCCGACGCCATCGACCTGCGCTGGGCGGGCGCGCTGCTCTACCGCAACGGTGTGATCGAAGAGTCGGGCCTGAGCGCGGCGGTGCTGAACCATCCGGGTAACGGTGTCGCGTGGCTTGCCAACAAACTCGGCGCCTTCGACGAAGGATTGCAGGCGGGCGAAATCGTACTTGCCGGATCGTTCACGCGACCGGTGGCATGCGCGGCGGGTGACGTCTTCCATGCCGACTACGGCCCGCTTGGCGCCATCGGCGTGCGCTTCGTCTGACGACGGATTCCGGCCGGGGCCCCCCCGTTGGGGAAGACCACTTTGACGCTATCGGGCACATCGATCCCATCGAGTGCCATGGAGCCAACCTCATGAAAACACCCCCGAACGCATTCAAGCAGGCATTGGCACAGGGCCAGCGACAGATCGGCCTGTGGATGGGACTGGCGACGCCTTACGCTGCCGAGCTGTGTGCCGGCAGCGGTTTCGACTGGCTGGTGATCGACGGTGAGCACGCGCCCAACGACTTGCGCACGATGCTTGCGACGTTGCAGGCCGTCGCCCCCTATCCGACGCACCCGGTGGTGCGTCTGCCGCATGGCGACGCCGCGCTCATCAAGCAGGTGCTGGAAATCGGCGCGACGACGTTGCTCGTGCCGATGGTCGAGTCCGCCGCGATGGCGCGCGATCTGGCCAGCGCCACACGGTATCCGCCGCAAGGCACGCGCGGTGTGGGCAGCGGGCTGGCGCGCTCATCGCGCTGGAATCGCTATGAGGACTATCTGCACGCGGCGAACGACACGACATGCCTACTGGTGCAGGTGGAGACCGCCGACGCCCTCGCGCAGGTCGACGAGATTGCCGCCGTCGACGGCGTGCACGGTGTCTTCATCGGCCCGGCAGATCTGGCGGCGTCGATGGGCTATCTCGGTCAGGCGACGCACCCGGAAGTGCGCAAGGCCATCGAGGACGGTATCGCCCGCATCCGTCGCGCGGGTAAGGCGGCGGGAATCCTGTGTGTCGACGAGACGCTGGCGCGTCACTACCTCGACCTCGGCGTGACGTTCATCGCGGTGGGCATCGACACGACCTTGCTGGCGAGCGCGAGCCGCGCGCTGGCGAGCAAGTTCACCGACGGCGGCCGCGACGCAAGCGCGTGAGCGACAGGCGGATGACGGCGCAGGACAGCAAGCGCCATCCGTCTCCCCAAGCCCTTTTCAACGAGACATGGCATGAGCACTCCCCCTATCGAGATCGCCGGCGTACCGGTGTCGCCGGATCACTATATCGACGGCCGTCGCGTGGCGTCTGACGAGACATTTGCGTGCGTATCGCCCATCGACCAGACGCCCCTCGGCGAGATCGCGAGCGGCAATCAGGCGCATGTCGACGCGGCAGTGACGTCGGCGGCCGCAGCGTTTCCCGCGTGGGCGGCGCTCGGTGCGGCGCAACGTCAACCGTATCTCCAGCGCTTCGCCGAGGCCATCGGCCGCCGTGCAGACGCCTTCGCCACGCTGGAGAGCGCCGACGCCGGGGTGCTGCGCTCGCGCATGGCGCACGGCGTGGTGCCGCGTGCCATGCAGAACATCACCTGGTTCGCCGAGCACGCGCTCACGTTGCAGGACCGTGTCATCGAGACGCCGCAGGCGCGTCATCTCGTGCGTCATGACCCGGCGGGTGTGGTCGCCGTGATCACGCCGTGGAATTCGCCGTTGATGCTCGCGACGTGGAAGATCGGCCCGGCGCTGGCGTCCGGCAATACCGTGGTGCTCAAAGCGCCGGAGTGGGCGCCGCTGACGTCGTCGTTACTCGCTGATTGCGCACACGAAGCCGGGTTGCCGCCGGGTGTCTTCAACCTGTTGCAGGGCGCGGGGGCGACGACCGGGGCGGCGCTGGTCAGCGACGCGCGTCTCGCGCGCATCTCGTTCACGGGGTCGGTTGCGACCGCGAAATGGATCGCGAAGACGGCTGCTGCCAATCTCGTGCCGTGCAGTCTGGAACTCGGCGGCAAGTCGGCGTTCATCGTGCTGGCTGACGCCGATCTCGACGCCGCAGCAGCCACCGCCGCGCTGATGTATCGCAATGCCGGTCAGGTGTGCCTCGCGGGCACGCGGTTGCTGGTGCATGCGGACGTTGCCGCGGCGTTCACCGCGAAGCTGCGCGACGTGGTGGCGAACCTCGTCGTGGGCGATCCGCGCGATGCGGCGACCGAGGTCGGTCCGATCATCCACATGCGCCAGCTCGAACGGGTGCAGGGATTCGTCGAGCGCGCCGTGGCCGGTGGGGCGCGCGTGTTGTGGGGCGGTGCGCCGCATCCCTTCGGTGCGCAGTATTTCGCGCCGACGTTGCTCACCGATCTGCGTCAGGAAGACGAGATCGTGCAGCAGGAGGTCTTCGGTCCGGTGCTCACGTTGCAGACGTTCACGAGCGACGAGGAAGTCGTGGATCTCGCCAACGGCACCGACTACGGGCTGGGCGGCGTCTGCTATGGCGACGAGGCGCATGCCATCGCGATTGCCGGGCGTGTTCGCACCGGCTTTATCTGGATCAACAGCTTCGGTATTCGCGATCTGGCCGCGCCGTTCGGTGGCATCAAACGCTCCGGCGTCGGACGCGAAGGCGGCGACTGGAGCTTCGAATTCTTCTGCGACGTGAAGGATGTCGTCGTACCGAAACAGCCGTTCAAGGCCAGCTTCAGCCATCGCTGAGCGCGCGGTCGTCGAGCTTATGTCGGGCCGCAGTCACACGTGTGCGACGGCTCGCAAAACAACAGGATGAGAGGAGAGCACTATGGGACAGATTGTCGGCGCGGCGCTGGTGTCGCATCACCCCGGCCTGATGCAGTGTGAGGAGTTTCGTGTGTTGCAGGGTGCGGGAGCGGATTCCGATCTGATCCCCGGCTATGCGCGCGTGCGGGAACGCATCGCGGCGGTGCGCCCGGACGTCATCGTGATCTTCGATTCGCACTGGTTCACGACCGGCTATCACCTGATCGACGGCGGGCCGCGCTACTCGGGCATGTACGTCTCGGACGAGATGCCGTGGTATCTGCACGGTGTGCCGTACGACTATCGCGGTCACCCCGAGCTGGCGCTCGCCATCGACGGCGTGGCGCGAGAGCGCAGCGTGCGGGCGCGAGCGGTGCAGCATCCGGATCTGCCACGTCACTATCCGACGATCAACGTCATCAAGCAGATGCGGCTCGACGCATGGCCCATCGTGACGGTGAGTTCGTGCCAGAACTGCGAGACGCATCACTTCCTGCAATCGGGCGAGGTGATCGGCGAAGCAATTCGCCGCAGTGACTTGCGTGTGGTGATGCTGGCGTCGGGCGCGTTGAGTCACAAGTTCAACGGCCTCGACTGGAAGCCGAATCATCCGCGCATCTTCCATGAGAGCAATGTGTCGCGTCCGGAGAACATCGAGAGCGACAAGCGCGCCATCGAAGCGTTTCGCGAGGGGCGTCACGACCGGATTCTGGCCGACTGGGATACGGATTACCGGAAGCGCCCGTGGGAAGCGCACGGCGCGCATTACTTGCAGATGGTCGGCGCGCTCGGTGGCGCCGATTGCCGCAGTGCGGGCACGGTGCTGTCCGATTACGAGAACGCGCGCGGCACCGGCAACGTGCACATCTGGTTCGACACCGTTTGACGAGGCGCGACGATGGACTTCGAATTTCCGTTACAGGCAATACCTGAAGTGATGCGCGGACCGCGTGTCGAGCGTCGACACATTCTGCTCGGCGGCAGCGCGTTCTGGGGCACGATCGTCGAGGCTGACGACGCACGAGGCGACCGGCAGGGCATGCTGCGGATCGACGACGGTCGTCTTGTTGATCCGCAAACGGTGACGCATCTGCCGCCGGTGGATCCGTCGAAAATTATCGCGGTGCATATCTCGTATCGCTCGCGTAGCATGGAGACGCGTAACAAGCCCAAGCCCACGGACACGCCGACATACTTCACCAAGCCGCCTACGTCGCTGAACGGTCACGGCGGACAGATTCTGAAGCCGGCGGATTGCCGGTATCTGAACTACGAAAGCGAGTACGCCGTGGTGATCGGGCGCACGTGCCGTAACGTGTTGCCCGATGAGGCGTGGGATTACATCGAAGGTTTCTGCCCGGCGCTGGATATGGGCTTGCAGGATTTTCGCGATACGGATCAGGGTTCGATGTTGCGGGTGAAGGGCGCGGACACGTTGCTGCCCATCGGACCGGGTATCGTACGCGGGGTGAATCTGTTCGAGCAGACGTTGCGCACGTATCGCAACGGACGCGTGGTGCAGGAAGCGCACATCGGCGACGAGACGATCTGGGGCCCGCACTATGTGATCGCGGACATTGCGCGGCACATCACGCTGGTGCCGGGCGACGTGATCCTGATGGGCACGCCGTGCCACTCCCGCTCGGTGGACGCGGGTGACCTGGTGGAGTGCGAGATCACCGGGTTGGGGCGTCTCTCGGGGCGGGTGGTGCAGATCGATGCGCCCCGGGCGGCGGCGCTCGGTGTGGGGCATCCGCCGGGCGACAGTCCGGAAGTGCGCCGGGTGGCGCTGGGTTTCGACGAACGTGTGCCGGAGCGATTCAAGGAGAACTATCGTCTCGCGGCACAACAACCGGAGTGAACGGATGAAGGTGACGATCATTGGCGCAGGCGCCATCGGTGGCCTGATCGGGCAGAAGCTTGCCGCGACGGGGGAGGCGCAGGTAAGCGCACTTGCGCGCGGCGCGACGCTGGCGGCGCTGCGCGAGCGCGGCTGGCGCGTGCGGCAGGGCGAGTTGCTCGCCACTGCGCCCGTGGCGGCGGCGCACCCGCTGGAGGAGGCTGCGAAGCTGGGCGAGCAGGATCTGGTGGTGATTGCGGTGAAGGGACCGGCACTGGCGCAGGTCGCCGCGTCGGTGGTGCCGTTGCTTGGCTCGCAGACGTTGGTGCTGCCGGCGATGAACGGGGTGCCGTGGTGGTTCTGCAAGGGCGTGGCGCCGTTTGGCGACGCACCGTTGACGAGCGTGGATCCGGACGGCGCGATTGGCTCGGCGATTCCGCTCGCGCACGTGATCGGTTGCGTGGTGCATGCGAGCGCCTCGACGCCGGAGCCGGGGCTGGTCGATCACAAGATGGGCCGGGGGCTCATCATCGGCGAGCCTGGCGGTGGCGGCAGCGAGCGCGTGCAGCGACTGGCGGGCTTGCTGACGCGGGCGGGGTTCGAGGCGAAGGCGTCGGAGAATGTGCGGCTGGACATCTGGTACAAGCTCTGGGGCAATCTGACGATGAACCCGGTGTCGGCGATCACGGGCGCGACCATCGACCGTTTGCTGGACGACCCGCTGGTGCGCGAGTTCTGTTCGGCGGCGATGCGCGAGGCGGCGGTGATCGGGGCGAAGATCGGTTGCGCGATCGACCAGTCGCCGGAGGACCGTCATCAGGTGACGGCGAAGCTGGGCGCGTTCAAGACATCGATGTTGCAGGATGTGGAAGCCAACCGCCCGATCGAGCTCGACGCGCTGGTCAGCGTCGTGCGCGAGATCGGCCAGCGCGTGTCGGTGCCGACCCCGAACATCGACGCCCTGCTCGGCCTCACCCGCCTCTTCGGGCGGATGCATGGGTTATATCCGCAATAGTCGACACCGAATCGATCTGGCAAAAAGGGCACCGTAGCGGTGCCCTTCTTCATTTCTTGCGCCTCTCCGTTGCCTTAGCGATTTAACGTACGCCCGTGTGCCGGTACACCTGGCTCAGTGCGATCAGGCCCGCGGCGGCGGCGGCCATCATGTAGAAGCTTGGGGCCAGTTTGCTGCCCGTTGCGGTAATGAGCCACGTCAGGATGAACGGGGCGAAGCCGCCGAAGCACGTCACCGACAGGTTGTACGACAGCGACAGGCCCGTCGTGCGTGTCTTCACCGGGAAAATCTCGGAGGCCAACGCCGGCAGCGGTGCGAAGTAGATCGTCATCAACACGCCCAGCAGCGTTTGCAACGCGAGCATCATGCCGAAGCTCGGGTGCGTGGTGAGCAACCAGAACATCGGCCAGATCGACACCAGCAGCAAGGCCGCCGCGATCATCATCGGTTTCGCACGTCCCACACGGTCCGACCACGCGCCCACGATCGGTGACAGGAACATCTGCACGATGCCCGTGGCGACCGTCGCCGCGAATGCCACCGACGCCGGCAATCCCAACTGCTTGATCGCATACGTCGGCATGTACAGCACCAGATACGTCGACACCGTAGCCACGACGACCGCGCCCACGGCCAGCAGCAGACGCATCTTCTGATGGCCCAGCGTGTCGCGCAGCGGCGTCTGCGTCGGTTCCGACTCCAGAAACTCAGGCGTCTCGCTCACATGACGGCGAATGTAATAGGCGACCGGGCCAATCATCAAACCGAACAGGAACGGCACGCGCCAGCCCCAGCTCTGCATCTGCTCCGGCGATAACGTGCTCGTGAGCACCGCACCGAAGCCAGCGGCCAGCAGTGTCGTCAGCCCCTGACTCGCGACCTGGAAGCTCGCGAAGAAGCCGCGCCGTTGCGGCGCATGCTCGGCCAGAAACGCCGTCGCGCTGCCGAACTCGCCACCCGCCGAGAAGCCCTGAATCATGCGTGCCAGCACGATGCCCATCGGCGCGAGTACGCCGATGGTCTCGTAAGTGGGCATGAACGCGATGATCGCCGTGCCGGCCATCATCAACAGGATGGTGAGCGTCAGCGCTTCGCGACGCCCCCGTCGATCCGCATAGACACCGATCACGATGGCGCCCAGCGGACGCATGAAGAACGACACGCCGAAGGTGCCGAGTGTCAGTAGCAGTGATGTCGTGTCGTCGTGCGCGGGAAAGAAGAGCTTGGCGATCGTGACGGCGAAAAAGCCGTACACCACGAGATCGAACCATTCCAGCGCATTGCCGATGGATGCCGATATCACCGCGCGCCAGGTGTGCGAGGGGGCGGAAGCAGCATCTCGATCCATGCCAACGCCCGTAGCCGAAGCAGTATTCATGTCGTCTCCAATCTTGCAGTCTTGTTTTATGTCGCGGTCGCCCGCGTGTGGTCTGCATGCACTGTGGTGGCGGGCATGCGCGCCGTGTGTTGCCCGATGTCCGCGTCAGGTCCGGCAGTGGCGAGTCACTGCGTCAGCACATGCGCGATGGCCTGTGCCACGGTGTCGACGTTGCGCGTATTGAGCCCGGCCACGCACATGCGTCCCGAACGCAGCAGGTAGACGCCATGCGTCTCACGCAACGTGTCCGCCTGATCCGCCGACAGCCCGGTGTAAGTGAACATCCCCCGCTGCGAGATATAGCGCGAGAGCTTCTCGCCGCTCACATGCGGGGCGAGACGCGCGTGAATCTGCGAGCGCATCGCAGCGATGCGCATGCGCATGCCGTCGAGCTCGGTCTCCCACGCACGTCGCAGCGAGGGTGTCGTGAGCACTTGGGCGACGAGCCGCGCGCCGTGCGTGGGCGGATTGCTGTAGTTCGCCCGAACGGTGCCCATCAACTGACCGAACACGCGCGACGCTTCGTCCGCCGTCGCGCAAACCACGGACAGCGCGCCGCAGCGCTCGCCATACAGCGAGAAGTTCTTCGAGAAGGAGTTGGCGACGACGGTCGGCACGCCCGCGTCCGTCAAGGCGCGCACGGCGAAGGCGTCGGCGTCGAGCCCGTCACCGAAGCCCTGATAAGCCATGTCGACGAACGCGATCAGCCCGCGCTCGCGCAGCACCGGCACCAGCGCCTGCCACTGCGCAGACGACAGATCGACACCGGTCGGGTTGTGGCAGCACGCGTGCAGCAGCACGATGCTGTGCGGGGGCAATGTGCGCAGCGTGTCCATCATGGCGTCGAAGCGCAGACCGCCCGTCGCTTCGTCGTAATACGGATACGACTGCACGGGAAAGCCCGCGCTCTCGAACACCACGCGGTGGTTGTCCCAGCTCGGATCGCTGATCCAGACGGTGCTTTGCGGGAAGTAGCGCTTGAGGAAGTCCGCGCCCACACGCAAGGCTCCGCCGCCACCCAGCGTCTGCAACGTGGCGATGCGCTGCTCGCGACGCGCGGCGCTGTCTTCACCGAAGACGAGCGCCTGCACTGCATCGCGATAGGCCGGCGTGCCTGCCATCGGCAGGTAGGGGCGGGGGCCGATGTCCGAGAGCACCGCCGACTCGGCTTCGCGTACCGCCTGCATCACCGGCAGACGGCCGTCGTCGTCGAAATAGATGCCGATCGACAGGTTGACCTTGTGCTGGCGGGGATCGTGGCCGAACGCTTCGTTCAGGCTGAGGATGGGATCGCCGGGATAGGCGTCGACGTGGGAAAACATGGGGTCTCGCTCCGTCTCGATGCTGGGTGGACTCAGCAGGTAGGGTCTGTCGGAAAACGCTGTGGGGAATTTTGAAAATCGATTGTGGGCGACGCCCCTTTGCGGAACAATCAATCGATTCTGGTCCATTCGTAAGCGAAACTTGATAATCGAAACACCATGCCCCTGACCCGTGTGACGCTGCGCCAGTTCGAAGCTCTGGTCGCCATCGCCGAATTGCATAGCTTTGCCGAGGCGGGCAATCGCCTCGGCCTGACGTCGTCTGCCGTGAGTCAGCTGGTCGCCGAGCTGGAGTCGGTGATCGGCTTTCGGATCTTCGACCGCACCACGCGGCGGGTGGCGCTCTCGAGTGCAGGACGGGATTTCCTGGCATCGGCCGAGTCGGTGCTGCGGCATGTGCAGGCAGCGGAGAAGACGGCCGACGACCTGCGCAATCGCGCCGCCGGTATCGTGCGTGTGGGCGCGCCGCTGGTGCTCGCGAGCATGGCGTTGCCAGCGGCAATTCGCGAGTACACGGCGTCGCGTCCGAAAGTGGTGGTGCGGGTCGTCGATACGCCGGTCGATGCGCTCATCGATCACGTTGCCAACGGCGATCTCGACATCGCCATCGGACCCAATCGGGCGACGGGGGCGCACGTGGCCGGCGCGCCCGCATTCGACAGTCCGTGGGTGCTGTGGTGCGCGCCGTCGCATCCGCTCGCGCAACGCAAGCGTGTGCGATGGACGGACCTGCGCGATACCCCGCTCGTGGCTGCCGGACGCGATCACGAGCGCAGCGTCGCGCAGATGCGGCTGTCGGCGCCGCCCGATGCGCGCATCACATCCATCGATGTCGTCGATAACGTGACGACGGCGCTCGGCGTGGCCTCGCAGGGACTTGCCGCGACGCTCACGCCGGGTTACGTGGCGGCGCTCGCGCAATCGTTCGGGCTGGTGATGCGCCGCGTGATCGCGCCGGAGACGATTCGTCAGGTGTGCGTGTATCGCCCGTTGTCCCGGGCCGCGTCACCCGCAGCGGAAGGCTTCGCCGAGTTCCTGCTGGCGTGGCTGCCGCAGTGGAACGCAACGATCATGAAGACGCCGCGCGAATAGCGCATCGGCGTCGTGCCGCATCTCGATGGTGCGGCGAAACGCCGAGGCGAGAACGCCACATTTCGGTAATTAAAATTACGATAAGCATGCCGAAATGAAAAATATAAATATCTGATTCCCTGGGATCGCAGCGCTCACGACATTTCAATGTGCCGTCGCGCTGTAGTTTTCCAGGCGATTGGTTTAGTGTTTACCCACGAAGTCATTCCCGATGCGGCGCAAGTCCGCATGAACTGATTCGTAGTACTTTCGATGTGTCTGCTTGTCTCCATCCCCCAAGGAGTTAAAGTGACTCACGCAATGTGCGGATGTTTGCCTCGTCGCCAACCCCTCGCGGTGGCCGTCTCTCTGGTGTTTCTCTCCATCGGTGCTGCCCGTGCGCAGACCTACCCACTGCCGGAAATCACGTCGGGCACCACGCTGACCTACGAGCAGTATTACGACGGCAATGTCGTTCCCGTGGGCGTGATTCAGGGCAGCGTGACGATTCACCCGGTGCCGCCGTACCCGGCCCAACTCGGCGGCGCGGGGATCTCGGTATTTCGCGGCGCGACCGTCACGATCAACCCGAACCTCGGCACGCCGGGGCAGGTATCGGTGACGTCCGATTACCGCGCAGGGGCGCCGAACGACGCGCTCTATATCGCCAACGGCACCGTGAACATCGTGGCTAGTTCGGCGGGCGTGTTGCTCACGGGTAACGGCACGTCGGTGCATGGCGTCTACATGCCGGAATCGTCCTCCGGCAATTCGCTGCTCACCGGCGCCAACGTGACCATCGTCACCAATGGTCAGACGGCGGACGGCATGCGACCTTACGGCGCAACGTCCACCATCAATCTCAGCAACACGTCGATTACCGTCAACGGTCAGGACAGTTGGGGCGTGCGTTCCTGGGGCGGCAGCAACATTACGCTCACGAATTCAACGGTGACGGCGAACGGCGCGAAGGTCGCGGGCGGAGGTGGCGTGCAGGTCTATAACGGCTCGGTCGCCACCCTCAATGGCAATTCGACGATCACCACCGGCGTGGATGGCAACCTCGGATTGAATGCCGAGTCCGGCGGTACGCTCAACACGAACACCGATCCGGGCACGGCAGGCACGGTCACCGTCAGCACGACCGGGGCGGGCAGTCATGCGGTGCGTATCGGCACGGCATCGGGCAATCTCAACCGGCTGAGTCTGTCGACCACACAGAACGCCACGTACGGCTTGCTGGTGAACGGCACGTCGACGGTCACCGGTTCGCAGATCGCCGTGAACACGCTCGGGACGTCGGCTTACGGCATGTGGATCTCCGGCAGCACGACGGCTACGCTGAACGGCGGCTCCATCACCACGCAAGGACAGACGGCATATGGCCTGCTCGCCGGCAGCGGAGCGGCGACGGTGAACGTGTCCGACTTCGCCATTGCGACGCATGGCACACAGGCCTACGGCATTTATGGGTGGACGGGGAGCACGACGAACTTCGCGGGCGGGTCGATCACTACGGATCAGGCGAGCACCTACGGCATCTACGCCAACGCGGGGACGGTCAATCTGCTGCGCAGCAGCGCGACCGGCGCAGGAACCTCGATTACGACGGCTGGCACCAATGCCTACGCGGTGCGCATCCAGAACGGTGGACTTTTCAACGCGACGGGCGCGTCGATTCGGGCGACGGGTGCCGGGACGGCGGCCATCGTGTTCGATGCACCGCCAACCATTACCGGCGCGACAGTGTCGGCGCCTACGCCGGGCCTGCCGACGCTGCCCGCCACGACGCCGCTGGTGCCGTCGAGCGACCCGCCGCCCCCGCTGGCCATCGTCACCCCGGTGCCTGCCGCGCCGACCGATCTCGGCAGCGACATCGTGGCGCCCCTCGCCGGACCGCTGCCGGGTCCACGTGCGGCACCGGCGCGCGTCGGCGGATACAACATGACGTTGCAGGACACCACGGTGACGTCCGACAGTGGCGTCGCTTTATGGGTGTACGGCGGGATCGCGAACGTCAATCTGGTGAATGCCACGCTCACCGGTGGCGGTGGGGCCATCAATGCCACGACACGCTCGGGACTCGGCGCGACGTTGAATCTCGACGCGAGCCATTCCACGCTGACCGGACGCATTTTCACGGATGCCACGAGCACGTCCGTCGTCAATCTGAGCAACAACAGCGTCTGGCATGTCACGCAGTCGTCCAACGTCACGGCGTTGAACAACACGAACAGTCTGATCGACTTTCCGGTGACGTCGTTACTGACCTCCGCGCCGACGAGTCAGGGGTCGTACCGCAACGTGACCATCGGCAACAACTACGTGGGCAATGGCGGTACGGTCGCCCTCAACACCTATCTAAACGAAGGTGGGGCGTTGTCGAATCAATACAGCGACCGTCTGCTGATTCAGGGGGCGGCGAGCGGCAGCACGGTGCTGCAAATCAAGCCGACGTCGGGCAGTCCCGGCAGGCTGACATCGCCCAGCGGTGTGACTACCAATGATGAAGGCATCTCGGTCGTTCAGGTCGCAGGGGCGTCGACGGTCAACGCCTTCAGCCTGTCGGGCGGGTATGTCGTAGCGCAGAACTCGCCGTATGAGTACCGTCTGTATGCCTATGGTCCCGGCTCGGTGCACGGCACGGCCGATGCGGCGCAGAATCTCGTGAGCACGGGGGGCGGGTATTGGGATTACCGCTTGCAAAGCGCTTACGTGTCGCCCGAAGGGCCCGTCGATCCGGAGGAGCCGGGCACGCCCGGTGGTGAGATCGAGGAGCCGGTGCCGCCCGATGCGCGCCGGGAAGTGGCGCCGCAAGTGGCGTCTTATCTGAGTGCGCCGGCGGCGTTCCTGCAAGCCGGATGGGCGGATCTGGATTCACTGCACCGGCGTTTGGGCGAGGTGCGCGACGACCGTGAACTCGGGCGCGATCGCGGCCCCGGCGAGATGTTCATGCGCGGCTATGGCGGCGGTTTCAAGTACCGATCGAATCAGAGCTTCCAGACCTTCGGTTACGACATGAACGTCGATTACGGCGCGATTCAGGTCGGCGGCAACCTGTTCAAACACTTCACCGAGAACGGCACCTGGCGCTTCGGCGCCGCCGGATCGATGGGCTGGCTGCACTACGAGCCGAATGCCATCGACGGGCCGAGTTCCACGCGCGCCAGCACGTATCGTCTCTATGGCTATGGCACGTATCAGAGTCAGAAGGGCTGGTATGTCGACGGCATCGTGTCGCTCGGCTGGTTCAACGGCCGCACGACGACCGACGCGCGCGGCGACGTCGCACCGATGCGCGGCAACAGCTATGCGGCGTCCATCGAGGGCGGATATCCGCTGGCGTTGCCGTATGGCATGAGTCTCGAGCCGCAAATGCAGTTCATCGGCCAGCATCTCGCGTTCGACAACATTGTCGACGGCGACGGGCTTGCCGTGAACATCGGCTCGCAGAATCAGGTCACCGGGCGTTTCGGCGTTCGTCTTACGCGCGCGTTCGACGTTGGGACAGGTCGGGTGACGCCGTACTTCGGTGTCGACGTCATCCATGCGTTTGTCGCCGGTACGGGCGTACAAGTCGGCGAGACGATGTTTCAGACCGGCAAGTACGGCGATTCGATGCTCGTCTCGCTGGGGGTGAACAGCGTGCAGGGCAACAGCTTCTCGCTGTACGGCAGGGTGTCGTACCAGAAGAGCTTCGGCACCGCCGGTATGCGCGGCGTGCTCGTGAACGTTGGTGCGAAGTATCTGTTCTGACGCGGGCGGCGGCCCTGACGGGCCGGACGGGCGCGATGCCCGTCGACCGGACTGCCGGCGCGTCGGCACGTCTTCCACCCGATACGCGGCAATGACGGTTGGGGAGAGTGCGCGCCTAGCGACGTTTGGCATCCGGTGCGGGCAATGTCGCGAGATCCTCACTCAGTTGCGCACGCAGTGTCGTGATGGCCGCCGCCGTGTCGGCAGGCTTGAGTTCCTCGCGTGCAATGGCCTCGCGCAGATGGTGGCGCAGCATCGGATCACGTGTTTGCGTCAGCGTCTCGCGATAGAACGGCAGGACGTTCTCCGGATGTCCCCCGACACGGTAGAGATGCGCAATCTCTTCGATCGTGCGCATGGCGGCAAAGCCGGGGCCGCGCGGCCCCCCCGGCCCCATGGGTCCCATCGGACCCGGACCATGCGGGCCCATGCCCGGCGGCGGGGGCGGCATCTCACCGGTGTTGCGCAGATCGGCGGTCTGCACGGCGCCTTGCGCGCGCGTTGGCGGTAGCGTGTCGGTGGTCGCGGCGGTCGCACTCACGCTCGCGGTGCCGAGGGCCGTCAGTGCGAGCATCAGGGAAAGTGCGCCCACAGTATGGCGCATCGAAAACTTAATCATATGGACTCCGTATTGAATGCGTTCGCGGAAGTATCGAACGACGGGGCCAAGCGTAACGCGCAACGAATCGCCGACAGGGGGACGGTAACGACGTGTAAGGTGCGCAAGGGGGCAGGCAAGGCGTGGGGTAGCGAGCCGCCGCGTAAGAAGGGAAGCAGGGAAGCGGGGCGCGCGACCGGAATGCTGTCAGTCATGTCATTCCCGGTGGGCCAGTACACGCGGCAGTACACTGGCGTGGTCGCGACACGTATGCGATCCCGGTGCAGCGGTTCAAGTGAGGCACGAGCGGCCTCGGGGCGCTTCCTGTCGGTGTTGCCTCAGCGTTCAAGGAGCCTTCATGACAACCGATTCAAGTCAATCGCGCCAACTATCCCACGATTCCGGATTCGCGCGTCCCGCCACCGTGACATCGCTGCGCAGCCCGGTGGATTTCTACGCCACGCTTACGCGCGTGATCGACGCGCTCAAGCAGCACGGCATGACGATCTTTGCGGATATCGATCAGAGCGCGGCGGCCGCTTCGGCTGGGACATCGTTGCGTCCGACGCGGCTGGTGCTCTTCGGCAATCCGAAGGGCGGCACGCCGGTCATGGCCGCGAATCCGCACGCCGGGCTGGAACTGCCGCTGAAGGTGATGGTGTGGGCGGCATCGGCCGACGATGTGCGGGTGGACTACCTGAACCCCGGCCCGTCGCTGAGCGCGCTTTATGGCGTCGATTCGGCGCAGGTCGCCGGTTTCGGTGGCGTAGTGAAACTGCTGGAAGCCGCGCTTGCTGCATAACTGGCCATTGCCCTGATGGCGCGAGGGGCATGAAGGACATGAAGGACATGAAGCCGCGATTGGCCGATCTTCCGCCGATGCGGGACATTCGGCCGCGTGTGGGTTCGGCCGTCGAAACGGTGCATGGGACGCATTGCCTGAACCCGCGTGCCTTTGTGGACGGCATGCCCGCTGTCTGTCGGGAAGCGGGCCGCCAGGCCTTGTCCGGCGGGCATCTTCATCCGCTGTGCGTGAAGTGAAAAATCCCTATACTGATCCGGCCTCACTGCGTCCGGCCGCCACAAACGGCCACGTCCGATCCCCAAGGGCGTTTGCACGATGTCAGGGCGCAGGCATTTCCCCCTTTTTGATGGAGCAACTTCCGTGTCGAACAGTCAATGGATCAAAGTCGAAACCGTAGATGGCACCTTCGACGCCTACCTCGCATTGCCACCGACGGGTAAGACGACGAACGCCCAGGGCGTTGTGCTGGTGCAGGAAATCTTCGGCGTGAACGAACACATTCGTGGCGTGGCCGACCAGTATGCGATGGACGGCTATGTCGTGCTCGCGCCGGACATCTTCTGGCGTGCCGCACCCCGTATCGAACTCGGCTATGCGGGTGACGACATGGCGCGCGCGTTGGAGCTGCGCAAGTCGGTCGATGTCGAGAAGGCCGTGAAGGATATCGAAGCCACGGTGAAAGCGCTGCGCGGCAAGCTCGACGCTGGCGCCAAGGTCGCCGCCATCGGCTACTGCTTCGGCGGTCTGCTGTCGTATCTGAGTGCGGCGCGCGGTCTGGTCGATGCGGCAGTGCCTTACTACGGCGGCGGCATCCACAACTATCTGGGCGAAGCGGCCAATCTGAATGTGCCGACGCAGTTCCACTATGGCGCGCTCGATGCCCACATCACGCCGGATATCGTCACGCAGGTGAGCGATGCGGTGAAATCGCGCCCGAACACCGAAGTGTTCGTGTACCCGAGCGCTGATCACGGCTTCAACTGCTGGTCGCGCGGGTCGTATCATCAACCGTCGGCCGCATTGGCGCACGGCCGTGCGCTCGAATTCCTCGCGAAGTCGTTCGCGAAGTAATCGGGCGTTTCGTCCGTCGCTGGTCGCTGCGCGCCATTCGCTACCTCGGTCGTTATTCGGGGCGGCGATGCGTGTGGCACATGGCAAAGAAGCCCGCTTCGGCGGGCTTCTTCGTTCTTGCGCGGATCGTCGGGGTGAGCGTCGGTGAACGACGGGGTTCGCGGGCTTCCCGGCTAAAAAAGCCCGTCGCCGGAGCGACGGGCAAAGTCCTGTGCGTGGAACCGCTACGCACAGCGACAGGAGTCTTGGGTCGGGGAAGACCGGAGATCACACTGTGCACCGGCTGACCGGTGCGTCGTTATGCGCAGAACGCGCGCCGCGCCGCGGCCTCTCGTCAAAGGAGAGGTACGCGGCGCGGCGAGTTACATTACGAACCGAAGTAGGTCGTGCCGGCGCGTTGCTGGCCGCCAACCGAACCGATCGTGACCGGGGCGCTGGCCGTTGCCGGTTGAGCGCTCGGTGCTGCCTTCGGGTACACGGCGTCGTGTTGCACCACGAGACCGGCTTGTTGTGCCTGAACCAGTTCTTCACGAACCTGGGCACGGGTCAGCACGCTGGTTTGCGGGACCCACGAAAATTCCGACGGGCCGTCGAAGGCGTCGCTGGCGAAGGCCGAACCGGCCGACACAGCAAGCATTGCGGAAACCAGAGCCGAGGTAATAAGAGTGCGCTTCATGATGATTCTCCTGTCTTTTGAAGGGGGCGATGTTCAATTCATCGTCGACAGTTGAAGTGTATTAACGCGACTCTTTGCGATAAAGACGACTTATTACAAGCAACTCTTGCTTAGATAGAAATAATCATTCGAATCCCCAAGGAGACCGTCGATGCTTTATCTGTGGATCAAGGCTGTTCATCTGATGGCGGTGATGGCGTTCGTCGCCGGGCTGGTCACGATGGCGCTGGGTGGGCGACTGGCCCAGCCCGAGTGGCGTCGGGCCGCGCGTCGCGCGGATTACGGACTGGCGTCACCCGCATTGATCGCGGTGTGGATTACGGGGCCGGTGCTGGCGATCATGGCGAACTGGTGGCATGCCCCGTGGCTCATGGCAAAGCTGGTTTTCGTGCTCGTTGTCTCGGCGTTGCACGGACGCCTGTCGGCCACCTTGCGGCGACTTGAGCGCGACGGGAGTCAGCAACCGCCCGCCCTGTTTCGACGCGCACTGCCCGTCACGCTGATTTCGGTGGCGCTGATCGTCGTGCTGGTCATCGTCAAACCGTTCTGAGCGGTGCGTGGCTTGCAATGACGCGGTAAGGGATTCGGCTTGGTTGGCGCGAGTGGGCGGTGTTACGCTGGCGATATCGCCCTATATCTCCCAATTCGTCCCAATTTTCGCCGTTTTGCCTTATTGAGGCTTGGTCCCAATGCCGATCACCAGTGCGATTCCCCTGGAGTTTCAGGCTCACGACCGTCCCGTCGGTGTGTTGGCGAAAGACTATCCGGATGGCCACGTGGTGCGTCCTCACAGCCATCGGCGCGCGCAATTGATGTATGCGAGCACGGGGATTCTCGAAGTCCGCACGGACACGTCGTTCTGGGTCATTCCGCCGCAACGCGCCTTATGGATTCCGGCGGACGTTACGCATGAAGTGCGGATGCGCGGCAAAGTGGAGTTGCGCACGATCTATGTCGATGTCGAGCGATGCGGCATGACTGCGCCCGACTCCCCCGTCGTCATTCGCGTCTCTGCGTTGCTGCGCGAGCTGATTCTGCGCGCGATGACACTACCCCCCGACTGGTCGCCGCACGGCAAGGACGCGCTGGTCATCGCGCTGCTGCTCGAAGAAGTCGAGTGGAAGAGCGACTCGCCGCTGCACTTGCAGGTGCCCCGCGACGTGCGTCTGCGCAAGATTTTCGATACCTATCTGACAATGCCCGCCGACGCGCGCAGTCTTCAGGACTGGGCAGTCGAAGTGGGGGCGTCGAGCCGCACGCTGGAGCGGCGCTTCATGACGGAGTTCGGATTGCCGTTTAGGGAGTGGCGTCAGCAAATGCGGCTGCTGGGGGCGTTGCCGCTGCTCGGGGCCGGGCGGCCCATCACGCAAGTGGCGCTCGAAGTCGGTTACGACACTCCGAGCGCGTTTTCCACCATGTTCCGCCGCTTTATGGGCGTGACGCCAAGCGAGTACCTGACGCGCGCCCGCGGCTCGGATTGAGCCAGTGCATGGCGTCCCACATGTCGTCGTAGACGGGTACACCTTCGTCGAGCAACGGTGAGCGCTGGCGCTTCGAGCCGATGCCGACGAAATCGATGCCGAGCTGGCGCGCCACTTTCAGATCCCACATGCCGTCGCCGATCGAGACTACGGCGCGCGGGCGCGAGATGCCGTAACCGGCCTGCGCGCGCTTGATCGCTTCCGAGACGAGTTGCTCGCGCGAACTGTACTCGGACGCCGTGATGAGCATGGCGTCTGTGTAATCGATAGCGACCGAACGCAATTTACGGTGGCTCACCTGACGGATGCCGCCCGTCGCGAACACCACGCCCCAGCGCGAGCGGTGCGCCGCCTCGACGAAGGCTCGTGCACCCGGAATCTCAGCCAGTCCGTGGGCGTTGAGCAGGGCGGTGAAGCGTTCGTCGATCTCGTGCTCGAAGCGGGCGAGGTCGTGCGGTTGCGGCAGTGCGCGGCCGTTCTCTGCGTGCGCGTGAATCAGGATGCCGGTATCGGTGTGATGGGGATAGCTGCCCCAATCGGTGTTCAGTGCCTCGAACGCCAGCGACTCCATGGCGCCGAGCAGGGCGCGCTGATGGATGCGAACCGAATCGGTCAGCGTGCCGTCGACATCGAGCACCAGAATGCTGTCTTTCTCGAAACTTGCCTGCATGGCGGATAAAGGACTCGTGTCAGCGCGTGCGGCGCGAATGCGGCCGCTGAAATGTGGGAGTGTACGAATTCGTCGCGGCAAGTAAAACGTGGCGAGTGACAGCGGCTACGTCCGATGCGACAGAAACGACTGCGAGTTTCGATAGCTTGACGCCTGGCCCGCGTGGCGCGGTGCGTTTGCCGCGCGGGCCGCCGCCGTCAATCGATGCTCAGTTGCCGTCATCCGTCCTGCCAAATCGTCATCCCTTGCGATTTGGGCGATGTCCCCATTATCGGCCGTAACGCGGGCGGGCTTGTGATTTGTATTGCTTGTCGAGCCTTTCGATTTCGGCAATCGCCTGTGCGAGTTCCTCGACGGAAAGCTTGTTTTGACGCGACAGGCGACGGCTGCGCGGGGCTGGAAGTGCGGCCGAGGCCGGGATGTCTTGCCTGGCGGGCGTCGACGGACCGGAATCGTGGGGCGTGGTGAACACTTGCGCTGATGGCGCTGAGGGCGGCGCACAGGTGCGCTGCCGGACATCCGCATGCGACGTAGGTGCAAGCACCTCGCGCGACGCCCCATACGCGAACTCGCCGTAGCGCCGATGCCCGTCATGCAGATGCGTGGCGAGCGCACGTGCGATGTTGCCGTCGTGTGCCAGGCGGCGCATCTTCAGGTTCGTCGACTGAAGGTGGGCGGGAACGTTGCCGAACATCCGGTCGCGCTGTGCATGGACATGCGCCCGTGGGTCTTGCCGAATGAGCTCGACCGTCAGCGCAGACATGAGCGACACGAGCAAGGTGTACGTCTGGCCATCGGTCGGTATGCGGATGTAGGCCCCGAGCATCGCGTCGTGCGCCCTCGGTTCCCCTGTCGGGATGTGCAAGTCGCGGTCGGTGAACGGGACGTGAATGCCATGCCGATGGGCTTCCTGTTGGCTCGTCAGGGTGTGCTGGAACGAGAGTTGCGGTATTTCGATGTACGCCCCCGTGCTGTTCAGCAGCCGCAGCATTCCGGGCGAGATCTGGTTGAGGCGCTTGATCAGGCGACGTTCCAGCGTGGGAATGGCGTACCGGCCGTGAGATTCGGCGACGTGCGCCTTGAGGAATGCGCGGTCCAGCTTGTGGGCGTTTCGTCCCTCATCTGCCAGCGATGCACGCACGTCGACCGGGAGTGACGCCTCGCAGCCAGCCAGCATGAGGTGCGCCGCGCTGACATCCAGATTCACCCCGGGTGGCAGGTCGAGCAGGCAATTCTCGCGGTCGTCGTGACTTCCCACGACGCACACGGGCCGCACGTCGGTCAGCCGTTCCGCAAAGACCTGCGCGCGAGTGATGGGTGGGCGTGACCAGTCGTGACGTTTGGTTGTGGAGGCCGCGGCCGGTTGTGGGCTCGGCAGGCTGGCGGGCGTCGTACTGAGGGCGATGGGGGCGGCGCTGACCTGCGCGAGCGTCGTGGAGAGTTCGTGGACAAGCGCCTGTTGGGCGGGCGCGCCGTTCCATATCTGGGACACCTGGGGCAACGCCATGGCGCCTGCCAACCATCCGCCGAAAGCATGGGGCATCGTTGTAACTCCGGTTGAGGTCACGGGTCTTTTCCCGTGGTGGCCGGAGTATTGCCCCTGCGCGAATTCGGGCTGTCGCGTCGGGACGCCTGCGTTCGCAATCCCGACTTCCCGATCTCGACCTTGTCGTCAGACGATGGCCGCGCGCAGGCTCGGCGGCGCTTCGCGCAGCAACGACCTCAGACGCTTGAGCGCGCTGGCAAGACGCTCCGGATCGCGTACCCCACCAAGCGAAATCCGGATGGCGTTGGGCGCGTCGGCGCTCAGACAGAAGGCGTCCGCCGGCGTGACGGCCAGCCCTTCGGCGCGCGCGGCGATCGTCAACTCGCGGGCCGTCCACGGTGTGGGCAACGCGTGCCACAAGTGGATGCCCGGCATCGGTTGGGCCTGCCCGTCACCCAGAATTTCGGCGGCGATGGCCTGACGTTGAGCGGCGGCTTCCTTGACGCCGTCCATGATGCGATCGGCTGTGCCGTCGTGAATCCATTGCGTGGCAAGCCCTGCCATCAAGGGCGGCGCCATCAACGCGAACGAGTGCAACGTGCTCAGGAAGATGTCGCGCTGACGTCCGCTCGCGAGCCGGACGTAGGCGGTCCGCAAGCCGGGCGTGAGGCACTTGGAGAGCGTGGAGATGTAGTGCACGCGGTGCGGCGCGAGACGCGCCAGCGGCGGCGGCGCGTCCGGGGTGAGTCGCCAGTACGGATCGTCTTCGATCAGCGTCAGATCGAGCCGGTCGGCGACGGCGATCAGTTCACGGCGGCGGCGCTCGGACAGCGTGCGGGTAGTCGGGTTCTGGAGCGTGGGATTCAGATAGACGAGGCGCGCGCGATGTCGCTGCGCGGTGGTGGCGAGGGCGTCGGGCAGCATGCCCTCGTCGTCACTTTCCACGCTTTCCAACTGGCGGCCGAGCGAGCGCGCCGCGCTGCGCAGGCCCGGATAGACGATCGGTTCGCACAGCACGGTTTCGTCGCGCGCTGTATCCATGAGTAGCAGCGCGGCGAGCGTGGCCTGCGCGCCCGGGCAGACGAGCACGTCGGCCGGATCGAGTTGGCCGAGCATCGGCGTGAGCCAGAGTGCGCCCGCCTGACGGTCGGCGACACCGCCGTCACCCAGTTGGTAGGCCATGAGCATCGAGGCGTCGGTGTGCCGCAGAACTTCGTCGACGCCCTTTTGCAGCAGCTCCCCCAGAAACAGGCCCGCCGGCGCGGGCGGGATGTTCATCCCCAGATCCAGCACCTGATCGAGCGCCACGCGAGGCGTGCTCACGAACGTGCCCAGCGGCCCGCGGCCCTCGATGGCATTGCGGTCGCGCGCCCGATTGTAGGCACGGGTGACCGTCGTGAAATCGATACCCAGCCACGACGCCAGCTCGCGCTGCGCCGGCAAGCGATCACCGGGGCGCAGACGTCCGTCGGCAACGGACTGCTCGATAAAGCTGGCAAGACGCAGATAGCGTGGGCCTTTGCCTGCGGTCAACGCGGGTTTCCAGAACGTGGCGCGCAGCGTGTCGTGGGAGGTTTCCATCGCGATGTCGGTATTATGTATGGATTTCTGTGTGTGAAAACACGGTGTATGCAGTGTAGTTTGCATACATGGCCGTCGCAAGTCTTGAATTCGAGAGGGGGCGCCGCATCTTGGGCGGGTGCCTGGCACCACGTTTGAACGTTAACAATCAACGACTTACGTGGAAGATTTGCGCGAGAGTGCGTTGACACTTGCGTAGGTCACAGGTATAGTCGCAGGCTCCGGTTTTTCCGGCGGTATGCCCGTGCCTAATGCAAAGTGCTTATGCATCAAGCGTTTAGATGCGGACAATCCGCAAGAGTCGCCGGAGAGTACGCAGTAAAGTCGCATGACGGCCCGCCTTGGCTTTCATGCTTTTGACACGTTTAGGAAATCACAATGCCAACGATTAACCAATTGGTCCGCAAGCCGCGCACCTCTGCTCAAATCAAGAGCAAGAGCCCGGCACTGCAGGACTGCCCGCAGCGTCGCGGCGTGTGCACCCGTGTGTACACCACGACGCCGAAGAAGCCGAACTCCGCTCTGCGTAAGGTTGCCAAGGTGCGCCTGACGAACGGTTTCGAAGTCATTTCGTACATCGGCGGTGAAGGCCACAACCTGCAGGAACACTCGGTCGTGCTGATTCGCGGCGGTCGTGTGAAGGACTTGCCGGGTGTGCGTTACCACATGGTGCGCGGTAGCCTCGACACGCAAGGCGTCAAGGACCGTAAGCAAGCCCGTTCGAAGTACGGCGCGAAGCGTCCGAAGGCCTAAGCGGCTTAGCGGATATACGTTCGGTGATGGTGGTACATCGTCACTGAGTAAGTGGTCACTCGGCCGAAAAACGGCTAGTAGGTGGCCTGGAGCCAGGCTCCGACTGAATTTATTAAGGAAGAAATCATGCCGCGTCGTCGCGAAGTCCCCAAGCGCGAAGTGTTGCCCGATCCGAAGTTCGGCAACGTTGATGTCGCTAAATTCATGAACGTGCTCATGCTTGCCGGCAAGAAGTCGGTTGCAGAGCGCATCGTTTATGGTGCTTTCGAGCAGATCCAAACCAAGGCGGGCAAGGATCCGCTGGAAATCTTCAACACCGCTCTCGGTAACGTGAAGCCGGTGGTTGAAGTCAAGAGCCGCCGCGTTGGCGGTGCAAACTATCAGGTTCCGGTCGAAGTGCGTCCGTCGCGTCGTATGGCATTGGCGATGCGTTGGTTGCGTGAGGCCGCGAAAAAGCGTAGCGAGAAGTCGATGGCCCTGCGCCTCGCAGGTGAGCTGATCGAAGCCTCGGAAGGCCGTGGCGGCGCCATGAAGAAGCGTGACGAAGTTCACCGCATGGCCGAAGCCAACAAGGCATTCTCGCACTTCCGCTTCTGACGCTGGCAAGCAGTACCTAGAGCAGAAACCGGGGCGGGTGCGCATGAGAAATTGCGCCTCGCCCGTTTGTGTTAGTAGCCCCCTCAAAAATGGCGGCTACATTGAAAGAGGCTTAAAGTGGCTCGTACAACCCCTATCGAGCGCTACCGCAACATCGGTATTAGCGCTCACATCGACGCAGGTAAGACCACGACGACCGAGCGCATTTTGTTCTACACCGGTGTGAACCACAAAATCGGTGAAGTGCACGATGGCGCGGCGACGATGGACTGGATGGAGCAGGAACAAGAGCGTGGCATTACGATTACGTCGGCTGCCACGACCTGCTTCTGGTCCGGCATGGCCAACAACTATCAAAAGCACCGCATCAACATCATCGACACCCCGGGTCACGTCGACTTCACGATTGAAGTCGAGCGCTCGATGCGTGTTCTTGATGGCGCCTGCATGGTGTATTGCGCCGTGGGTGGCGTGCAGCCCCAGTCGGAAACGGTTTGGCGTCAGGCCAACAAGTACGGCGTGCCGCGTCTGGCATTCGTCAACAAGATGGACCGTACCGGCGCGAACTTCTTCAAGGTCTACGACCAGCTGAAGACTCGCCTGAAGGCAAACCCGGTGCCGGTGGTGGTGCCGATCGGCGCTGAAGAAGGCTTCAAGGGCGTGGTCGACCTCATCAAGATGAAGGCGATCATTTGGGACGAAGCGTCCCAGGGCATGAAGTTCGACTACACGGACATCCCGGCCGAGCTGGCTGCCGACGCGAAGAAGTGGCGCGAAGGCATGGTCGAAGCGGCTGCCGAGTCGAGCGAAGAGATGATGAACAAGTACCTGGAAGAGGGCGACCTCTCCGAGGCTGACATCATCGAAGGCATTCGTCTGCGTACCATCGCTTGCGAAATTCAGCCGATGCTGTGCGGTACCGCGTTCAAGAACAAGGGTGTGCAGCGTATGCTGGACGCCGTGATCGACTTCTTGCCGTCGCCTGTGGATATTCCGCCGGTCAAGGGCACGGACGACAAGGAACAGCCGGCTGAGCGTCGCGCTTCGGACGAAGAGAAGTTCTCGTCGCTGGCGTTCAAGATCATGACGGACCCGTTCGTCGGCCAGCTGATCTTCTTCCGCGTCTACTCGGGCGTTGTGAACAAGGGCGACACGCTGCTGAACTCGGTCAAGGGCAAGAAGGAACGCCTGGGCCGTATCGTGCAGATGCACGCGAACCAGCGTGAAGAAATCGACGAAGTGCGCGCTGGCGACATCGCCGCTGCTGTCGGCCTGAAGGACGCAACGACCGGTGACACGCTGTGCGACCCGTCGGCACCGATCGTGCTCGAACGCATGGTGTTCCCGGAGCCGGTGATTTCGCAGGCTGTCGAGCCGAAGACCAAGGTCGACCAGGAAAAGATGGGCCTCGCCCTGAACCGCCTGGCGCAGGAAGATCCGTCGTTCCGCGTGCAGACCGATGAAGAATCGGGTCAGACCATCATTTCGGGTATGGGCGAGCTCCACCTCGAAATTCTGGTGGACCGCATGAAGCGCGAATTCGGCGTGGAAGCCAACATCGGCGCTCCGCAGGTTGCCTACCGCGAAACCATTCGCGCAACGGCTGCCGACGTGGAAGGCAAGTTCGTCAAGCAGTCGGGCGGTCGTGGTCAGTTCGGTCACGCTGTCATTACGCTTGAGCCGAGCGAGCAAGGCGCTGGTTACAAGTTCCTCGACGAGATCAAGGGTGGTGTGATTCCGCGTGAATACATCCCGGCCGTTGATAAGGGTATTCAAGACACCCTGAAGAGCGGTGTTCTCGCCGGCTTCCCGGTGGTCGACGTCACGGTTCACCTGACGTTCGGTTCGTACCACGATGTGGACTCGAACGAAAACGCGTTCCGCATGGCCGGTTCGATGGCTTTCAAGGAAGCCATGCGCCGCGCCAAGCCGGTCATCCTCGAGCCGATGATGGCCGTGGAAGTCGAAACGCCGGAAGACTACATGGGTAACGTGATGGGCGACTTGTCGAGCCGTCGCGGGATTATCCAGGGCATGGACGACATGGTTGGCGGCGGCAAGATCGTGCGCGCCGAAGTCCCGCTGTCGGAAATGTTTGGTTATTCGACCGCACTGCGTTCGGCCACGCAAGGTCGCGCCACGTACACGATGGAGTTCAAGCACTACGCTGAAGCTCCGAAGAACGTGAGCGAAGCCATCATCAGCGCCAAGAGCAAGTAATTGAATTGAGGGGCGTTCGCACCATGAGGTGCGACGCTCATCACACTGTTTAATCGTCTATTCAGTATCTGAGGATTCGGAAATGGCAAAGGAAAAATTCGAGCGGACTAAGCCGCACGTGAACGTTGGTACCATCGGCCACGTTGACCACGGCAAGACCACCCTGACGGCTGCTATCGCTACGGTTCTGTCGGCCAAGTTCGGCGGCGAAGCGAAGAAGTACGACGAAATCGACGCAGCGCCGGAAGAAAAGGCACGCGGTATTACGATTAACACGGCACACATCGAGTACGAAACGGCTACGCGCCACTACGCACACGTTGACTGCCCGGGCCACGCCGACTACGTCAAGAACATGATTACCGGTGCTGCCCAGATGGACGGCGCTATCCTGGTTTGCTCGGC
>NZ_MAOS01000056.1:0-45155 GCF_001721285.1 Pandoraea sp. ISTKB
ACCACCTTGACATGGTGGGGGTCGTTGGTTCGAATCCAATCGAGCCTACCAACGAAATTTAATGCATTACAGTCCGCGAAACCCCGCAGACACAGGCGCTGGAAAACACTCATGTTGAAGACTGCCCGAACTTTCACAGTGGTGAAGGTGCGACGTTAAGTCGAGGGTGTTTTTCGTCTGGATGCAAGGAATGAAGAGACGGCCTCGACGACAGTCGAGGCCGTTTTTTTTCGTGGTTTGCCGCGTGGCGTGGGCCGCGCGTGACGTTTTTGCGCATGGGAGTGCGACATGATTTCGGTACGTTTGCCTGACGGTTCGCAACGCCAGTACGAAGCCCCGCTCACGGTGGCGCAAGTGGCCGGCTCGATCGGCACGGGGCTGGCCAAGGCGGCCCTCGCAGGTCGCGTCGACGGCAAGCTGGTCGACACGTCTTATCTGATCGATCGCGACGTGAGTCTCGCCATCGTCACGGATAAGGATGCCGACGGCCTGGACATCATTCGTCACTCGACGGCTCACTTGCTGGCATATGCCGTCAAGGAGTTGTTCCCCGAGGCGCAGGTCACGATCGGTCCGGTCATCGACAACGGCTTCTACTACGACTTCTCGTTCCACCGTGCTTTCACGCCGGAAGACCTCGAAGCCATCGAGAAGAAGATGCATGAGCTCGCCAAGAAGGACGAGCCCGTCACGCGCGAAGTGATGTCGCGCGACGACGCCGTGCGTCTGTTCATGTCGATGGGCGAGAAGTACAAGGCGGAGATCATCGAATCGATTCCGGCAACGGATGAGATCGGCCTGTATCGCGAAGGCAAGTTCGTCGACCTGTGCCGTGGTCCGCACGTGCCGTCGACGGGCAAGCTCAAGGTATTCAAGCTGATGAAGGTTGCCGGCGCCTACTGGCGCGGCGATGCGAAGAACGAGCAGTTGCAGCGTATCTATGGCACGGCCTGGACGAAGAAGGAAGACCAGGACGCGTATCTGCATATGCTCGAAGAGGCGGAGAAGCGCGATCACCGCAAACTCGGCCGTGCGCTGGACTTCTTCCATATGCAGGAAGAGGCGCCCGGTCTCATCTTCTGGCACCCGAAGGGCTGGACGCTCTGGCAGCAGGTTGAGCAGTACATGCGTCGCGTCTATCGCAACAACGGGTATCAGGAAGTGAAGGGGCCGCAGATTCTCGACCGCTCTCTCTGGGAAAAGTCGGGGCACTGGGAGAACTACAAGGACAACATGTTCACGACGGAGTCGGAGAATCGCGCTTATGCGCTGAAGCCGATGAACTGTCCTGGGCACGTTCTGATTTTCAATTCGGCGTTGCATAGCTATCGCGATCTGCCGCTGCGCTACGGCGAGTTCGGGCAATGTCATCGCAACGAGCCGTCGGGCGGTTTGCACGGTTTGATGCGCGTGCGCGGGTTCACGCAGGACGACGGTCACATTTTCTGTACGGAAGATCAGATCCTCGACGAGTGCGTGAACTACACGGCGCTGTTGCATGCCGTCTACAAGGATTTCGGCTTTACGGACATGATCTACAAGGTCGCCACGCGCCCTGAGCATCGTGTCGGTTCCGACGAGAACTGGGACAAGGCCGAATTTGCGTTGATGGAATCGCTGCGCCGTTCGGGTTGTGAATTCGAGATTGCCGAGGGCGACGGGGCGTTTTACGGTCCGAAGATCGAATACACGCTCAAGGACGCGCTGGGTCGTCAGTGGCAGTGCGGCACGATGCAGGTCGACTTCTCGATGCCTGAGCGTCTCGACGCCGAGTACGTCGCCGAGGACAACAGCCGCAAGCGCCCCGTCATGCTTCACCGCGCGATCCTCGGGTCGCTCGAGCGTTTCATCGGTATTCTGATCGAGCACCATGCTGGTGCATTGCCGGTCTGGCTCGCGCCGGAGCAGGTGATCGTCATGAATGTCTCGGAAAAAACGGCCGATTACGCTCAGGAAGTGACGAAAAAGTTGAAAGAACAAGGGCTTAGGGCTCGGAGCGATTTGCGCAACGAGAAAATTAGCTATAAAATACGCGAGCACTCCTTGCAGAAAGTTCCCTATCTCATCGTAGTGGGGGATAAAGAGCAGGAGGGGAATACGGTAGCCGTGCGTGCCCGTGGCGGCGTGGATCTGGGTGTGATGCCCGTTGACGCGCTCATCGAACGTCTTGCGCAGGATTGCGCATCGTTCCAATAACGCCTGTCGGACAGCGCGGCTAAATTTTTGACTTTTTTCGAGGATAAGCAACATCGCTACCGATAAGTCGCATCGCATCAACGGCGAAATCACTGCGCCCGAAGTGCGTCTAAATGGCGTCGACAACGAGCCGCTCGGCATTGTGAAACTGGCAGAAGCTTTCCGTCTGTCCGAAGAGGCTGATGTCGATCTGGTGGAAATTGCACCGACCGCGAATCCGCCGGTTTGCCGTCTGATGGATTACGGCAAATTCAAGTATTCGGAACAGAAGAAAGCGCACGAGAACAAGCTGAAGCAGAAGGTTGTCCAGATCAAGGAAGTCAAATTCCGTCCTGGCACCGACGACGGTGACTACAACGTCAAGCTGCGCAATCTGAAGCGTTTCCTCGAAGACGGCGACAAGACCAAGATCACGCTGCGTTTCCGCGGTCGTGAGATGGCTCACCAGGAAATCGGTGCTCGTATGCTGGAACGTCTGAAGTCCGATCTCGAAGAGTTCGGCCAGCCGGAACAGATGCCGAAGATGGAAGGCCGTCAGATGATCATGGTCATCGCGCCGAAGAAGAAATAAGGCCGTGGTGGTGCCGAGTGGCGCCGTCAGGCAGTAAGGAATTGCCGCTGTAGTCCGCAAGGACCGCAGCAGCGATGCAGGGTGCAGTCAGACCCTGAAAATAAGTGGTCCCAGGTCCTGAAAGGGGCGCGATTTTGGCGTCACACCTGTGATCATGTTAAAAACCCTGGAGTTTTTCATGCCCAAGATGAAAACCAAGAGCGGTGCCAAGAAGCGCTTTCGCGTGCGTCCTGGCGGTACCGTTAAGCGTGGTCAGGCCTTTAAGCGTCACATTTTGACGAAGAAGACCACCAAGAATAAGCGTCACCTGCGCGGTGCCGTCGGCGTTCATGAGTCTGATCTGAACTCCGTACGCGCAATGCTGCCCTTCGCTTAAACCCCGACTTAGATAGGAGAGAAACATGCCTCGAGTCAAACGTGGGGTCACCGCACGGGCCCGCCATAAGAAAGTCATCGCAGCAGCCAAGGGTTTCCGCGGCCGCCGCAATAACGTCTTCCGCATCGCCAAGCAAGCGGTCATGCGCGCTGGGCAATACGCCTATCGCGATCGCCGTAACAAGAAGCGTGTGTTCCGCGCTTTGTGGATTGCGCGTATCAATGCAGGTGTGCGTCAGCACGGTATGACCTACAGCGTGTTCATCGCTGGTCTGAAGAAGGCCTCGATCGAACTCGACCGCAAGGTGCTGTCCGACATGGCCATCAACGACAAGCCGGCATTTGCCGCGATTGTCGCCCAGGTGAAAGCCGCCGTCGCAGCCTAAGCTGTAGTTAGCGTATAGCGCGTTTTATCGCGCGCCATTCGCCAGGAGGGGGCTCTCATCGGAGCCCCCTTTTGTTTTTCGCCCGCTTTTTTGCTTGAACATGCGGCCACTCCGACCGCCTAACCTGAGTCTGTAGCATATGGATCTGGAACTTATCGTCAGCGAAGCGCAGCGTGCATTCGCCGCCGCTCCCGACGCCGCCGCACTGGAAAACGAGAAAGCCCGCTTTCTTGGCAAGACCGGTCAGCTGACCGAGTTGCTCAAGGGCCTCGGCAAGCTCGATCCCGAAGCGCGCAAGACCGAAGGCGCACGGATCAATGCGGCCAAGCAACAGATCGAAGGCGCCTTGCAGGCGCGCCGTCAGGCCATGGCCGACGCGCTGCTCGATGCGCGCCTGTCCGCCGAGGCTATCGACGTCACGCTGCCCGGCCGAGGCCTGGGCGCTGGCAGCCTGCACCCTGTGCTCACCACCTGGGAGCGCGTTGAACAGATTTTCCGTTCCATTGGTTTCGACGTGGCCGACGGCCCCGAGATCGAATCCGACTGGTTCAACTTCACTGCGCTGAACAGCCCGGAAAATCACCCGGCCCGTTCGATGCAGGACACCTTCTATGTCGAAGGCAATGACGACGCCGGCAAGCCGTTGCTGCTGCGCACGCACACGAGCCCGATGCAGGTGCGCTACGCGCGCATGAACAAGCCGCCGATCAAGGTGATCGCGCCGGGCCGTACGTATCGCGTTGACTCCGATGCCACCCACTCGCCGATGTTCCATCAGGTCGAGGGGCTGTGGATCGCCGAAGACATCAGCTTCGCCGACCTGAAGGGTGTGTACACCGACTTCCTCCGCAAGTTCTTCGAGCGCGACGACATTCAGGTGCGTTTCCGCCCGTCGTACTTCCCGTTCACCGAACCGTCCGCCGAGATCGACATGCAGTTCGAGACCGGCAAGAACGCCGGCAAGTGGCTTGAGATCTCGGGTTCGGGGCAGGTGCATCCGACGGTGATCCGCAACATGGGGCTCGATCCCGAGCGCTACATCGGTTTCGCGTTCGGTTCGGGTCTGGAGCGACTCACGATGTTGCGTTACGGCGTGCAGGACCTGCGCCTGTTCTACGAGAACGACCTGCGCTTCCTGCGCCAATTCATGTAATCGATACCGGTTGCCCCTGGCTGGCGCGCAACGTCGCTGCCGCCGGGCTGCCGGAAGTGAAGACTTAACTGCGAGCGAACTGATCCATGCAATTCTCTGAATCGTGGCTGCGTACCCTGGTCGACCCGGATTTGTCGACGGACGCGTTGGCGCACGCCCTGACGATGTCCGGGCTGGAAGTCGAAGAAACCGATCCGGTCGCCCCGCCGTTTCACGGCGTGGTCGTGGCCAAGGTGCTCGAAGTCGCCCGTCATCCGGATGCCGACCGTCTGAATGTCTGCCAGGTGGATGCTGGCACCGGCGAGACGCTCACCATCGTGTGCGGAGCGCCGAACGTTGCACCGGGCATCAAGGTGCCTTGCGCGACCGTGGGCGCAGCATTGCCGCCGGCAGAAGCCGGCGGTGCACCGTTCCAGATCAAGATCGGCAAGCTGCGCGGCGTGCAGAGCTTCGGCATGTTGTGCTCGGCACGCGAGCTGAAGCTCTCGGAAGATCACGCCGGCCTGATGATCCTGCCGGAAGATGCGCCGGTCGGCATGAACATCCGCGAGTATCTCGATCTCGACGACACGGTGTTCGTCGTCAAGCTCACCCCTAACAAGGCGGATTGCCTGTCGCTGCTCGGCGTGGCGCGTGAAGTCGCTGCCATCACCGGCGCTCCGCTCAAGGATCTGCCGGGGCAGGGCGCGCAAGCGGCGACCATCGCCGACACGTTGCCCGTGCGCATCAGCTCGCCGGACGGCTGCGGCCGCTTCGGTGGTCGCATCATCCGTAACGTCAATGCCGCCGCACCGTCGCCGCGCTGGATGGTCGAACGCCTCGAGCGCGCTGGCCAGCGCAGCATCTCGGCGTTGGTCGACATCACCAACTACGTGATGCTCGAACTGGGCCAACCGTTGCACGTCTACGATCTGAACCGTCTGCAAGGCGGGATCGATGTGCGCTTCGGTCGTGCGGGTGAAACGCTCAAGCTGCTCAACGAACAGACCGTGACGCTCGATGAGAGCACGCTCGCGATCACCGACGCCAGCGGCCCGATCGGCCTGGCAGGCATCATGGGCGGTGATTCGACGAAGGCTGGTCTGGAGACGCAGAACATCTTCCTGGAAGGCGCGTTCTTCTTCCCGCAGGCAATTCAGGGACGTGCACGCAAATACAACTTCACGAGCGATGCGTCGCATCGCTTTGAGCGCGGTGTCGACTTCGCGGGCAATGTGCGTGCGCTTGAACGCGCAACGCAACTGGTGCTCGAGATTTGCGGTGGTCAGGCGGGTCCGCTGGAAGACCAGGTTGCGAAGCTGCCCGAGCGTCAGCCGGTGAAGATGCGCGTGGCGCGTGCCGTCAAGATCCTGGGCGTGCCGGTCTCCGAGCAGGAGATGAGCGAGATCTTCACGCGTCTCGGCCTGCCGTTCACGTTGCAGGATGGCGTGTTCGAAGTGACGCCGCCGTCGTACCGTTTCGACATCGAGATCGAAGAAGATCTGATCGAAGAGATTGCGCGCATTTACGGTTTCGACCGCATTCCGGCCAATCCGCCGGTGGCAGCGAGCGAAATGCGTCCCACGCAGGAAGGCCGCCGTTCGCAGCATGCCGTTCGTCATGCCGTCGCCGCGCGTGACTATCACGAGACGGTTGGTTTCAGCTTTGTCGACGTGGAATGGGAAGCCGACTTTGCGGGCAATGACAATCCGATAAAGTTGCTCAATCCGATCGCGAGTCACCTTGCCGTGATGCGCTCGACGCTCATCGGCAGCCTGATTGCGACGGCACGCTACAACCTGAATCGCAAGGCATCGCGCGTTCGCGTGTTCGAAATCGGTCGCACCTATCACCGTGACAACACGGTGGCATCGGGCGAGTTGAGCGTTGGCGGTTATCGTCAGCCGCTGACGGTTGCCGCACTGGCTTATGGTCCGGTGCTCGAAGAGCAGTGGGGTGCGGCAGCACGTCAGGTCGATTTCTTCGACGTGAAGGGCGATCTCGAAGCGTTGCTGGCACCGCGCACGGCACGTTTCGTGAAGGCTGAGCATCCGGCGCTGCATCCGGGGCGCAGTGCTGCGATCGAAGTGGATGGCAAGCGCGTGGGCTTCATCGGTGAACTTCACCCGCGCTGGCAGCAAAAGTACGATCTGCCGCACGCACCGGTGCTGTTCGAAATCGAAGCCGAGGCGTTGTTCGGTCGTGACGTGGCAAGCTACGAGGACATCTCGAAGTTCCCGCCTGTCACCCGTGACATTGCCCTGGTGGTCGATCAGTCGCAGCCGGTGCAGGTGTTGCTCGATGCCATGCTCGCCGCACGTCAGGACGATCCGGCGTGCAACGTAGTGCAATCGGTGCGCCTGTTCGACGAGTTCCGGCCCAAGGCCGGCGCGGCGTCGGGCTCGCTGGGAGCGCAGGACAAAAGCGTGGCGTTTCGTGTTACTCTGCAAGACCCCTCGGGTACGTTGCAGGACGAGACGGTCCAGGGCGCCATTAACGCACTGGTACAACGGGTAGAAGGGTTTGGCGCACGTTTGCGCGCCTAAAGCTCAGTAAAAATCCGGGTGCGAGTGGGTTATCGCACTGTCATCGCCATCGCGTGGGACGTATGAACGAAATGAATCCTGGTGAATTTGAAGCCATGCTTGCGGCGCAGCGGATTGCGCTGGGCCGCAGCGAAGTGAACGAGGTCTCGACCGAGGCGCCGACACTGACGAAGGCCGAACTGGCTGAGCTGCTGTTCGAGCACGTCGGTCTGAACAAGCGCGAAGCGAAGGATATGGTCGAAGCCTTCTTCGAATCGATTCGCGATGCGCTTGAGTCCGGTGACAGCGTCAAGCTGTCCGGCTTCGGTAACTTCCAACTGCGCGACAAGCCAAAACGGCCGGGCCGGAATCCGAAGACGGGCGAGGAGATTCCGATCGCTGCGCGTCGTGTCGTCACCTTCCACGCCAGCCAGAAGCTCAAGTCGATGGTCGAGTCTGGCGTACTGAGCAAGTAATTCCCCGGCCGCCGCATTCTGTGGCGGCCGCTGGTTTTTCGTCCGCAATTTAACCGTCGTCCCATTCCGCTAACGCCGCGATGGATCACGTTGCCTTGCCGCCGATTCCCGCCAAGCGTTACTTCACCATCGGTGAGGTGAGCGAGCTATGTGGTGTCAAGCCGCATGTGCTGCGCTATTGGGAGCAAGAGTTCACGCAGCTGCGTCCGGTCAAGCGACGCGGCAACCGACGGTACTACCAACATCACGAAGTCCTGCTGATCCGGCGAATCCGGGAACTGCTCTATGAGCAGGGCTTCACCATCAACGGCGCACGCAATCGTCTGGAGGCGGACACGCCCCGCGGTGCCCGCGCATCCAGTGCCGCCAGCGCCCAGGCGTCTGGTCAGGCGACTGCCGATACAGCGGTAATGGACGAAGGGGCGCTCGACGTAGGCGACCTGCGCCGCCGCCTTGAATCCGTCATCGACCTGCTGAAGTCCTGAGCCGGGGTCGTCCGGCTTATCCGGCCTATTCGGTCTATCCGGCGTCACGTCCTGGTGCTCGCCGGATCCGGGATTCTCCTAATGCGGCGGTGGCCGAAACTTCCGTAATCCGAGATAAGGCACGCTTCACGGCGGGGTGACGCTCGTCCGGCACGATGAACGCCATACATCCCCCGATTGAGACGATACAGAACGACTTCCGGGGGCGAGGCGATTGCCTTACACTTGCCGGAAACATGGCGCCCGTCAGTGGCGTCGCCTGGATCCTCTTAACGAACGGGCCAATACCGACCTTATCGCGCGGGGGCGCGAGGGCAGAAAGGATCTCGACCTATGGCGGAACCGAGCATGATGGGAGCGCGACGCGGACGTTGGGCGACTTCCTATCGCTCGATCGTCGCGATCCTGATTTTCGGTCTCCTGATCCTTGTCCTCCTCTGGACGGCGGTGCTCTGGCGCATCTCCATCGAGCACAAAGCCATTCTGCGTGACACGGCGGCGTCGGCATCGACGGTCTCCACCGCGCTGGAACAACAGACCTTGCGCGCCATTCGTCAGGTCGATCAGATCACGCGCTTCGTGAAGTATGAGTACGAACGCCGCCACAACGATTTCAATCTGAAGCAGACGCTTTCCGACGGCATCGTGTCCGAGCGCTACATGGTGCTCGTGAGCGTGGCGGATGCCAAAGGCAACATCGTCACCGCCACGATGCCTGGCACTGCGGGCGTGAACATTGCCGATCGCGAGCATTTTCGAGTGCATCTCGACGACGAGAGCGACGGTTTGTTCATCAGTCACCCGGTCTTCGGTCGCGTCTCGCGCAAGTGGGTGCTCCAGTTCAGCCGACGCCTGAACAATCCCGACGGCACCTTCGCAGGGGTGGTCGTGGTGTCGCAGGAGCCGAGTTACTTCACGTCCGATTTCTATACGAACGCCGTGCTCGGGCAGTACGGGCAGATCGCCGTGATTGCGGACGATGGCGCGTTGCTCGCGCGTAGCACCGGCGCGAGCGTCGCCATTACCGGGACCGGCGAGTTGCCGCCGTTCACCGCCGAGCAACGGAGTTCCGGTGTGCAGCGCGATCCGATCGATGGCGTGGAGCGCATCGTCGCCTATCGCCATTTGCGCGATTACCCGCTCGCAGTACAGGTGGGGTTGTCGCTTGATGAGGAGTTGTCCGAGTACCGTCACGTCGAGCGTGTCTATCTCACGATGGCGACGTTCATTTCGGTGGCGCTCGTGGTGTTCTTCGCGCTCATCGCCTACCTGATGCAACGTCTGATCGGCCGGGATCAGCAACTCACAAGGCTCATTTCCTACGACGCGCTCACCGGTCTGCCGAACCGCTATGCGTTGATGGAGTCGTTACGCCAGTCGCTGTCGAGTCCCGATCAACTGGGCAAGGTCGCCCTGCTGCACATCGATCTCGACAACTTCAAGAGTGTGAACGACACGCTTGGCCATTCGCAGGGCGACGAGATCATCCGGCAGGTCTCGGAGCGTTTCATTCCCCGTATGCCCGCCGGGGCGATGCTTGCGCGTTTCGCCGGCGACGAGTTCATGGTGCTGCTCGAAGGCGATGGAGCGCCCGAACAAGCCGAGCCGCTGGGGGAAACGCTGCTGGCGGCGCTAAAGGCGCCCATGGTGGCGGACGGCACGTCGTTTGCGCTGCATGCGAGCATCGGGGTGACGTTCTGGTCCAAGCCTGAAGAGACCGAGGCGGATCTCATCAAGAAGGCGGATCTCGCGATGTACTCGGCCAAGGAGGCCGGCAAGAGCGTGGTGCGCGTCTATACGCAGCAAATGACGTATCAGGCCCATCAACTGGTCGTCTGGGAGCGTCAGATGGAGCAGGCGCTGGCGAACGGGGAGTTCTTCCTGGCGTATCAGCCGATCATTTCGCTCGGCAGCGATTGCATCTGCGGCATGGAAGCGCTGATTCGCTGGCGTCACCCGGAGCGTGGGGTGCTCAGCGCAGGCGAGTTCATCCCGCTGGCGGAGACGACCGGTCAGATCGTGGCCATCGGCGAGTTCGCGCTCACGCAGGCCTGCCGTCAACTCGTGGCCTGGCGCGATACGCCGATGGGCTCGCTGCGGCTGGCCGTGAATGTCTCGTCCGTGCAGTTCTGGCGGGGGGATATCGGGGAACTGGTCGAGCGTCTGGTCAAGGAATACGCCATTGAGCCACATCGGCTCGAACTGGAAATCACCGAATCGGTGATGGTGAAGAATCCGGCACTCGTGGAGATGAAGATCGAGCAGTTCAAACGTGCCGGTTTGCGCATTGCGCTGGATGATTTCGGCACCGGTTACTCGTCGTTGTCCTATCTGACACGTTTTCCCGTCGACACATTGAAAGTCGATCGCTCGTTCGTCGAATCGATTCCCGATTCATCGCGCTCATGCCTGATGATTTCGAATATCGTCAATATTGCCCGCTCGCTCGGCATCGAGTTGATCGTCGAGGGGGTAGAGAACGAACGACAACTCGATTGGCTGCGTCACTTCGTTCCACTCAGCGCTCAAGGCTATTTATTTTCCCGTCCGGTGGAAATTGAGCAGCTGGATTCGCTAATTGCCCGATTTGGCATTTGCCGATAAAGAAGCAGTAAATGATAAACGTAAAACCGAGCTAGTTAATACGTTAAATAGATATTGGTAATATTTCGAATGTTCGACGGTTTTTCATACGGCATCATCGTCGGAGTACTATAGAATCACTTCGTTCTCGCAATGGTTTGAAACGGCGTGAACGGATGGCCGTCAGCCCCAACCGGCAGTAGATCGGGCAGGGGCGACGGGCTGTCAACAGCCTGCAATTGTCGGGGTGGACAATGGCAGGTAGCAGGGATCCGAAGGCGCGGGGCGCGACAAGCCGGGGATCGGAAACGAGGAAAAGTGTTTGACGCGCAGACCAGAATTGGCAGGAATTCGCAGGCACAACGAATGCCGGTCGTGACCAGATGCGCTGTCCGGGGAAGTGACAGAAACGCGACTAGATTGAAGCGAATACTTTGCCAACGTAATAAGTGAAAAATATTAGAACGAGCGTTTGATTTTCGGATGAGGATAAGGCATTGGCTTTATGCCGCCTGTGTCTCGGTCGGCGTGCTGGTCGCCTGCTGGGTTGCCGCTGACCGCACGGCGACGTCTCTGGTTGGTGACAAGCTCTCGCAGAGTGTCGATGCGGGGCAAACGGTCGCTGATCGCGTTGCCGACGGCATGGTGCACGCCATCAACACGGATTTGTCGATGGTCAGAGCCATCCCGTCGACACTGGCCGAGGTGGATTTGTTGCGTGACGTTCTGCCCGCAGCGGGCGCCCGCCCTGCGAGCGCGGACATCGTGGCGCGCGCCAACGAATTTCTGCGCGGGGCGCAGGGCTACTTCGGTGTAGACCGCGTGTGGGTGCTCGACCCCAATGGCGTCTGTGTGGCGGCAAGCAACTATCGTGATGCGCCATCTCCCATCGGGCAATCCGTGGCCGGTGTTCCGTACGTCACACACGCCTTGCTCGGCGATCGCTTCGAGGGCTATGCCTCCGGTTGGGAGCAGCAGGCGCCCGGTCTTTACTTCAGCGCCCCCATTTATCGTGACGGTTCGCTGATCGGCGTGGTCATGACCAAGATCGGACTCACGCGTCTGCGCCATTGGGTTGGCAGCGGGGAGTCGTTCATCACCGACGGCAACGGTGTCGTCATCATGGCCAACGATCCGCGCTTCGAGAATCGCTTCATGCTCGACGGCAAGCTCGGTTCGCTGTCTGACGTCGAGCGTCTGGCGTTGTATCAGCGTAACGATTTCGCGCGCATGCCGATCTCGCAGTTCAAGCGGGCGCCGGGGCGCTCCAATGCCTGGGTGCCGCAGGAATTGCTCGACCGGATGTCCGAATTCAACGACCAGCACAAGCCGTTCGTGATCTCGTCGCGTCCGAGTTCGAGTAACGATCTGGTGGTCTATGCGGTCGAGAACGTCGAAGCCTGGGATGCATTGACGCGCCAGCACGCCAAGGATCTGGCGCTGTGCTTGTTGCTGTACCTGGGCGGTGTCGTCATCGTGGCGCTGGCCGGCTGGACTTACTGGCGCGAGCGTGTGCAGCATCGCGAGATGCGTCAATCAAACGAAGAGCTCCGTGCGGCGAACAACCAGTTGGCGTTCGAAGCCAGCTACGACGAACTGACCGGTAGCCTCACGCGGCGCTACTTCTTCCATCGTTTCGAGCAGTTGCTGGAGGCCGCGCAACGCAAGAACGAACCGATGAGCCTCATCGTGGCCGATCTCGATCACTTCAAGACGATCAACGACACCTACGGGCACGCCATCGGCGATCAGGTGCTGTGCCGGTTTGTGCTCGTCTGCTCGTCGACACTGCGCGGTGACGATCTGATCGGACGCATCGGTGGCGAGGAGTTTGCGATTTTGCTGCCGGGCGCGAGCGAGCGCGATGCCCTACGGGTAGCCGACCGGATTCGTGAGCGCTGCAAACGTGAATCGCTGGAAGGCAGCGAACCGCCGCTGCGCTTCTCGGCCAGTTTCGGCATCACTGAATGGCAGGAGACAGATTCACCGATGAACATGGTCGAGCGCGCCGACATGGCGCTGTATCGCGCCAAGCGCGCCGGACGCGATCGCTGCTGGGTGTTCTAAGACCGCCAGTCCAGTTTCGCTGCGGTTACCAATGTCACGTTTGGTAACCAAAGAGCGAGTCCTTTCCCCGCATTTCACGGGAACCCGCATGTCTAACGGATCAAGCAGGCGTGGCGAATGCTTCGTCACGCAGGATCCGAATAGTTCGTGCAGGAGACATCATCGTGAAACGCATACTCATGCTGGCCGGCGGCGCTGCCGTGGCCTTATTGTTGGGCGGTTGTGTGGCGGTGCCTTACGGGGCGCCCGCATACGGCGGCGGATATTACAGCGGATACGACTACGCGCCTGGTTACTACGCGCCGGGCTATGCCGTGGCGCCGGCGCCGGTTGTCACGTTCGGCGTGTCGGGCGGGTACTACGGGGGCGGCTATCACCGCGGATGGGGGCGTGGCCGTGGGTGGGGCTGGCATCACTGATGCCGCATCTGCGAGCCGAACCTTCGGCGTCGCAGACACTTGACTGCAGATACCTGACCGATATCGCAGCATTACCCGGGGGCGAGGGCATAGCCAACGCGCCCGGGCCGGGCAACGCCGACTCGTGTCAGAACTCCGACAGCGCGAAATCTTCCTTCGACACGTCGCACTCCGGGCAGCGCCAGTCGGCGGGCACATCGGCCCAGCGCGTGCCGGGGGCGAGGCCGTCGTCCGGCGCGCCTTCGGCTTCGTTATAGATCCAGCCGCAAATCAGGCAAATCCAGCTCTTGAATTCAGTGGGGGTGTCCAGCGTGGTGGTCATGATGTCGATTCATCAGGGAAAACTTGGGCGACCCGCATTGTAAGGCACGAGCGCGACATCGTCCTGTTCGCGAACCGGCGCCGGTGCGCAAAGTTAATCCAGATCAATGGATCGAAGGGGAAATGCCAGTGGAGCGCCGCGGCGCCAAGGCAGGGGATGCGCCGGTAGACGCCGGCGCGGCAACCGTCACCAGTGAATCTGGTTGAGGAAGATCGGGGCCATCTGGGCCAGCGAGTTCAGCAGGGACATGGCGGTATCGCGGTGCGAGACTTCCTTCCACAACCGGCTTTCCTTCACGACACGATCGCGATCTTCCGAGGTCTGCACATCGGGTTCGCGCAGCCGCTTGATCAGATCGATGACGGAGGCCCGGTCGACGGTTTCGGTGACCGAGTGTCGCGCGAGCAATTCGTCCAGATGGACGCGTTCGGCTTCCGTTACCGATGTGTCGAGCGTATCGGTGCGGGCGTCTGCAGGCGTGGCGTTGACGGACGGCTTGTCGGATTGGGTCATACGAGACGTTCTCCTCGCGAGGTGTCGCATGTCTCCATCATAGGCCGTTTCCCTTGTGCTGCGAACCCTCCCGTGCACGCGATGCCGGGCACCCGAGCCGTGAATCGGCAGGGAGCGGTTGGCAGCATCTCGTGCTGTTTCGCGCCGATTCTCGACGTGTCAAAGCTGTGACAAGGCGGCTTGGAAGCAGGGTAGACGTGCCCCGGAAACGAGCCAGAAGCGGTGGCAAACGTCAAGCCTAATAAATTTGTCCAATGCTGACGCTGAAACGGGCAATCCTCTTGACAGCGTGTAACGACGGGCGTTCTGCGAGGGTGGTGTGAGGTTATCCAGTGGGTTATCCACAGAAGCTGTGGGTAACTTTAGGGGGGCGACAGGGATTCGCCGCGATGTCAGCGGCGTGACCCCTGTGTGACGTGTCACCGGAACAGTGGACGCAGCATCAGCAGGGCGAAGAACAGCGCAACACCGACAGGCAACAGTCCCGTGAAGAAGGCGGGCCACGGGGCGCGTGCGCGGCGGCGTGCACCGAACGACGAGATCAATCCCGCGCAAAGGCACAGCACCCCGACACCCCAGGTGGGGTTCGGACTCTTGAGGACCCAGGCGGCCGCAGCGAGCAGCCCGATCCACGCGAGCGGCGTGGCGCCCGGCGGCGGCGGTGTGACGTCGACAGCGGCCGGCTTGGCTTGACGGGCTTTGTTGGCGGTGTCTCGAGGCTCAGGGGTATTAGCGGACATTGCGATTCATGAGAGGCGGTAGGCGTGTCGGAAATCGATGGGGACGACACGCGAAAGCCGCAGCATAGCAAACGTGATGGCCAATCGCTCAGGACGTCACGCCATGCAAGGTGAGCGCGCCGGGATGTCGCTGCGACATCCCGGGGTTTCGCTCCGGTGCATCGACATACCAGACGGATGTCGAGTCGACGTCGCGCGTCGGCGCGAAGGCGGGCGGCGTGGCACACCGGTTGTCGAGGTCGACGTGCCACTTGTGCACCGGCTGGCCCGTGAACGTGGCGGCCATGGCGGAAGTGGCGGCGGGGCGCTTGTCCGGGATCGGCGCGTTCGGCATCGCCCGAACGGCCACACAAGGTTGATGAAATGCGTCGACGGGCGTGGCGGAGGCCGGCGGCATCGACTGCGCTCGGGCAAGTGGCGATGCGCTCAGCGCCAGAAGACCGAGTATGAGGAGGGCGAGGACTCCCCTAAGGTCGACGCGCCGCCATTCGGCAACAGCGGTTGGGTCGACTGCCGTCGACCGGGGGCGTCGAAGGTCGTGGCGAGGCGGTGTGACGTGTCTCGGCGGCATGATGGGCTCCGTCGGGGCAATCGTTGAGAGGGAGATCGCATCGAAGCGCATGGCGCATCGTGCAACGTTTCCCGCAACCAGAAGCCAATATCGTGCCGGGTTCGATAACTTTTTGATTTGTATGGTGTTATTCGTGATGCGACACAAGCTGAAGTCACTTCACCTGCATCAAGTGTTGCAGTTCCGAAACGTGCACTGGAGAATCGACGTCGAGGCGCTTCATGTGCCATGCCAATACGCAGGCATTCTCAGACTCCCTGAATACTGTATATAATTACAGTATTCACTCCACGGCGAGACACGATATCCCATGAAAGCCAACTACTCCATCGCCGACATCGAACAGGCGATCAATTACTGGACAAGCCATCAGGCCGCCGACAGCAACCTGTCGCTCTGCCCGTCGGCACGCGCGTTGGCGAACGTTTATGGCGAGATGATCTATCGTCGAGAGACGAGCGTTGCCGCCGACGCCCTCAATGGCGAGCAAAGTCAGGCGATCGAGACGGCCTTGCATCAAATGGAGTTGGGCCTCGCGCCTTGAATTGGCGCTTGGCGTTCAGCGGATGAATCCGGAGCGCGGCGCGCCGAAATCCATCGGGAGCCATCGAACTCAGGCCGGGTGAGCCGTATGCCGACGTGCAGACCATTGCTCAAGCCAATGCTCGATACCGTCGGCCGATAGCGCAGGCGAGAACAGATAGCCTTGTGCGACGCGATAGCCCTGTGCGACCAGCAGATCGCGCTGGGCTTCGTCTTCCACGCCTTCCGCGACCACGGTGAGATGCAGGTTGCGGCCGATGCTGATGATGGCATTGGTCAGCGCACGTACCGTTTCGTCGCGTGTAATGTCATGGACGAAGCTGCGATCGAGCTTCAGTTCCGAGACCGGCAGACGCCGCAGATACCCCAGACTCGAATAGCCGGTGCCGAAATCGTCCATCGAGAGACGCACGCCCATGTTGTGGACTTCCTCGATGATGCGCAACGTGCTCGGGTTGTGGTCCATCAGCACGCTTTCCGTGATTTCGATGGCCAGGCACGACGGCGGCAACTCGTGATCGGCCAGCGCCTCGGCAATCGTGCGCGGCAGATCGTGGTCGTGGAAATTGGTCGGCGACAGGTTGACCGACACATTGCTGATGCCGATGCCGCGCCGCCGCCAATCGGCCAGTTGACGGCACGACTCGCGCAGCGTCCACGTCCCCAGTTCGCCGATCAGTCCGCATTCTTCCGCAAGCGCGATGAAGCGCGACGGCGGCACGTCACCGTGTTGCGGATGTTTCCAGCGCGTGAGCGCTTCCGCCCCGTACACCGAGTCGTCGAGCAGATTGATCTGCGGCTGATAGAAGAGTTCGAGCTTGCCCAGACGAAGGGCGTCGCGCATGGCGGTCTCGAGTTCGAGGCGCTCCTGCGCGTGGATATTCATGTCTTCGCTGTAGAAGCGCACGCTGCCCGGACTCGTCATCTTTGCCTGATACATCGCCATGTCGGCATGTTGCAGCAGGATGTCGAATTCGCGACCGTGATTCGGAAACAGGCTGATGCCGAAGCTGCCCGACGGGACCAGCGTCACCCCGTCGATCTGGCACGGCGCCGTGAGGGCGCTGCGCATACGTTCGATGGCGATGTCGAGCCGCTCCGGGTCGCACTCTGTGAGCACGGCCACGAACTCGTCGCCCGAGAGTCGCGCGACGATGTCCGCACCACGTAGCGCCCGGCGCAGACGCTGGGCGATCGTGCGCAGCAGCACGTCTCCCGCCTGATGACCGAGCGAGTCGTTGACCTGCTTGAATCGGTCCAGATCGATGAAGATGACGGCCATGCGCGTGTTCAATTCCGTCGCGCTGGCAATGGCCTGTGCGGCGAGCACGCCGAGCATGCTGCGGTTGGGCAGGCCGGTCAGGCTGTCGGAGAACGCCAACTGACGAATACGCGTGCGCGATTCGTCGCGCTCGAAGGCGAGCTTGCAGAGATGCACGCACACGTCGACCAGACGCTCGTGCAGCGCATTCGGGCCGCGCACGGTGCGGTAATAGAACGCCAGCACGCCGAGCACCCGCCCGTCGTTCGCAATGATCGGCATGGCCCATGACGCCGCCAGTCCGAACTCGGTGGCCATCTCCCGAAAATCCGCCCAGCGCGGGTCGTTCGCAATGTCGGTCACGATGACGGGGCGCGCCAGAAAGGCCGCCGTGCCGCAGGTGCCCACGTTCGGCCCGATGGCAACGCCGTCGATCGTCTTATGGTATTGCGCGGGCAGACTTGGCCCGGCTTGCGGGCGCAACCGGCCCTCGGCGTCGACCCGCACGACCGAGGCCATGACCTCGGGGGCGATCTGCTCCAGTTCGCGGCACACGAGCGTGAGCACTTCCACGAGCGGTGCATCGCGCACCATCGCGGCCAGCGCCTTGTGCTGCAACACTTCCTGAATCTTCGATTGCGTGATGTCGGTGAACAGCACCACGGCATTCACGAGCTTGCCGTGGGTATCCAGAATCGGGTTCGTGACAACGGAGACCCACAGCGGCTGACGCTGCGCGGTCCGTACGAGCACTTCGCAATGGCAACTGCGGCCGTCGCGGGCGGCAACCAGACACCCCGAGAGCGCCTGCCGGATGTCGACCGCCGACGCGTCGTCGGCGAACTCGCCCAACGGCGCATCGGCGAACGGGGCATGCGCCAATTTGCCGAGCACCTCGCTCGCGGCATAGCCGAGCATGCGCGTGAAGCCTGCATTCACGTAACAGACGCTGCCCTGTGCGTCGGTGATGAGCACGGCGTTGTCCGTCTCGTCGACGCCGAGCGAGAGCAGGTGCAGGCGGGCGTCGTCGGCGGCCTGGCGCGCCACGCGCTCGGTCACGTCCACGGCGAACTTGATCACGTAAGTGAGATTGCCGTCGTCGTCGAATACGGGGTTGTAAGTGGCTTCGAGCCAGAGCGCGCTGCCGTCGCGGCGAAGACGCCGTACCTGATCGGTGTGCGAGCGTCGGGTGCTGACGACTTGGGCGAGTGCGTCGCCGCAGGTGTCGTCGAGCGGATCGCACAGCATGGCGTGGCGTTTGCCGATCAGCGCGTCGCGTGTGTACCCGAAGACACCGAGGAGTTTGTCGTTGACATCGACGACGGTGCCATCCGGCGTGAGCGTGAGCATGCCCAGCGAGCGGTCGAGTGCTTCGAGCAACGCTTCGCGCCCTGGCGCCGGTGTGGCGCCGACGGCGGACGGTGAACCGGGCGCGACCATCGAGCGGACCTCCTCGGACGTCCTGAGGACATTGTCGGGTGTGACTGGGGCTGACACGCCAAAATCGCTTTCAAGTATAGCGACCTGCGGGGGCAGGCTCACGTGGGAGAAACCGGGAGACGTCACGTGACGATGGCGTCCCGGGCAATACGACAGACGGAAGAAAAGCGGTCGGCGGACGGTATTGGGCGACCTTCGCGAGACTTTCCCGCCGGTTGGGCCGAGAACGCGCTCAGGCCGCCTTGACGCGAATGCGGATCCCGCCCACGGCGACGGTCTGACCCGCGCGGATCTTGCAGGTCTTGCGCGTTTCCAGTTGGCCGTCGACCGTGACTTCGCCGTTGGCCACGAGGACCTTGCCCGCGCCGCCGGAGTCGACGACACCGGTGAGTTTGAGCAGGTCGTTCAGGGCGACGAATTCGCCCGTCAATTCAAAAGTTACGTTTTGCATAGTGGAGCGGATACTACGTAAAAACCCGATGCGCGTCGACAGGTGTCGCGCATCGGTTCAGACGCTCAGGCGTCGATCACGTGTTCGAGACGGCGGTCGGGAATCAGCCACACGGCGGCCATCAGCGCATACAGCGCGAGTGAAACTGCCGGCACCACGAACGCCAGCCCGATGGCCACGGCATACACCACGACCGAGAGCTTGCCCTTGTAATCGCGCCCGAGGGCTGCGGCGAGCCGCTTGTTGCCGCCGTCGTGCACGGCCAGCAGGGCGCGCGACAGAATGAAGTGAGCAATGGCCGCCATGCAGAGCACCACGCCGTAGAGTGCCGTCGGCCACGCGGTGAAGTGGTTTTCGCCCAGCCAGTGCGTGACGAACGGAATCAGCGACAGCCAGAAGAGCAGATGCAGATTGGCCCAGAGTACGCCGCCGGAGACCTTTTGCACCACCTGGAAAAGATGGTGGTGGTTGTTCCAGTAAAGGCCCACGTAGACATAGCTGAGGATGTAGGTCAGGAACGTGGGCGCGACCGGCAGGAGGTCGGCCAGTTCGCTGCCGTGCGGTGCTTTCATTTCCAGCACCATGATCGTGATGATGATGGCGATTACGCCATCGCTGAAGGCTTCCAGTCGGCTTTTGCCCATGCTTTCGTCGATTCGTCAGTACGGTAGGGGTGTCACAGCACGGCCACGCGGTTGCGGCCGGCCTGCTTGGCCGCATACAGCGCGCGGTCAGCGCGTTGCAGCAGCGTGCCGAAGTCGGCGTCGTCCGGGGTGAGGCTGCTCACGCCGATGCTCGCGGAAAACCGCACAGGGGTCGCACTGTTCGGACCCGGCACGCTCGCGCCGTTGATCGCGCTCAGCATGCGCTCGGCCGCCTGGGCCGCACGGCGCGCATCGGTCTCGGGCAACAGCACGGCGAATTCCTCGCCGCCCAGACGGCCGATCACAGTACTCTTGCGCAGTGCCGCCCGCAAGACCAGCGTCAGTTCGACGATGACGCGATCGCCGATAGCATGCCCCCACGTATCGTTGACGGCCTTGAAATGATCGATGTCGAGCATCAGCACCGACAGTCGGCGCTGCTGGGCGCGTGCAGTGGCGAACTGGCGCTCGGCCTGCATCAGGAACGCCCGGCGGTTGAGCAGACCCGTCAGGCCGTCGCGCATCGCCATGTCGCCCAGTACCCGGTTCACGCGGCGAAGTTCGAGTTCGTCGACCACGAGCGAGGAAAGGTCGGCGAGCAGGGCGCGCTTCTCGTCGTCGAGATCGCGAGGACGGCGGTCGATCACGCACAAGGTGCCGAGCCGATGCCCTTCGGGCGTGCGCAGCGGGGCGCCGGCGTAGAAGCGGATGTTCGGATCGCCCGTGACCAGCGGGTTGTCGGCAAAGCGCCGGTCGGCACGGGCATCCGGCACGACGAGCACGTCGTCGCTGAGAATCGCATGCGAACAGAAGGCCATCGAGCGCGGTGTGTGTGTCGCATCGATGCCGCGACGCGCCTTGAACCATTGGCGCGACTCGTCGAGCAGCGAGATGAGCGAGATCGGCGTGCCGAGCACATGAGACGCTAGTCGCACGATACGGTCGAACGCGGGCTCGGGCGGCGTGTCGAGGATCTCATAGCGGCGTAGCGCGGCGAGGCGCTCGGCTTCGTCGAGGCCGACGCTGCCGGCACCACCGAGACCGCTCATGCGGCCAGATGAAGGGGACGCCAGCCGTTGCAGGCCTTGGCGGGCGTCGTCGAAATCAGATGAATCGGCACCGGATGCAGTCATGTCGCGACGGGTGGGCAGGGCCCAGCGGTTAGACGACAGCAGTGCCGGCGACGGAAATTCCTGCCGCAGATCCGGCAACTGCACGAAAGGTTCGAAAGACTCGAAAGTTCCGAAATTCTCGCGTTGCTGGTGATGCTGGTGATGCTCAAGGCGCTGGCGTGCAAACGCCGGACTCGCAGATGACTCGGATGTCGCGGGAGAGACTTGCGACCGGGCGCGTAGCCAGGTGGACTCCCGATCGAAGACAGCCGTGACGGTGTCAATTCTGCCGCGCCCGAAGTCGCTTGGCAATTGCGACGATGCGACGCCTGTTGCGGCGTCCATATCACCCATGCCATGCATTTCGCCGACGCTGCTCATCGGGCTTACTGCGGGGCTCACTACGGGGCTCACTTCATCCGTTTCGCCCACGGAATTGCCCGCCCGCCAGCGCGCCAGGGCGTGCTGTGCCGTCTGGGCAGCCTGCACGGCGTGTGCGGCTTGTGCAACGTCGTCGGCGCGATCTGAGGCGCGCGGCGTGGGCAGAGTGTGGCTCATGAGTTGGCGGTGGAAGGGCTGTCGGGTGAGATGTCGAACGCTTCGCCGGTCTCGAAAAAGTTGCCGCCGGCAATGTAGTGGAGACTGCGCGAGACGCCCGGCGCGAACTGCCAGTGCCCGTCGCGAAACGCGCGCGGATCGGCCCACGCCGCCACGACTTCGCCGAGAAACAGATCGTAGCGATCCTGATTGTGCGGCTCGGGGATCACGCGGCATTCGAGCCATGCGAGGCAGCCGTCGATCAGCGGGGCGCCGATGTGTGAGCCTGCGAAGGCCGTCACGCCGGAACCGTCCGCAAACTTGTCGGTGTCGCGGCCGGAAACTGACCCCACGTGGAGCGTTTCGCGGGCGATGAGGCGCGCGGGCACGTTCAGCGAAAACTCTCCCGACGCTTCGACCAGCTCCCGCGTGAGCGTGTTGCGGTCGATGACGACAGCGACCTTCGGCGGCGAGAAATCCAGCGGCATCGACCAGGCGGCCGCCATCACATTGCGGCGTTCGGCGTGGGCGCTGCCGACGAGCACGGTCGGGCCGTGATTGAGCAGGCGGTACGCTTTCGGAAGTTCTACGGGCAGGCGTTCGGTCATGATGGGCAATCCGTGCAATCTCGATGCATCGTGTTGATCGGGCGGCCCATGATAGCGCGGTGGCAGAGTTGCCGACCGCGTGCATAACGACGGCTGGCGTGCGAACTGACGTCCGAGGAAATGGAAAAAGGCGGCCCGCAGGGTTAGCTGCGGGCCGTACAAACGGCACGGTGCGGGGAGCGCGTGCCGGATCAGATCTGCATGCAGTATTTCATGCGTTCGTCCCAGTCCGGTCCCCGTGCGGCGTCTATTGAGAGCGGCAAGCGTCTCAGGCGGCGTGACGCTTCAGAAATGTCTCGACGACGCTCGCGAAATACGGCGGGCATTCCTGCATCGGGTAGTGCCCACAATTCGGCATCACCTGCAATGTCGCGTTGGGATGCCATGCGAGAAACGTTCGCTCCATCGCTTGCGCATCGAGTCCGGGGTCCTTGTCACCGACCATCACCAGATACGGTGTTTCCAGACCTCGGACGTCATCGGCGAAGTCCGCCGTGACCAGCATGTCGAGGTACTTCATCCGGCACGCGGGAGCGACCGAATCACGGTTTTGCCGGACCTTGCGATCGGCCCACGTATCCGAGAGTCCGCCGGTGACGAACTTGAACAGTCGTCGAAGGGCGTCATCGTCCTGCGTCGTGCTTGCGAAGAACGCGAGCGCTTCGGGACTCAGACGGTTGCCGGCAGCGGACACCGGGCACACGGCGATGGCGCTCGCGATGCGCGACGGGGCGTCCGCCGCCAGACGTTGCGTCACCATGCCCGTCATCGAGTGACCGATGACGTGAAAGCGCTGCCAGCCGAGATGATCGGCGAGCCGGAGGCAATCTGCCGCAATTTCCGGCACGGTGAATTCGCCGGTCATGTCGATGGAATGCCCGTAGCCGCGCAAGTCGACGAAGACATAGGTGAAGGCGTGAGCGTCCAGCCAGGGCAGGGTGGTGTCAAAGCTGGTGTGGTCGCCGAGCCAGTCGTGCATGACTAGCACGTGCGTGGGGCCGTCGCCGTAACGGACGTGGCCGAGGAGGTTGCCGGTGCTGGCGTGGATGTCGAAGGCTGCTTTCATTTCAAGGTTCCATGTTGTTGAGTGGAACCAAAACGAAACGCCCTCCCGGCGGACCGGGAGGGCGTTTTGAAAGTGAACCGATCTTATCAATCCGTTGGACGAGAGTCAATGGTCCCGCGGTTTTGCATTTCCCGACCTTACGAATCACGCCACGCTACACGTTGTGGCCTTACCATGCGCCAACATCAAAATGGGAGACCGTATGCGCCGGCTGATCGTCACTGCCTTGTTGGTCGGGGCGACAGGATTGCAGGGGTGCGCAAGCTCGGCACAAACGTTCCTGCTGGGTACCGCCGTCGGCGCTGCTGCCGTGATCGGCGCGGCAGGGTGCTCGCTCGCCTGCCGCTGATCTCTCTCATTCGGCCGTCGCCACTCACACCTCGATCGTCTCGATCACCGGTTCGCAGTCGATGGGGAAATTGACCGAATTGGCCACGTAGCACTTCTCGTGCGCGGTGTGATGCAGGTGCTCGGCGAGTGCGACGTCGCCGCCGGCGCGAATCGTGACATGCGGACGCAGCACGATCCGGGTGAAGCGTCCTTCGGTCGCGGTGTCGATCATGGTGCCCAGGGCGTTGTCGCGATACCGTTCGACGACGATGCCCGCTTCGGCGCACAGATGCAGATACCAGAGCTTGTGGCAGGCACTCGCAGATGCGACCAGCAGATCCTCGGGATTCCAGCGTGTCGCATCGCCACGAAAGGCGGGGTCGGCCGAGCCGGGAATCGACGGTTTGCCGTCTGCGCGAATCTCATGATTGCGCCCGTATGCGCGATAGCCCGAGGTCCCGCTGCCTTCATTGCCGATCCATTCCACCTCGACGCGGTACTCGTGTTCGCCTGATGCCATGACTTGCCTCCGCTCCTGTCGCCGTTGTCGCTGTTGCCAGCGCTGTCTCTACTGAGGGCCGGCTGGCGGATGCCGCCGTGCCCGTGCCCGTTCGCGATTCTCGCAGGTCAGCACGCAGTGCGCCGGTCATTTTCGGCCATCAAAAGGCCGGATCTCGTCGGACCTGGCCCGAAGGCGGCGCCGCAGGGATCATCGTCGGTCGAAAGGACGGGGGACGTCGGAAACCGAGCCGGATTATCGTCGGCTCAGGCCAGCGGTTCCGTCGTGAGCGCACGCGTGAGGCCGTGCATCGGGCGGCGCATCGCGACGTCGAACGGATTGGTCTGCGGGCCGATCAACTCGGCCTGACGTCGCAGCAATTCCACCACCATCGGCAAACGATCCTGCGACAGACGCGCGGCCAGCGTGCCGACGCTCAGCGCGGCGACAGCGTGCCCCGTACGGTCGAAGACCGGTACCGCGACCCCCGCCATGCCATCGAGCACACCGCTGTTGCTCCCGGCATACCCCAACTGGCGCACCCGTTCGATCTCGGTGCGCAGGTAGACCTCGTCGAGCACGCCGTAACCGCGCAAGCGCGGCACGTTGAAGCGAATGATCTCCTCGCGCTCGGCTTCCGGCAGGAACGCCAGAATCGCAAGACTGCCCTGACCGACGCCCAGCGCGACGCGTCCGCCGATGTCACCCGTGAACGAGCGGATCGGGAAGGGGCCTTCGCACATGTCGAGACAGACCGCATCGAAGCTGCTGCGCACGAGCAGGAAGATCGTGTCGCCGAGGCTTGCGCACAGACGCAGCAGCGACGGGCGGCACAGCGTGCGCATGCCGCTCGGGTTGCCCGCCTGCGCGGCCATGGCGAAGAAATCGATGCTCAACCGGTAGAGCTTGGACGTCTCGTCCTGCTCCACGACCTGTTCGGCAATGAGGGCGTGAAGAATCCGGTGCACCGTAGCCTGACTCAGACCGACGGCCTTGGCGATATGGGTGACGCGCTCGCCTTCGGGTTTGGCGACGCCGAGGGCGCGAATGACCGCGAACGTGCGTTGCAGAATGCCTGCGCCGGCGGATTCTGCGGGCGACGCTTCCTTCACGTCGGTCATGCGGGGTGAGTCGGAGGTGCTCATCAGGGTCTCGAATATTCCGTCAAACGGAATACTAGCGCAAGCCGATATGGCTTGGAAACTGGCGTGACGCCTCGAAACCTGCAAAAACTACCAATAATCATCATAAGTTAGGGATTATCCCGAGACGCTGACACGAAACGAAAGGGCGCATTCATTCGCTAAATATTCCGTCAAACGAAATAATCTGAAAATTTATCTCATTTCATGGAATCGTTATCTTGCGGCATGCAATTTGGCTCGCTACTGTTCGATGCAATTGCATTTCATGTGGCGCGTGTGTGCCCCAAAGGTAGTGACCATGTCTTTTCTGACTTTGACGGATGTTTCCAAGACGTTTGGCGAGCTCAATGCCGTCTCGAACGTCAATCTCTCGGTGGAGAAAGGCGAGTTCGTCTCGCTGCTCGGGCCTTCGGGCTGCGGCAAGACCACCACGTTGCAGATGATCGCGGGCTTCGTCGAAGCCACGACCGGGCGCATCACGCTCGACGGGCGCGACATCACCAACATGCGCCCGAACAAGCGCGGCCTGGGCATCGTCTTCCAGAGCTACGCCCTGTTCCCGCATATGACGGTGGCGGACAACGTCGGCTTCGGCCTCGAGATGCGGGGCGTCGACAAGGCAGAACGCAAGGACCGCATTCGCGAGGCGCTCGCGCTGGTGCGGCTCGACGCCCTCGGTCACCGTTTCCCGCGTGAACTGTCGGGCGGCCAGCGTCAGCGTGTGGCGATCGCGCGTGCGGTCGTGATTGCGCCGCCCGTGCTGCTGCTCGACGAACCCATGTCGAACCTCGACGCCAAGCTGCGTGAAGACATGCAGTTCGAGCTGCGCTCGATCCAGCGCAAGATCGGTACGACCACGATCATGGTGACGCATGACCAGTCCGAAGCGCTGTCGATCAGCGATCGCGTCGTGGTCATGGAAGCCGGCCGTATCACGCAGGTCGACACGCCGTACCGGGCGTACGAGCGTCCGGAAACGCCGTTCGTCTCGCAGTTCATCGGCAAGGCCAACATGCTGGCCGGCCGTGTGGCCGCGCGCGACGGCGAGCATCTGCATATCGAACTGGGCGCGCAACTCACGCAGCGCGCAGCACTCTCGGACCTGGCGCCGCGTGACCGCAGCATGGCGGTGGGCGATGCCATCACGATGTGTCTGCGTCCCGAGAAGGTACGCCTGTGCGCACCGTCGGCCGGCCGCTTGTCGGCAACGGTGACGAGCCGCTTCTTCCTCGGCAGCCAGTGGCTGTATCGCGTGGACAGCGCGCTGGGCGAAGTGCTCGTGTGCTGCCAGAACGAAGGCGGCGAACCGTTGAACGAAGGTTCGCCGGTCGGTCTCGACTGGCATCCGGAATCGGTGCGCTTCGTTGCTGCGGGAGCGTGCGCCAATGGCTGAAACCCTGCAAGTCCCGCACACGGACATCGCGAGCGCCGCGCGTGCGCCGTGGCATGCCTACCTGCCGATGTGGGTGATGAGTGCGCCGGCCATGCTGCTGTTCGTGGCGCTGGTGCTCATTCCGTTGCTCATGACGCTGGCGCTCACGTTCTATCAGTTCGACCCGGCGAGCGGTCCGATTGCGGCGTTCCAGTTCGAGAACTACAAGGAAGTGCTGTTCGACTCGTACTTCCATACGATCTTCCTGCGCACCTTCGGCATTTCGCTGACGGTCACGGCGATTTGCGCCGTGGTCGGCACGTTCGAAGCCTATGTGCTTTCGCGCATGGGTGACCCGTGGCGCTCGCTGTTCCTGCTGGTGATTCTCTCGCCGCTGCTCGTGTCCATCGTGGTGCGGGCATTCGGCTGGAGCATGCTGCTGAGTTCCGGCGGCCTGATCAATCAGGCGTTCGGGCTGATCGGCATCGGGCCGTTCAAGATGGAGTACACCAACTTCGCCGTCGTCGTGGCGCTCTCGCACGTGATGCTGCCGTTCATGGTGATTCCTGTGTGGACGTCGCTGCAACGTCTCGATCCGCAGACGGAGAACGCGGCGCTCTCGCTCATGGCGTCGCCCGCGACCACGCTGCGCCGCATCGTGCTGCCGCAACTGGTGCCCGGCATTCTCTCGGGCAGTCTGATGGTGTTCGGCCTGTCGGCCAGCGCCTTCGCGATTCCGAGCCTGCTGGGCGGACGCCGCCTCAAAGTGGCCGCTACCGCCGTGTACGACCAGTTCCTCAGTTCGCTGAACTGGCCGCTGGGCGCGACCATTGCCGTGCTGCTGCTCGTGGCGAACCTGATCGTGATGCTGACGTACTACCGTCTGCTCGATCGTCGCTACTCGCGAAGCATGGGCTAAGGCCCTCGGGTCTTTCGCAGAACAGAACTCACTCGCCATCATGCGCAAAAACAGTCCCCTGGCGCTCGCGTTCCACGCGCTCGTCATTCTCTTCGTGCTCGCCCCGATGATCATCGTGGTGCTGGTCGCGTTCACGCCGGAACAAACGCTCTCGCTGCCCACGCGCGGTATTTCGCTGCGCTGGTTCCGCGCGATTCTCGACTACCCTGACTTCATCGCGTCGTTCTTCACCAGTCTGAAGCTCGCGTTCATCTCGGCCACGCTCTCGCTCGCGATTGCGCTGCCGGCCGCGCTGGCCATCGGCCGTTCGCGCTTTCCGGGACGCAACTTCCTCAACGGTCTGCTGCTCTCGCCGCTGGTGATTCCGGGCCTCGTGCTCGGCATCGCATTGCTGCGCTTCTTCGCCATGCTCGGCGTGACCGGCTCGTTCGGCGCGCTCATCTTCGCGCACATGATCATCGTGACGCCGTTCATCATGCGTCTCGTGCTCGCGTCGATCAGCGGCCTGGACCGCAGCGTCGAGAACGCGGCCGCCTCGCTCGGTGCCGGTTCGTGGACGACGTTCCGCCGCGTGACCATGCCGATGATCCTGCCGGGCATTACCGGCGGCTGGCTGCTGGCGTTCATCAACAGCTTCGACGAACTGACGATGTCGGTCTTCCTCACGGCGCCGCAAACCGTCACGCTGCCGGTGCGCATGTACATGTACGCCACCGAGTCGATCGATCCGATGATGGCGTCCGTCTCGGCGCTCGTCATTGCAGTGACGCTCGGCGCGATGCTGCTGCTCGACCGCATCTACGGCCTGAATCGCATTCTGATCGGCCAGCACTGAACGCGCGCTCAACGACGACTCCTATGTCCAGTTCTTCCCAATTCCCTCAATCGTCGCGCGCGACGGGGCAAACGACCTGCCATCCGCAAATGAAGCGGCTGGCCGAGACCTCACGCTCGCCGGTCACGTTCTTCATCGACGGCGAGCCGGTGCAGGCGCTCGCGGGCGACACGCTGCTCACGGCCATCCTCACGCATCAGCGCCACGTGCGCATCAGCGAGTTCAGCGGCACGCCGCGTGCGGGCTTCTGCCTGATCGGCGCCTGTCAGGACTGCTGGGTGCGTTGCGAGACGACGACGGCCGGTGGCGGCGATATGCAACTCACGCGTTTGCGTGCGTGCTCCACGACCGTTCAGGCCGGCATGCGTATCGTCACGCGTGCGGCCGACGTCGACGAAATTCACGGAGGCTCGCATGAATGAGCGCGCCGGAAACCGGAATCTCGTGAATGACGCTAACGTGGTGATCGTCGGCGCCGGTCCGGCGGGAATTCGCGCAGCGCAGACACTCGTTGCGGCTGGCGTGCGCCCGATCGTGCTCGACGAAAACATGCGCTGGGGCGGTCAGATCTATCGTCAACCGCCCGCCGACGCAGGATTCGCGCGCAGCAAGCAGGCGTTGTACGGCTTCGAAGCCGCCAAGGCCGATGCCGTCCACAACGCCATGGCCGCGTTGCTGCCACAGGTCGACTATCGTCCCGAAACGCTGGTGTGGGCGTGCGATCCGAAGCGGCTCCACACGATGCATGGCGGACGCGAAACGGCCGTACCGTTCAGCCATCTCATCATTGCCAGCGGGGCGACGGATCGCGTGCTCCCGCTGCCGGGCTGGACATTGCCAGGCGTGTACACGCTGGGCGGCGCGCAGGTCGCGCTTAAGGCGCAGGGCTGCGCCATCGGTGAACGGGTGGTGTTCGCGGGCACCGGGCCTTTGTTATACCTCGTGGCGTACCAGTACGCGAAAGCCGGGGCGAACGTCGTCGCGGTGCTCGACACCAGCGCGTTCGTCGCGCAGGCGAAGGCTGCGCCGCGACTGCTCAGTCAGCCGTCGACGTTTGCCAAGGGCGTCTACTACGTGGGCTGGTTGCGCGCCCGTGGCGTGCGCATCGAAACCGGCGTGACGCTCGACGGTATCGACGGCACTGCCGGGGTCCGCGCGATTCGCTGGCAGCGCGATGGCCGCGAACAATCGCTCGAATGCAGTGCGGTGGGACTGGGCTATGGCCTGCGTCCGGAAACGCAACTCGCCGATCTGGCCGGTTGCCGTTTCGTCTTCGACGATCTCAACCGTTGCTGGCTGCCCGAGCGCGACGCCGCAGGCCGCAGCTCGCAGCCGGGCATCTATCTGGCGGGCGACGGTGCGGGCATTGCCGGTGCCGACGCCGCAGAACTCGCCGGCCGCCGCGCGGCACTGGCGTTGCTCGAAGACCTCGGCATCGCGGCGCCCGCCATGCCTGATGCGCCTGATGCTGCCACCATCGAGCGCAAGCTCGCGAGCATCCGCCGTTTTCGCGAAGGCATCGAGCAGGCGTTCGCATTGCCGGAAGATCCGGCTTCGCAGTGGCCCGACGACATGCTCGTGTGCCGTTGCGAAGAAGTCACCGCCCGTACCTTGCGCGATTGCGCGCGTCTTGACGGCGTGACCGAAATCAACCGCCTCAAGGCGCTCACACGCGTGGGCATGGGGCGTTGCCAGGGCCGTATGTGCGGCGAAGCGGCATGCCATGTGCTCGCCGAGGCGAGCGGGCAGACATTCGCGCAAGTGGGTCGTCTGCGTGCGCAGGCGCCGATCAAACCGATTCCGATTGCCCCCATGCTTTTCGACGAGAACGTCGCCGCCATTCCCGAGGAGGCGCGCGATGAGTGAGACCTTGCATTACGACGTCGTGGTCGCCGGTGGCGGGTTGGTCGGCGCATCGGCCGCACGGGCGTTGGCCGAGCGCGGCCTGAAGGTCGCGTTGTTCGAGCGACGCTATTGCGGCGCGCAAGCCAGCGGCGTCAATTACGGCGGCGTGCGTTGTCAGGGGCGCCCCGAGGAGCAATTGCCGCTCGCAATGCGTGCGCGGCGGGTCTGGGATCGTCTGCCGGAGCTCATCGGTATCGACGGCGAGTTCGTACGCTCGGGTCACCTGCGTCTTGCACGTCGCGAGAGCGATCTCGAACCGCTCGACAAGTGGTCCGCCATGGCCGCCAATTACGGCTTGTCCTCCACGGTGTTTCGCGGGGCCGAGTTCCGCCAGCGCTTTCCGTGGCTGGGCGATGGGGCTGTCGGCGGCTCGCTGTGCATGAGCGACGGCCATGCGAATCCGCGTCTTGTCTCGCCGGCCTTCGCGCGTGCGGCGCGTGCCCTCGGGGCAGACGTTCGAGAACGCACCCCGATCACCTCGATCGCGCATGACGGCAAGCACTTTCAGCTCACGGCACAGCCCGAGGCGGGCGACGCCCTGCACGTGAGCAGCAACTGGCTGCTCAATACGTCCGGCGCGTGGGCGAATCACATCGCCGGGACGTTCGGCGAGCGTGTGCCGATGCATGCCATCTATCCGAACATGTGGGTGACGGAGCCGTTGCCCCGCTTCGTCGGGCACAGCCTCGGTGTCTACGGCGGCGGTGTCTATGCACGTCAGGTCGAGCGCGGTAACTGCGTGATCGGCGGCGGGCGCGGCACCGGCGACGGCGAGTACGCCCAGCCGTCGGCCGACACCACGCGCGCGGTGATGCGCGAGGCGTGTGCGTTGTTGCCGGCGCTGCGCAACGCCTTGCTGATCCGCACGTGGAGCGGCGTGGAAGGCGAGACGCCCGACGACAACCCGATCATCGGCATGAGCCGTACCACCCCGCAACTGGTGCATGCCTTCGGCTTTTGCGGCGGCGGTTTTCTGCTGGCCCCGGGCGTCGGTGAGGTGCTGGCCGATCTGGTCACGCAAGGGCAGACGGCTACGCCGATCGATGCCTTTGCGGTCGACCGGTTCGCGAAAGTCGGCGCCCCCGCCTGATGCACACGAGGGAACCCGAGACATGCCACACGTTCTGAGTCCGTCCACAACCTACATTCCTAACACCCTGGAAAACGCAAGGAGAACCACGATGAAGCTATCCCGTAAGGTCGTCATGTGCGCTGCGGCGCTGGCATTGGGCGCGAGCAGCGCGGCCTGGTCGCAGTCGAAAACGCTGTACATCGGCATGAATGGCGGCCCGATGGAAAAGGCTTACACGAGTCAGGTCTTCCCGGAATTCGAGAAGGCCAACAACGTGAAGGTCGTGGTGGTGCCGGGTACGTCGTCGGACGTACTCGCCAAGCTGCTCGCCAACCGTAACAGCCCGCAGGTGCACGTCGTGTTTCTCGACGACGGTGTGATGGCTCGCGCCATCAGCATGGGCGTGTGCCAGAAGCTCGACGATGCGCCGGTGCTCAAGGAACTGCTGCCCTCGGCCCGCGTGAAGGACGATATGGGCGCTGGTGTGCAGCTCGGCATGACCGGTATCGGCTACAACACGAAGCTCTTCAAGGAAAAGGGCTGGGCGGCCCCGACGTCGTGGACCGACTTCGCCGATCCGAAGTACAAGGGCAAGGTCGTATTCCAGTCGGCATCGAGCAGCACGTTCGGTCTGCACGGTTTCCTCGCGCTGAACCGCATCTGGGGCGGTAGCGAGACTAACGTCGAACCGGGCTTCACGAAATGGGCGTCGACCGTCGGTCCGAACGTCGTCGAGTACATCCCGAACTCGGCGAAGCTCTCGGAAATGATCCAGACGGGCGAAGCCGCGATTTTCCCGCTGACCCCGACGGCCGTGAGCGACCTTCAGGACAAGGGCATTCAGGTCGGCTACGTGGCCCCGAAGGAAGGCGCGGTGCAGTTGCTCGTCGACCTGTGCGTCGTGAAGAACAGCCCTGACAATGCCATGGCGCAGAAGCTTGCGCAGTACCTGCTGTCGGCCAAGGGTCAATCGCTGGCTGCGGCTGCCGGCGCCTACATCCCGACCAATCCGCAAGCGACGATTCCGCCGTCGATGCAAAAGCGTCTGGGCAAGCTCGACGATCTGACCAAGAACATCAAGACGGTCGATTGGGACGCTATCAACCAGCGTCGCGCGCAGTGGGATCAGCGCTGGAACCGTCAGATCGAGCAGTGATCGCGATGGCATGAATCGCAGCGCATGACGCGATCGTTCGCGCAGGCGTTGCGCAGGCCTCGAAACAACGACGCCGGGCACCTCAGGTGGCCCGGCGTTGTCGTTTGTGCGGCTTGGCTGGCGTGGTTTGGTGCCGTGTCGACGCTGAGGCTTACATCACGTCCGCCTGCGCGGCGAGCACGTTGAACGCCCCGATCAGTTGTGCGTGATCCGCGGGCATGACGAAGGCATGCAGCGCGTGGGCGGGTTCGTCGAGCACCAGATAGCCGAGGCTCCAGGACGAGAAGGCGCCGGGCTGTCGTGGCGTGCCATCGAGCAGCACCTGGATGGAGGAATGGTGGCGCGAGGCTTCGATGCGCTGACGAGCGTCGGCCAGCGCCTGCGCCGGTCCTTCGATGTACTGATAGAAAGTCATGCCGTCATAGAGCAGCAGACCGGTCACGCCATGGGTATCGTTGAACCCGCGTGAGTGGACGATGATTTTGGACAGCGCAACCGGATCGAGATCCGGCAACGCACGGCTGATGTACGCGTAGCACTCGGTCATTGTTATGTCTCCCCCCGTACAAGTCGGCACATCGACCCGTCGTGTCGCGTCGATGGCACGATAATGGCGTCACCTTTGCATCAACTTTGCGTCGACGCGCATTAGAATACCCCAAGTGCGATGCCCGGGACGCTCACTCGCCATGCCGATCAATTATCTACGCGGTTTCACCCAGCCGGTGCGCACGGACGCGGCGAACCGGCGTCTGGGGTGTTCGCTCGCCTTCGTGGCCGGGGCGGCCAACGCCGGAGGCTTTCTGGCTGTCGGTCAGTACACGTCGCACATGTCGGGCATCGTCGCTTCGCTCTCCGACAATCTCGTGCTCGGCCAGTTGCTGCTGGTGCTTGCAGGATTGAGCGCGCTGGTGGCGTTCCTGCTGGGCGCGGCCACCTCCGCCGTGCTGATTCATTGGGGACGACGTCACCACACGCATAGCGAATATGCCGCGCCGCTCATGCTCGAGGCGATGCTGTTGCTGACGTTCGGCATGATGGGCGCCAATCTGGAGGATCACCGGTTGCTGTACGTGCCGGCGACCGTGGGCCTGCTGTGCTACGTGATGGGCTTGCAAAATGCCATCATCACCAAGATTTCCCGGGCCGAAATTCGTACCACGCACGTCACCGGGCTGGTCACCGACATAGGCATCGAGCTTGGCAAGATGGGCTACTGGAACCGGCCGGGCGTGGCGCAGGACCTGCCGCGCGTGGCCGGCGACCGGCAGAAGCTGCGTCTGCTGTGTGCCTTGTTGGGCAGTTTCTTCATGGGCGGGCTCGTGGGGGCGCTGGGCTTCAAGCATCTGGGGTTCGTCTCCACGATTCCGCTCGCCGTGGTACTGATCATGCTGGCCATCGTGCCGCTGCTCGACGATTTCTCGCGCAACGCCAGGCATTCGCGCTAACGGGCAGGCTTCCTCGCTAGTTCACCAGTCGGTAACCGTGTCGGGCCATTCGTCATGACTACACGCTCGGACGTATCTCGCAAACAGAGTGGGTTCCGGAGTTGGTTCGGGCAGAGACTGCGAGCGCTGTTCGACAAGTTCGACGACTATCCGTCGATGGTCGGCGTGATCGGCACGGCCATCGCCATTGCAATTCTGGTCGGGGTTTCGCTGCTGCTGCGCGCGGACCGTCAGGCGCGCTACCTGTTTGCCCTCGAACGTGCCCAGAGCGTGGCGTCGGTCGTGGCGACCAGTCTGGGCGGCAACATTGCTGTCTACGACACCTTGCTCAAGGAGATGGTCCGCGAGGCGGAGGACCCCACGACACCGTTGTTCCCGGAGCGCGTGCGTGACCGGGTGCGCTTCGGGCAGACGCTGAGTCGCGATTTTCTGGACGATGCCTACGTCGTCGACAAGACCGGCCATATCGCCGCGCCGCTGGACGGTCAGACGAACGTGAGCGTGAACGTGTCGGATCGGGATTACTTCCGGTCACATGCGCTCAGTCCGTCACTCGGTTTGTACATCTCGCAGCCGTACGCGTCGCGCACCCACGGCGGCGTGTTGTCGGTGGCGCTCACGCGCCGCATTGCGGCGCCCGATCACACCTTTGCCGGTGTGGCGGTGCTGGCCCTGCGACTCGATCATCTCGGCACGTTGGTCAGCGATGTGGATTCGGCCGACCTGCACTCGATCGATATCGTGGAAGAGAAGGGGACGGTGCTGGCCTGCGATCCCTGCTCAGGCGCGCGGCCGGGGGCGCTGGTCACGTTGCCGGGGGAGGCGGCGCGCAATGGCGATCTGTCGGCGGCGCTTGCGTTTCCGAAGGGCATGAGTGCCTTGGACTACCGGTCGGTGCGGGTGCCGGGGGCGTCGATGTACGTGGTGGTGACGCCCTCGACGCATTTGCTCATGCGCGAGTGGTTACGGCAGGTGTGGATATTCAGTGCCATCGCCATCGCCTGCGCGGCGACACTGATCGCGGGTTCGTGGTTGCTGACGGCGGCCATCCGCACACGTTCGAGCGCTGCGGCGCGGCTCGTGAGCCTGAGTGTGACCGATGGCCTCACCGGGCTGGCCAACCGCCGTGCGCTCGACACTAAACTCGCGGCCGAATGGCGGCGCGCGAAGCGGTCCGGCAGTCCGTTGTCGATCCTGTTCGCGGACATCGACCATTTCAAGCATTTCAACGACGCTTACGGCCATTCGGTCGGCGACGACGTGCTGCGTGCCGTCGCCAAGAATATCGGCGGCCATGTGCGGCGCGACAGCGACATGGCGGCCCGCTACGGCGGCGAAGAGTTTGCTGTGGTGTTACCCGATACGGATGCACAAAGCGCGGCCACGATGGCTGAGCAGGTCCGGCGCGACATCGAGCGCCTGCATATCGATCACGCAGGGAGTGCCGCAGGCATGGTGACGATCAGCGTCGGAGCGGCGACCGGTGTCGCCGGCGAGTGCGACAGCGCCGAGGCCATCCTGAAGGCGGCCGATGAGCAACTCTTCATTGCGAAACAGTCCGGCCGCAATCGCATCAGCACGATCGTGCTGGGCAAGACGCCGTCACCCGGCGAGCCCCCGGATTCGCCGTCGAGTTAGCGGATACCGGGCGGCGGCGCCCCATTCACAGAACGTTCCGGCGGGTTGCGATCACGCGATTCACGATGGCGATTCAATCCGCTTGTCGGCCAATGGGCTGAGCAGGGGCGTCTACTGTGATTAATGCAAGGCGACACCGTGCGTAGAGGCTGAGACAATTCAGCCATCAACAAACACGCCTTGATTCGCCAAACGGGGGGCTATATGAACCGCACTCACTTCTTCGCCGCTTGCCTGTGCCTGAGCGGCGCGCTGATCTTCGGTCACGCCAACGCGCAGTCCTATCTCGGCGCAGGCGATCTGGGCAGCATCCGTCAGTCGAATCAGACGCCGGCCGTGAGCCCGGCGGTAGCGGCACTCGGCGGCCAGACCGCTCCTGTGACCGACGCCCATGCGGCCAGCGCCAGCATCAATCGCACGGCAAGCGAGCGCAATGGTCCGGCCACGGGGCCGAGCACGCAAGAAGTGCTCGCGCAGCGCCGGGCGCTCGATACGCGGGATATGCAGCATCCGCGTCAGACCAAGACGTTCGACAGCATCGCCCGTCCGTCGCGCCCGGAGTGAGGCCCGGCACTCGCCGCTCAGTCAGCCATCGCGGGAATGGCACCTTCCTGGAAGAGAACGCGCGGTGCATCCATCGTGCCGTCCTCTTCGTCGACCAGCACTTCGTAGGCGGCGATGCCCGCGAACCCGGACGCCATCGACTGCGCGATACGCACTGCGCCGAATTCGGTGCTCGCCTGACGCAGCTCGCCGGGTTGCAGCACGCCGTCTTTGTTCTTGCGATATGGCACGACGATGAACTTGATGGATTTGGCGTCGCTCATGGTGTCCCTCACGATGAAGTTGAATGATGGGAAATGTAGCATGACTACTGTATAAAAATACAGTGATCCGCAATGATTTTTCGTCAAACAACATCTCGTAATGACGACATAACTAGTCAATATTCGTATATTCCTTCGCCGCTTGATAGCCTGTGGTTCTAATCGCGAATTGTTTCCCACTAAGTCGCGACCAAAACGACAAGCATTGAGAGCATCGAATGAATGCAGGCAATCTGATTTCGGCGAACCGACTCCAAGACGGTCTGGTCGTCTGGCTGGACCAGCAATACAACTGGGTAGACGATCTGACGCAGGCGCACGTGTTCGATGCGGACGGTCTCGACCAGGCGCAGGCGGCCGCCAAGGCTGCTGCGGCTGCCAACCTGATCGTGGATCCCGTGCCGCGTCCGGCCGAACTCGGCGACGCCGGTCCTGTGCCGGTGGACTTCCGTGAACAACTGCGTTCGCGTGGTCCGTCGGTGCGTGAAGACCTCGGCAAGCAGGCGGCAGACGCCGGCGTGCAAGCCGCGCTGGCGGACGCACCGGCCTTGACCGTGGCCCCCGAGCACGCGGGCATCTATCGCTACGATCCGTCGGAACGCGAATACCTCAAGGACCGCGCGAAGGAGTTCGGTCAGCAAGTGGCGCGCCGTCTGAGCGGCGAGCTGAGCGAAGACGACTTCAAGGTCTACCGTCTGATGAACGGCCTGTACCTGCAACTGCACGGTTACATGCTGCGCGTTGCGATTCCCTACGGCACGTTGAGCGCGGTGCAGTTGCGCCAGCTCGCGTTCGTGGCGAATCGTTACGACAAGGGCTACGGGCACTTCACCACGCGTCAGAATCTGCAATTCAACTGGCCGACGCTGACCGATTCGCCGGACATTCTGTCGGCGCTGGCAGACGTCGATCTGCACGCCATCCAGACGAGCGGCAACTGCATCCGTAACGTGACGACCGACCAGTTCGCCGGCGCCGCGAAGGATGAAGTCATCGATCCGCGCGTGTATGCCGAAATTCTGCGTCAATGGTCGACGGACCACCCCGAATTCACCTATCTGCCGCGCAAGTTCAAGATCGCCATCACTGGCGGTCAGACGGACCGGGCGGCGGTGCGTTTTCACGACATCGGCATTCTGGCGCGCACGAACGAGCAGGGCGAAGTCGGCTTCCAGATTTACGCGGGTGGCGGTCTGGGCCGCACGCCTATCGTCGGTACGCTGGTGCGCGACTGGTTGCCCGAGGCCGATCTGCTGCGCTTCGTCGAAGCGATTCTGCGCGTGTACAACGCGCTGGGCCGCCGCGACAACATCTACAAGGCGCGCATCAAGATCCTCATCAAGGAAATGCAGCCGGCGAAGTTCATCGAGATGATCGAGGAAGAGTTCGCCCGTATCGCCCAAACGCATCGTCCGCTGGCGGACAGCGTGATCAAGGCCATCGGCGAGCGCTTCATCCTGCCCGAGTTCGCCACGCTGCCGGCGCAGTCCAGTGCATACGAACAGTCGTACAAGACTGACGTGGCATTCAAGCACTGGGTCGACACCTGCACGCACGAGCATAAGGTGCCGGGCTACATCAGTGCCGTCGTGTCGCTCAAGCCGGCCTCCGGGATTCCGGGCGACGCCAGCGCGCAGGAGATGCTGGTGCTGGCCGATCTGGCCGACAAGTATTCGTTCAGCGAGCTGCGCGTGACGCACGAGCAGAACCTCGTGCTGCCGCACGTGAAGCTCGACGATCTGCATGCCCTGTGGAAGCAATTGAAGGCGGCCGGGCTCGCGACGCCGAACATCGGTCTGATCTCGGACGCCATCGCATGCCCGGGGCTGGACTACTGCGCGCTCGCCAATGCGCGTTCGGTGCCGGTGGCGCAGCGCATTGCGTTGCGCTTTACTGAGGAGCAGCAGCGCGACATCGGGCCGGTGACGCTCAACGTGTCCGGTTGCATCAATGCCTGCGCGCACCACCACGTCGCTCACATCGGCATTCTCGGTGTGGACAAGGCGGGCAAGGAAAATTATCAGATCACGCTGGGTGGCTCGGCGGACGATAACGCGGCCGTCGGCAAGATTCTCGGCCCGGGCGTGTCGTACGAGGCCGTGCCGCAAGTGATCGAAAACATTCTCGGACGCTATCTCAATCTGCGTCACGAGGGTGAGCGCTTCATCGATACGCTCGGACGTGTCGGCGCGGAAGAATTCAAGGGAGCTCTGAATGTTGATTGATCGTAACGGACTGCCGGCCGAGGACGTCTGGACTTATCTTGGCGCCGACGCGCAACTTGCGCCGGACGCTTCGGACGAAACCCGCAGCGAAAGCGTGCTGCCGCTCGACGCGTGGCTTGCCGCGAACGAGCAGGGCGTGGCGCCTGCCGGTATCCGCGTGCAGGGGCATGACGATCCGGAGCGCATCGCCGCGCTGTTGCCGCAGCTTGAACTCGTGGTGATCGAGTTCCCGAAGACGCGCGATGGGCGTGGTTTCACGCTGGCGAAGTTCCTGCGCGACAAGTGGAATTTCCAGGGCGCGATCCGCGCTGCGGGGCCGCTGCTGCCGGATCAACTGGCGATGTTGTGGGCTTGCGGCTTCGATAGCCTGCTGTCGCCCTCGGAGGTGCCGACGGCACGCTGGCGCGAGGCGGCGCTTGCAGCGCAGGTTCGCGCCGGGCGGCCGCGCACGCTGCTGGCGCGTCTGACGGCCTGACAGGAGCGTTCCCCGGAGATCATCCGGTAAAGCAGCACGGGCAGGAAGACACCAACGGAAGGGCACAAACGCGTTTTAACGGGTTTGTGCCTTTTTTGTTGGACGGCGGTTGGTGAAGGGGCTTCAGACGTTCTTGAGGATTTACGGGCGTTCCACGGCGTTCTCGGGCATTTCCGAAGGGTTGAACGTGCATTCGGGTTGACGGGGCGTTGAAGGGCAACGACAGGGCGCCTGACGGATACTGCGGCGACGGCAAATTTCTTAACGACGTGTAGGAATAGTTCGGGGGTATGCGTCGTTATGGAAGGGAAAGCCGAAGCCGTGCGCGCCGCGTCGGCACCGCAGGGGAAGGCGCGTTTTACACAGCAATAAAATCATGAACGCAAGAAAACGTCTGCCGCTGCGCGCGGTCCTGTCGCGGGGCTGTCTGGCGTTATTGGCGCTGGCCTTGTCCGGCGCAAGCGCCTGGGCACAGGATTTTCAGGTGCGGGACAACACTGGGGCGGCCCTCGACGACGCCGTCGTCTATCTCACCCCGGAAGACGGAAAGGTGCCTGCGGGGCGTCCTGCACCGGCGTCCATCGTGCAGAAGCAGAAGATGTTCATGCCCATGGTCACCGTCGTGCAGAAGGGCGCCGCCGTCGATTTTCCGAATCGTGACGACATCGCGCACGACGTCTATTCCCTCTCCGATGCGAAGCGCTTCGAGCTCAAGCTCTATCGTGGCGGCTCCAGGCAAGTGGTGTTCGACAAGCCCGGCGTCGTGACCATCGGTTGCAACATCCACGACATGATGATTGCGTACGTCGTTGTCGTGGACACGCCGTATTTCGCGAAGACCGGTGGCGGCGGTCGCGGCGAGTTGCCGACGGTACCGGCCGGCCGGTATCGGGTCGCCGTGTGGCATCCACGACTCGGGAATGCGCCGGCAACCGTCGTGGGCACTTTTCAGTTGCCGGGGGCGGCACCCGCTGCCCCGGGCGTCACCGTCACGCCGCTTTCCCCGCCGCTATCCCTAGTGCTCCCGCTGCGTGGGGACTGAGGCGTGCCGTTCTTTCCCGCATTTCTCCGCTTCCGTAGCCGGATGGTTCGCCTTGGCGTGAGCCTCGGGTGGTATCGACTGCGCACGAAAATCACGCTCGTGTTCGTCGCGCTGATTCTGGTCGTGCTCGCCGTGATGCAAATGACGGCCAGCCGCGCCCTCAACGACGCGTCCACGGCGCAGGTCAACGAGCAGCTTGCCGTCGGGCAGCGTGTGTTCTGCCGGGCGTTGCAAACCAAGGCGGACGAGCTGACGCAGGTGGCGCAGGTCGTCACGGCAGACTTCGGTTTCCGGGAGGCGGTGGCGCTGCACGACCCGGTGACGATGCACTCGGCGCTGGAGAACGTGCGGGAGCGCGTGCATGCCGACGTCGCCCTGCTCATCGACCTGAACGGTGCGGTGATTGCCGACTCGCGCATCTCGGGCGTGCGTGGCGACGGTGCGGCGCCGGCACTGCCGGGGCCGTCGCGCGGGCGATTGCGAGCCAAGGCGGGGACTTCCGTTTCGTCGATCGGCATGCTCGACGGACGGGCTTACGAGTTGGTGAGCGTGCCGGTCAAAGCGCCGCTGGTCATCGGCTGGGTGACGATGGGCTTCTCGCTGGACGATGCGTTCGCGCGCGACATGCACGAGTTGTCGGGGCTTGAAGTGTCGCTGGTGCATCGGGCGGCATCGGGGCAATGGGAGATGGTGGCGAGTTCGCTGCGTGCGGCGGATCGCACCGAGTTGCAGGCGGCGCTGGCGAGCCATACCGTGTCGGTGACGGAGGAGGCGAGAATGTCGCGCGTGAGCGGGTATGCGCTCAAGGTCGTCAATCTCTCCGGCACGGATGCCCCGGTCGTCGCGGTGTTGCAGCGCTCGGTGACCGAAGCCGCCGGACCGTTCCGTCAATTGCGCTCGACGCTGCTGTGGCTGACGCTCGGCGGCATTGTGATTTCGATCCTGGGTGCGGCGTTGATCGCGCGCAGCGTGACGCGTCCGCTGGCGTCGTTCGTCGATCTGGCGAGACGCATCGGCAAGGGCGATTACGGTGACGATACGGTGGCCATCGACTTGCGACGCCGGGACGAGACCGGCGATCTGGCGCGCGCTTTCGATTCGATGCGCAATGCGATTGCACAGCGCGAGGAGCGAATCACGGAACTCGCTTACGTCGACACGCTGACCGGGTTGCCGAACCGCGCGGCGTTCAGTGAGCGGATGCAATCGGATATCGAGGAGGCTTACCGTGGCGGCGCACCGTTCGCCGTCATCCTGATGGACATGGACCGTTTCAAGGATGTGAACGACACGTTGGGGCACCACGTGGGCGACCATCTCTTGTGGGAAGCGGGCCACCGGCTGAGCACCGAATTGAAGGACGCCGGATACATGGTCGCGCGGTTGGGTGGGGACGAGTTCGCGATTCTCGTGCGTGGCGGCGATCAGGCGGCGGCGCACCAGTGTGCGACGCGTCTGGCGGGCGCACTGGATGTGCCGATCGTTGTGGATGGTCAGACGGTCGACGTCGGTGCGAGCTTCGGCATTGCGGTGTATCCGGAGCATGGGTCGGATATGCATACGTTGTTGCGGCGTGCCGATCTGGCGATGTATGCGGCGAAGCGCTCGAATCTGGGCGTGGCCATCTACGAGCCGGATACGGAGAGTCGTGACCGGGACCGTCTGTCGTTGATGAGCGATCTGCGTCATGCCATCGAGCATGGCGGCTTGTACCTGTACTACCAGCCGCAGGTGGATCTGGCGGATGGGCGGGCGGTGCGGGTGGAGGCGTTGGTGCGCTGGCGGCATCCGAAGCGCGGCATCGTGGCGCCGGCAGAGTTCATTCCGTTCGCCGAGCAGACGGGTTTCATCCGGGTGATTTCACGATGGGTGGCGGCCGAGGCGATCGCGACGTGTGCGGCGTGGCATGCCAGGGGTGTGGAGGTCGGCATGTCGATCAACCTGTCGGCACGCGATCTCGTGGATACGGACTTGCCGGATTATCTGAAGCGGGTCTTGCGGGAGCACGCGCTGCCGCCGCACTGGTTGTGCGTAGAGATTACGGAAAGTGCCTTGATGGACGATCCCGAGCAGGCGCTGATTACGATGGAGCGACTGCATCGCATGGGTATTCGTATTGCCATCGACGACTTTGGCACGGGGTATTCGTCGCTGTCGTATCTGAAGCGCATGCCGGTGGAGGAGATCAAGATCGACCGGTCGTTCGTAAAGGGCATGGCTCACGAGCAGAACGATGCGTTGATCGTACGCTCGACGATTGCGTTGGGTCACAGCATGGGGATTCGCATTGTGGCCGAGGGTATCGAAGATGCCGTGACGCTGGAAAAACTACGCGCGCTGGGATGCGATTTCGCGCAGGGCTATTTCCTTAGCAAGCCGTTGCCAGAGGCCGAGCTGGAGGATTGGGCGCGGGCATGGCAAGCGGAGCAGGGGGAGGCTTGTGTGCGGGTTTGTCGCGATGTTTAAGCTGTGGCCTGGGAACCCTAAGCCCAAGACTCGCCGGTTGATTGTTTCGGCTGTACTTCGCAACGAGGCTGACATTGGGTAACCCTTCGCGACGCGTTTGCGAGACTTTCGCATTCGCGGCTTCGTATTGCGCTTGTGCGGCAAGTACACTCGGATGCGTTCGCTTCACCTCGTCGATCAATTATGCGGGCGTACTTCGTTGTAGTGCGTCCGCCAGTCTTCGATCACAATCTTCGCCTCGATTCGGTTTCGGAACCACTCCATCGCCAAACATTCGTCACGGAATTTTCCGTTGAAGCTTTCGTTGGTGCCGTTCTGCCAAGGCTTGCCTGGATTAATCAGCGCCGTCTCGATCTGCTCTTGAACCGCCCATTTCAACAGTGCCGTGCTGATAAACTCTGGCCCGTTGTCTGAGCGGAAATAACGCGGTGCACCTTGCAGGCTGATCAATCGGCCTAACACTTCAATGACTCGAGGTGAGCGAATCGATCCCGCCACTTCGATCGCCAGACATTCGCGCGTATATTCGTCGACCACTGTCAGACATTTGACCTGCTGACCGTTTGCGCAGGCATCGAACACGAAGTCATAACACCACACCGCGTTGAGAGCCGCCGGCGCTTGAGGCCTCGGTCGACTGCCGGCCACGCGGCGCCTACGCCGTTTTTTCGGCACTTGCGGGCCCGCCCGTGCTCAGAGCGATGCGCATCGATCTTTACCGACAACGATGCCATCACGCCCAAGCAGCACGCGAATGCGGCGCGAACCAAAGCGTGGAAATTGCCCCGACAACGCCCGCATTGCCTCAATTACTGGCGCGTTCTTGCTCGGCATCTTGGGCTCGTAACCCAAGCTCGAACGGCTGACCTGCATCTGCGTGCACGCTCGCCGTTGGCTCAAGCCCCGTGCCATCGCAAACCGGGCTTGTTCACAGCGAGCCTGCACGCTCACCACTTTTTTGCACCAATCTCCCGCATGACCTCGATCTAGAGATCGCGCTCGGCCACCATCTTTTTGAGTCGCGCGTTCTCGGCCTCGAGCGTCTTGAGTCGCTTGACGTCATCGCTGACCATCTCGCCGAAACGCTTGCGCCAGGCGTCAATCGACACTTCGCTTACGCCGTGACGCTTGACGCCCTCGGGCACTGCGTCTCGCAGTATCCGCACAATCTGTTCGTCGCTGTACCGGCTTTCTTCATACCAACTCCTCGTCTGAGCTGAGGAGCCATTATCTTCAGATTTGTTTGGTACGAAATTTCGCGGTCAGGTCACACTTAGTGCGGCTATCCATTGATTGATTTGAGCCAAAACCGCTTCGCTCGTTGGGGCTATAGATGTCATGTGTCGTTGGATTTACAATTTTTCAATTTTGTTTATTTCAATAATTGAAATAAGAAACCATGCGAAAAATATTATAGAAAGATAAAATCGCGCGTATCCATAGGAGACTTCTCTTTTGTAGTTAAGTAAAGATGTTTCATATGTTAGTGCGTCATCATTATCTATTTTAATTTCCCATATCTGGCGAATTGGGTTTTTATTTGAAACAAATAAATAGGCGATGGGTTTGTTCTTGTTTTCGTTGAGTATTCTCAATACATCTTCCCGGTGGATGCTAAAATCGTCAATGTCTTCCTGGTAGAGCGTGGGAGGGGTTTTGTCAAAAAAATTGATGATTGTAGAATTTCTGGTGTGTATTGTACTCATTGGTAGTGGGCCAATCTTAATCAATTCGTCTTTTGATGGAATTATTGATTCTGAGAATCTTAAATCAGCAAGCCAGTGTGTTGATGTAAAGCCGGTAATCAAGAATACTGTTGAGAGCATGATTAAAATCGTTGCCCATATGTTTTTTCGGCCAGGTGGGCATAATTTGATTTCATAATCGATGATTATCATTTTTGTTATGGATGAAATCCGATAGATTTGAAGAAATTTTTCCAAGTAAATATTTTATGGAAAATATAGAAAATCGAGGAAGAGTTCAAGTTTTTTATAACTATAGTGTTGATGGATTGGTTTCATAATATTAGTTATTGTTTTCGTTGGGGGCTTGCGAAATTTTTCTGTGAATTGTTTTGCCTATAAAAACAAATGTGTCCTTGTGCCAATGTCCACTGTTGTTGTCTTTGCTGAAAAGTTGTTTTGTATGGCAAGACGGAATTGCTTCTAGAGGCCGATTAACGTTTTTCCACGTTTACGGAAATGCATCAGGTGATGCCGTCATGATTGCAATCGAGGCATTCGGTTGTGCTGGGGGAGGGGGATGCGCCGCAAACGCCGAGTTTTTGATCGGTAGTTGTTCAGCGAAAAATGCGGTGTGGCCGCGCTAGCGGGGGATTGGCGAGATGATGTCTACAAGGACTATTTCGCCCCAATCATTCGGCGAGATGGCGACGGGCGGCGCTCAGACCTTGCGTCGTTCGGGATGGTGCCGCGCGAGAGGATCCCGCAGGGCGTGAAGGTGTTCGACACGATGAGTGCGCGAGCGGAGACTGTGGGGGAAGCGCAGCTTCAGCGGCGCCTGGAAGAAACAGCAGCTCTGCCGGATTCCGGCGCATGTATTTTGCGAGCCGAACTACGAGACGGGGAAGTCGGTGCGCTGGGCTATCGGTATGGCCGACGGCGGGCCGTTAGCGCTTGCGGGGCTATGGCGGGAATGGGAGGGCGAGGGCCGTTCGCGTCTGTCGTTCACGATGCTGACGCTGAACGCGGATAACCACCCGCTGATGAAGCGCTTCCACAAACCGGGAAGCGAGAAGCGGTCGGTGATCATCAT
>NZ_MAOS01000057.1:0-44273 GCF_001721285.1 Pandoraea sp. ISTKB
CGCCTTTTGGGACTGGATGCAGGACGAGATCGCAGCCATGACGCCGCTTGCTGGCTCCCCATTCCCGCTCAGCCGCGACGATGGGGCAACCGAGACCGTCGCACCGCCGGATACCGCCGCCCGCCCGAAAGCATCGAGGAAAGACTGACGGCGAACGCCCGCTTCGTCAGGACTTGAACGTCAGCGCATAAAAAAACGGCAACGCATTCCGGAGAATGTGTTGCCGTTTTGGCGTCGGGCGACGGTACGTAGATCGAGGATCTTGCACCGACGCCCGGAGGCCAGACATTCGAAGCGCCTCGCGGCGCTCCGTGCATGCCGTCTCTTGCGAGACTTACATGCCCATGCCCATGCCGCCCATACCGCCCATGTCGCCCATACCGCCGGCCATCGGAGCATCTTCCTTCGGCAGTTCGGCAACGGCGCAGTCGGTCGTCAGGAGCAGGCCCGACACCGAAGCGGCGTTTTGCAGTGCGGTGCGGGTGACCTTCGTCGGATCCACAACGCCCATTTCCACCAGATCGCCGTACTCGCCCGACGATGCGTTGTAGCCGTAGTTGCCCTTGCCGGCAACCACGTTGGCCACGACGACGCTGGCTTCTTCGCCACCGTTGGTGACGATCTGACGCAGCGGCTCTTCCATCGCGCGCAGCACGATCTTGATACCGGCGTCCTGGTCAGCGTTGGCACCCTTGAGGTCCGACACGGCAACGCGAGCACGCAGCAGCGCAACACCGCCGCCCGGGACGATGCCTTCTTCCACGGCAGCGCGGGTAGCGTGCAGCGCGTCTTCCACGCGTGCCTTCTTTTCCTTCATTTCGACTTCGGTCGCAGCGCCGACCTTGATCACGGCAACACCGCCGGCCAGCTTGGCCACGCGCTCTTGCAGCTTTTCACGGTCGTAGTCGCTGGTGGCTTCTTCGATCTGGGCACGGATCTGCTTGACGCGTGCTTCGATGTTCACGGCTTCACCGGCGCCATCGATGATGATGGTGTTTTCCTTGCCGATTTCGATGCGCTTGGCTTGACCCAGCTCAGCCAGCGTAGCCTTTTCCAGCGTCAGGCCGATTTCTTCGGCGATGACCTGGCCGCCCGTCAGGATGGCGATGTCTTCCAGCATGGCCTTGCGGCGGTCGCCGAAGCCCGGAGCCTTGACGGCGCAGGTCTTCAGGATGCCACGGATGTTGTTGACCACCAGCGTTGCGAGGGCTTCGCCTTCGACGTCTTCGGCGATGATCAGCAGCGGACGGCCAGCCTTGGCGACTTGCTCGAGCACCGGCAGCAGGTCACGGATGTTCGACACCTTCTTGTCGAACAGCAGGACGAACGGGTTCTCCAGGATCGCGACTTGCTTTTCCGGGGTGTTGATGAAGTACGGCGAGAGGTAGCCGCGGTCGAATTGCATACCTTCGACGACGTCCAGCTCGTCTTGCAGCGACTTGCCGTCTTCGACGGTGATCACGCCTTCCTTGCCGACCTTGTCCATCGCCTTGGCGATGTAGTCACCGATCGAGGTGTCGCTGTTGGCCGAGATCGAGCCGACTTGAGCGATTTCCTTGTTCGTGGTGCAGGGCTTGCTGATCTTGCGCAGTTCTTCGATGGCGGCGGCAACGGCCTTGTCGATACCACGCTTCAGGTCCATCGGGTTCATGCCCGAGGCAACGTACTTCATGCCTTCGCGGACGATCGACTGAGCCAGCACCGTGGCGGTGGTGGTGCCGTCACCGGCGTTGTCGCTGGTCTTGGAAGCCACTTCCTTGACCATTTGCGCGCCCATGTTCTGGAGCTTGTCCTTGAGTTCGATTTCCTTGGCGACCGACACACCGTCCTTGGTCACGGTCGGGCCGCCGAAGCTGCGCTCGAGCACGACGTTACGGCCCTTCGGGCCCAGGGTCACCTTGACGGCGTTGGCGAGGATGTTGACACCCTCGACCATCTTGGCACGAGCGGCATCGCCGAAAACGACTTCTTTAGCTGCCATTGCTGTAACTCCTTGAATACTTTACGTAGATGTCTTTGGGGGAAAGACTTACTGGGCCACGACGGCCATGATGTCTTCTTCGCGCATGACCAGCAGTTCCTGGCCATCGACCTTCACGCTTTGGCCGGCGTACTTGCCGAACAGAACGCGGTCGCCCACCTTCACGTCGAGTGCGATCAACTTGCCTTGATCATCGCGCTTGCCCGGGCCGACGGCCAGGATCTCGCCCTGGTCCGGCTTTTCAGCAGCCGCGTCCGGGATCACGATGCCCGATGCGGTCTTCGTTTCGTTGTCCAGGCGCTTGACAATAACGCGGTCATGCAAGGGACGAAGGTTCATTACAAGCTCCTCTTTCTCTCAGTGAGATCGTCAAAACTAAATATGCAATCATTTGCATATTTGGTGAATTCATGGCGTTAGCACTCTGCGCCAACGAGTGCTAATTATAGGGACGGGGTTTTACGATTTCAAGACGCGGGGTTTTCCCGGAGGTGAAGAAAAGTGAAATTACTGACGAGATGCACTGAATTCCGGACTTTGCTCACTCAACTTTGAACTCGCCAGATCGACAGCCGACGCAAACCTTTTGAAATCAATGACATACCTGACCACCACAGTTAGAGGGTGTGGGGGATGCGGGGTACGCCAGGATCCAGCGCCGCCTGGAAGGCGGTCGGATCACCGAACAGCGGCGTGAAGTGATTGCCGGTGTGAAGGATCGTGATCACCGGGCCACCGCCGAGATTGTAGGTCTCGTAGCTCCAAAAACCCCCAGTCGCCGGATTCACGCTGACAACGTGCAGCGTGAACGCGCCAATCTGATTGACGATCATTTGCAGCACCGCCTGCCCACCGCCCTGATTCAGATCGAACATGTCGAGCAGCCCGACCAGACCGAGGTCCATCGCGTTCGCGCGGATATGGTCCACTTGCTGCTGTGTCGGATTACGCCCGGATGCCAGCAGGACCGCATAAATCAGGCAGTTCATGCCACGTCCGGGTGCGCGCCCGACGCCGAAATGGTGCCGGACGTTCTGCAACGAAACATCCATGGCCTGTTGCGCAGCAAAGACGTCGCTGTGTCGATGGCCGAGGTCGTGAAAGGTTAGCTGCTTGCTCGACGGATCTGGCGGTGTGTCGAGTTTTTCGCGTTTGAATCGACTGAGTTCGGGCACCGAGACCTTGCCGGCGTCGCGCGACGCCTTGACGAAATCTTCGGCACCCACGTCAGGCTGCGCTGGCAAATGGCCGCTGCCGAACACGGGAGACGCCAGATCGTAGCGAACGTTCATCCGAACGTTCCTCACGTTGTCGATGCCGAAACGTTGCACATACTCCAGCACGTTTCCTAACACCTGCTCGATTCGGCTCGTAGCGTCTCGGCCTTCCATCCAGGCCTGCCCCAGATTGCTGTTGACGTCGTAATTTCCAAGGTGCCGCAATATGGCGTTCCGATACTCGGTCGCCGATTCCCGGTATCGGACCGATATCTCGGTTAACTGCCCTTCGAGCGTACCCAGCGCCAGGGTCGCATCCTGCAGTTCCTGCGCCAGCGTATCGGGTGATTTTGGCGCCGAGGCGGGCATACGGAATAAGGCGCTGAAACGATTGGAATCGTTAACTTTCGCGAGATAAGCCCCCCGGTTTTCAACGTCAGATCGCTTCTGCGCGACCGACTGCCGTTGCGTATGGCACGCGCTGGCCAGCCGCGCATATTCGTCGCGAAAGCGTCGGAAATTCTCTTGCAGCGTGGCGACGGCTTCTTCTTCGCGGCCCTGCCAAAGAATGGCCATCGGTCCGCCGATACATTGGTCGGGATTGTGAAGCACGGCATTGTGTTCGAGAGCACCGCCGTTGGCTGACGCAAGGTGAATGCCGTCGGCGAATTTGGCACGGAACCACGTGTTGTCGCCTTCGCCCGAATTACGCCCGACGCCGCCTTCCAGACCATTTTTCGCGAGCCAGTCGAGGTACATCTGGCCGTTCATGTTCCGGAAAATCAGGTAGACGTTCTTGCCCACGGCAATGGCCGTTTGCGCGGCCCGCATGATCCCTTGCACCGCCGCGTTGCCTGCATATTCCTTATGCTTGCTCACAATGTCTTCAAGACGCCGCAAGACGGTATTCATGAAGAACAGCGCGAGATCATCGTCCTTGAGCAGATACCCATCGATGGTCTGCGCGACACGCTTGCCGGTATCGGTGGCAAATTTTGACGATACCTGCGTATCTGTGGACTTCATCCGATTCAACAAGACATTGCCTAGCCATTGCTCGACCGACAGTGAGTTGATGCCTTCGATCTGAAGTCGAATCTGCCGTGCATGCTCTTGCCGTACGGGCAGCGGCGTCTCGTGCGGCAGATCGAGCGGATCGACAGTGACTTGCAAGCCCGGCGGGGGACGGCGATTGCGCGCCGTCCACGCGTACCAGGTCTCGAACGTGTCTTCGAGAATCTCAAAGAAATGGTCTTCGCCGTCGAGTGATTTCTCCGTGTACCGCTGATCGATATCTTCGACGACCTCGCGCAGAATCTCGGGCTGCGCGATCAGCGGCCGGAAGCGCGCGTCGATGCGGGGGGAGGGAGTCTCCAGTTCATTCAGCACTGCTGCGATGGCCTGCTCCACCGAGTATTGATGCCCACTAATGTTCACCCGCTGGACGGTGGGGGTGGCCCGTGCACTTTGCAACGAACCCGGTGCGCCGGCGCGGCCGCGAAGTTGCAGCGCCCGCTCGCCCATGATGTCGGCTTCGCGTTCGAGCCCGGCGTCGTCGTTGAGAGCGGTGCCATTCCGGGTTTGCGCGTTGGGCCGGACTCGGCCTTGCTTCTGCTGGACGACGTGCCACGCCTCATGAGCAAGGTGCTTTTCCTGCCCCGGGGCGAGGTGGATCTGAGTGTCCTGCGTGAAGGCATGCGCCTGAAGCTGCGCAGGCTTTGTCGAATTGGCGTGGACGGTGACGTCGTCCATCGTGAATCCCGATAACAGCTCGATAGACGACTTCAACCCGCCCGGCAGACCGCCTTCGGGCGGAGACTCCGGTCCCGCCGATGTGTCGGCCGCCCGTTGCAGCGGCAGCATCGCGCCAAACTTGTCCCCATCGCGGTCCGTGCTGGCGTCTGCCATGCGTTGAATAGCGGCCGAGTGGCGTGTTCGCGGGCTTGCATCGGCCATGTCCTGAATCTGACGTTGGCGTAAGGCGCTGGGGCGATTGTCACTGAGCGCCTGGCCAGCGCGGCCTCCGCCAAGGCCTTGCTGCGGCAAATGGCCGCCGTCCCGTCTCGTTTGATCATCATGGGAATGCATCGCCCGCCCCCCGTATCCGACATGTAGTTGTGCCGTGTTTTGCTCGGCGATTCTCGGGGAGGATCAAAGGATTGTCAAAAGCAGGGGGGGGCGATCTCGCCCGGGCATAAAAAGAGCGCTGCGTACCGACATCTCGCAGCGCCGCTCCATCGCACAACAGAACTAACCCCGTGCTACCTCTTATGAATCGTTGTGGAATCTTGTAACGATGTCGGTTAGGCCATCGAGACCCAATACTTAGGCGGTTGCATGTTCGACGAATTCACGACGCCCGCCACATCGCTATCTCGCCATGCAAATCCATGCCCGCCAACTGTCAACGTTGACAGGCGAAACAGGGCATAGGCCCGAACTATCGCTCCCCACCCCACGTATGAGCGATTTCCTAAGGCACCGCAGCGGCATTCGCGATATCAAAGGCGGGCACGTAACCAATGGAGAGCGATGGACAGTCGTCTCGGAACGCCATCGGTGCCGGACCCCGCCGCTACCGGTCCGGCGTGTGCCCCGCCCCCTCGCTCAGTTTGTTACGACGGGAAACGCCAAGGAAAACTATCGCAACTCGAGGAATCAGGAGATGAATCAACTTGCTGGAACCGTCGCCCGGCAGTGGGCGATGTCCGCCCGCGACGCCTGGATACTGCTCGCCAATCTCGTTCTGATGGTGACGCTGATTGTCGTCCTGCCGTTCGAAGACAAGACCAATCGCGGGCTGGCGCTCGCCGTCTTCATCGCCGTGCTGTGGCTCTCCGAAGCCGTCCATCTGACGGCCACCGCGCTAATGGTGCCGGTGCTCGCCGTGATGCTCGGCATTCTCGATACCCCCGCCGCACTCGGCTCGTTCGCCCATCCCATCGTCTTCCTGTTCTTCGGCGGCTTCGCGCTGGCGACCGCCATGCGAATTCAGGGGCTCGACCGCTTTCTCGCCAACTGGCTCCTCCATCTGGCCGGCGGCCATATGGGGCGCGCCGCCTTGATGCTGTTCGGCGCGACCGCCCTGCTCTCCATGTGGGTGAACAACACCTCGACCACGTCGATGATGCTGCCGCTCGCCCTGGGCATCCTCTCGCAGCTCGACGCCAGCCGCGACCGCAAGACCGTGACGTTTCTGCTGCTCGGCATCGCCTACAGCGCGAACATCGGCGGGTTGGGCACCGTGGTCGGCAGCGTGCCCAACGCCATGGTCGCCACTCACCTAGGCATCGATTTCCTGACGTGGGCGAAGTTCGGCGTGCCGCTGGTCGCCGTGTTGCTCCCGCTCATGATCGCGACGACCTGGCTGGTGCTGCGTCCGCGTCTGGACCAGACGGTCGACATCGAGACCGAGCCGATGACGTGGACCGGCCAGCGCATCGCCGCCGTCGGCATCTTCGGTTTCACGGTCCTGTCATGGATCTTCAGCCAGCACATCTCGGCGTGGCTCGGCGACGTGAAGCAACTCGACACACTGATCGCATTGCTCGCCGCGATCCTCATCGCCACCACAGGCGTCGCCTCATGGAAGCAGATTCAGGCCCATACCGACTGGGGCGTACTGCTGCTCTTCGGCGGCGGTCTCACGCTTAGCGTGGTGCTGCGCGACTCCGGTGCCAGCGTCGTCATGGCACAAGGCGTGTCGAGCGTCTTCGCAACGAGCCCCGTCCTCGTAATTCTGCTCATCACGGCCGCATTCATCGTTTTCCTCACCGAGTTGACGAGCAACACAGCCAGCGCCGCGATTCTGGTGCCGATCTTCGCCGCCATCTCGCTGTCGCTGGGCCTGCCAGAGGCGTTGCTGACAATGGTGATCGGTATCGGCGCATCGTGCGCGTTCATGCTGCCCGTGGCCACCCCGCCCAACGCCATCGTGTTCGGCACCGGCAGCGTGCCGCAAAGCCAGATGGTCCGCGCGGGGCTCGGGATCAACCTCGTCTGCATCCTCGTCATTACCGCGTTTGCGTGGTTTCTCTGGCGCTAATGCGGTCGACCGAAGGCGCGCCGTAGCTCCCCCGTAGACGCGCCTTCGGCCCATCCCGGAACGGGCTGGCGCGGACGCGTCACACGGAGCCGGTACAATTGCGGAAAAACACCTCCGGCAATCCGTTGCGATGATGTCTGCTTCACCTGCCCGAACTGTCCAATCCATGCTTTCTTTACGTCCTGTGCGCGGTGCTCTGGCACTCGCCACACTCACCGCCGTGCTCGCCGGCTGCGCCAGCACACCGCCGGGCACCGCCCCGACCAGCCAGAAAGTGACGAATACGCCGGCATCGGCGCCCGCGAACGCGGCGACCCCGGCCAACGCCGTCGAAGCGGCTCAGCCCGTCACACCGCTGCCGTGGTGCGTGCAAACCTCCCTTCGCGAAGAAGACGACCTGATGCGCAACTTCGGCGGCATTCCCGCCGGCGTTCGCAAAATCGAGGAAACACGCTTCATCGCCAGCTACGACCGCGCGACCGGCAAGGTCGGCTCGCTCGATAACGGCAACCGCATCGTGATGGAGTTCGACCCGCAAGGTCATCTGCTCGCCAGCACCGACCGTGGCCGTTACACCTACGGCGCGGACGGTCGACTGCACAGCATCGACGGCGCAACCGTGGACTGGGACGGGCCCGACGCGTGGATCGTGCACGCGGTGCGCCATCCGGCGTGGAAGGAGCAGGTGCGTCAGGAGGATGGGCACCTGGAATGGACGCGCAGCATCGTCTCCGCGTCGAACAGCCTGCATCGCCGCCGTCCGGGCACCATTCAGGCGCGCCAGTTCGACGACGAGTGCTTCGCATTGTCGCGTCAGTGGGAAGCGCCGAACGAAGCCCGGCGGGTGATCACGGCGGATGGCCGGGCACGTCCCGCGCCGAAGATGGTGTCGTATCGCACCTTTGCCAGCGTCGAGCGCAAACCCGATGGTGGCCGTATCGTGCGTGATAACGGCGCTTCGGCCTTTATCGACGGGCAATGGCTGCCGCTGGCCTGGGACAACGAGGTCTCGGAATATTCACCGAATCATGAACTGATGCGCGTCACCCGCACCGATGCGGCGACCGGCGAGCGTCACGTCTCCGAGTATCACTACAAATACGACAGCCACGGCAACATCGTGCGCATCGTCATCACGTCGCCCGGCGACAGGGTCGACCCGTTTGCCAACGTTTTCGTGCGCAAGCTGACGTATTTCGACGCGGCAACCGGTGTCACACTCAACGGCTCGAATGGCTCGAACGGTGCATCGTCGGCCGCTTCGGCACCGGCTGCAACGTCTCCAGCCGTGACGGTGGCGTTGCCTGCGGCAGCTTCCGCCGCCACCGGCAACGCGCTTACGTCGGCAAAGTAAAGCGGAACGTTGCGCCCTGCCCCGCCTGACCGGTCGTATCCATTAACGTGATGCGCCGGTCGTGCAGTTGCAGGATGCGGTGCACGATCCGCAATCCGAGCCCGCCTTCACGGCGAGCGCCGCCCACCGTAAAGGGACGCTCGAAGAGCCCTTCGCGCGCATTCTCCGGAATGCCCGGTCCCGTGTCGCTCACGCGCACTTCGATTTCCGAGCCGACCGGCGCCACCGCCACCGTGATCTCCCCGCCCGACGGCGTATAGCGCAACGCGTTTTCCAGCAGGTTCGTGAACACGCGCTCGATCAGTCCGAGATCGGCACGGGCGGCCGGAATCTGCGGGGCCAGTTGTGCGCGCAACGCCACGCCGCGCGACTCGGCGCTCAGTTCGAATTTCTGGAAGACGTCCTGGATCAGATCCGTCACCGAGAACGGCTCCGCCTCGGGTTGCACGAACCCGTGCTCCAGACGCGCCAGTTCGAACAGCGACTGCGCCAGCGCGCCCACCTTACGGCTCTGATCTAACGCGATGCCCAGATAGCGCCGCCGCTCGGCGGGCGTGAGCGTGGCGTCCTTGAGCGAGAGCGTCTCCAGATAGCCATGCATCGACGAGAGCGGCGTTCGCAGATCGTGGGAGATGTTGGCGATGAGTTCGCGCCGCTCCTGATCCTGACGCGTCAACGTCCGCCACTGCGTACCCAGCCGTTCGGCCATCTGGCGGAAGGCACGCTCCAGCACCATGATTTCGTCGCTGGGCCGCGACTGCTGTGCCGCCAGTTCCTCGGCCGACATCGACGACATCGACACCATGGGCGCGGGCGCTGCCACCGGCGGCGCGGCGTCGATATCGAATTCGCGCACGGTATCGGTCAGACGACGCAATGGGCGGGTGATGAGCGCGAACGCCGCCAGACCGGCGATCAGGCACAACGCCGCCACCAGTCCGATCGACCACAACGCCGTGTTCAGTGCCGCGCTCGTCGCGCCACGCTCGGCGAAGCGATCGTGCGCCTCACCCAACAGCACCACGTACACGTAGCCGACCTCACGCCCATCCACACGCAACGGGGCCGCGCTGAACACTTTGCGCACATCGTTGTTGCGCGGATCGTCGCCGTAGATCGGCAGCGCTTCGCCGTCGATGAGCTGGTGCACAGGCCCGAGGTCGATCTGCGTGCGTCGCAGGCGTCCTTCCGGCGCGGCGTGTCCGGTGATGCGGCCCTGTTCGTCGAGCAGATAGACCTCGACGCTCGGGTTCACGACCATGAGTTGCCCGAACAGACGCCGCACGGCGTCGGGCTTCATGCCGTTCGCGTCCATCAGTTGTGCGTTCGCGGCGATATGTTCGGCCAGCCCGCGCGACAGCCCCTGAATGACTTCGGCTTCGTGCATGCGGTTCGCCTGCACCTGCATCCATGCGGACGTGCCGCTGCAAATCAGCAGCAGCACTGCGAAAACGACCGACAGACGTTGAGTCAGTGTGAGATTCCAGCGACGCATCATGCTGCTCCTGCTTCGCCACCGGTACTCCCCGAGCCATCGGGTGCGCCGTCGTTCGCGAACTTGTAGCCACGGCCCCACACCGTCAGGATGCGCGTCGGCTGCGCCGGATCGGCCTCGATCTTCGCGCGCAACCGGTTGATGTGCGTGTTGACGGTGTGCTCGTAGCCCTCGTGCTGATACCCCCACACGGCGTTGAGCAGATCCATGCGCGAGAACACCTTGCCGGGCTGGCGAGCGAAGAAATACAGCAGATCGAACTCGCGCGGCGTGAGATCCAGCAGCTTGCCGGCGAGCGACGCCTCGCGGGCGATCGGATCGATGAAGAGACCCGCGATCGCCAGACTGCCCGCTTCCATGCGGGCGTTGCGCGCCAGGGCGTCGACACGGCGCATGAGCGCCTTGACCCGCGCCACCAGCTCCAGGACGGAAAACGGCTTGGCGAGATAGTCGTCCGCGCCCAGTTCCAGCCCGAGAATGCGGTGCACCTCGCTGGAGCGGGCGCTCGTAATGATGATGGGGGTGTAACGAGTCATTTCACGCGCCCGGCGGCAGATTTCAAGCCCGTCGACGCCGGGCAGCATCAGATCGAGAATCAGCGCATCCCATCCGCCTTCGGCCAGACGGCGCAAGCCCTCGTTGCCGTCGGCGCAATGCACGACTTCGAAGCGCTCGTCGCGCAGATGCAGCGTGAGCAGGTCGGCGATATGCACGTCGTCTTCGACGAGCAGAACACGGCGCGGCGATTCCATCGAACGGGTGGCTCCCGAAAAGTGAGGGCTGTGGAGGATAACCGATGCTAGCAGCACTTTAGCGCCCTGATAGCAGCGTATTAGCGGATGCTAACGGCTCCCATTGTGCGCAGAACACGCCAGGAGAGGTATCACGAATTGTTTAATATTACGTGAGGACTTTGCCATGGCTCGCGCACTACCCTTCAGTCATCGATCCGGCGTGGATCCCCTCTGTGCCGTACCACCGCCGTCGCGCTCCCCGTTTTTGCTGCGGCGGGGCCAGCCCACCCCGGATCGTCCCACTGACCGGAGGATGTCATGAGATTGTCCGATTTGTACCCGCCCAAGCCACGTAAGCCGATCAAGACACTTGAGGCACATGGGGCACGTGAGGCGCACCAACCGCCGGCACCGCGCCAGACCGCGCGATCCGGTGCCGCCGACGCCGGGGCTACGCCTGCCCGCCGTCTCTTCCTGCTGAGCGCGAGCGCTGCTGCTGCCGCAGCAGCCGCCGGACTGGTACCGCGTCTGGTGCGTCCGGCCTTTGCCGACGACAGCCGCCGTGCGGGCGCATCGGCACATTTCGAGGTCGCCTTCAGCGACGCCGAATGGCGCAAGCGTCTCTCGCCCGGACAATACGAAATCCTGCGTCAGGAAGGCACCGAACGCCCGTATTCCAGCCCGCTCAACGACGAACACCGCGCCGGCACCTTCGCGTGCGCGGGCTGTGCACAGCCGCTGTTCTCGTCGCGCACCAAGTTCGACAGCCATACCGGCTGGCCGAGCTTCTGGACCCCGCTCGACAAGGCCGTGGGCACCCGCACCGACACCACGTTCGGGATGATTCGTACCGAAGTCCATTGCAGCCGTTGCGGCGGCCATCTGGGTCACGTATTCGACGACGGCCCGAAGCCGACCGGCCTGCGCTACTGCATGAACGGTCTGGCGATGACGTTCCGCCCGCAAGCCGCCTGACAGCCCGCACGGGTCCCGCCAGCCAGCCCGATGGCGAGCGACGAGACCCGCAGCGGCACTCAGACGATGAAGAGAAACACCGTCCCGGCTGAGGCCGGTCCCGATTCACCGCTCATCCTATAAAAACTCGCACCGTCCGAAGATCGGACGTCGCCCAAGGAGCGCTTCATGACTTTGCTCATCCTTGCCTACCTCGGTGGGATTCTGACGATTGTCAGCCCGTGCATTTTGCCGGTGCTGCCGTTCGTGTTCTCGCGTGCCGGCCAGTCGTTCTCGCGCAGCGTGCTGCCGATGCTCGCCGGCATGGTGCTGATGTTCGCAGTCGTCGCCACGCTCGCTGCCGTCGGCGGTAGCTGGGTCGTGCAGGCCAACCAGTACGGACGCTGGCTCGCCCTTGCGCTCGTCGCCATCTTCGGTGCGACGCTGCTGTTCCCGAAACTGGCCGAACGCCTGACGCACCCGCTCGTGTCGCTCGGCAATCGCCTGACACAGTCCGCACAAGGTGACGGCACAACCCCCGATGGCGAATCGAAGGGTGCCGGCCCCGGCGCCTCGTTCCTGCTCGGCATCGCCACCGGTCTGCTGTGGGCGCCCTGCGCCGGCCCGATTCTCGGTCTGGTGCTCACCGGCGCCGCCCTACAAGGCGCGAGCGTCGGCACCACGTTGCTGCTGATCGCTTATGCGGCAGGTGCAGCGACCTCGCTCGCCCTCGCGTTGCTCGTCGGCGGACGCGTCTTCGCCACCATGAAGCGCTCCCTCGGCGCAGGCGAATGGATTCGCCGTGTGCTGGGCGGTCTGATGCTCGCAGGCGTCGGTGCGATTGCGTTGGGTCTCGACACAGGCGTACTCGCCCAGTTGTCGACGGCGTCGACCGGTGGCATCGAACAGCGTCTCGTCGATCAACTGGGCGGCCGCGGCAATGCTGCGAATGCCGGTAACAGCGGCAATAGCACCAATAGCACCGCCACCGAAGCCCCGACGGCAGACGCAGGCAATGGCACGGACAGCACGAACAACGCTGCCGGTGGCCCCGCCATGATGGCCGCGAGCAATGCCATGGTTCGCACCGCAGCGAGCGAGCCCGCACCGCTGCCCGTCGAAGGCCAGTTGCCCTCGCTCGACGGTGCCGTGCAATGGCTCAACTCGCCGCCGCTCACCGCACAGGCACTGCGTGGCAAGGTTGTGCTCATCGACTTCTGGACCTACTCCTGCATCAACTGCCTGCGCACGCTGCCGTACGTGAAGGCTTGGGCACAGAAGTATCGCGATCAGGGGCTCGTCGTCATCGGCGTACATGCACCGGAGTTCGCCTTCGAGCGCGACATCGGCAACGTGAAAGCCGTGCACGATCTCGGCGTCGACTATCCGGTCGCCATCGACAACAACTACGCCATCTGGCGCGGCTTCAACAATCAGTACTGGCCGGCCCATTACTTCGTCGATGCGCAGGGCCGCGTGCGTTACCACCACTTCGGTGAGGGCAACTACGCCGAATCGGAGCGCGTGATCCAGCAGTTGCTGCGCGAAGCCGGCGCCAAGCAGGTCGCCGACAGCATCACGGACGTCAAGGCCAGCGGCGTGCAACAAGCCGCCGACATGGGCGATGTCCAGTCGCCGGAAACGTACGTCGGCTACGAACGCGCCGAGAACTTCGCGTCGCCGGGCGGTGCCGTGAAGGACGCCGTGAACGAGTACCGCGCCCCGTCGATGCCGTCGCTCAACAATTGGGGACTGGCCGGGCAATGGAAGGTCGGTCCCGAGCAGGCGACAGCCACGCAGGTTGGCGCACGCATCGTCTACCGCTTCCATGCACGTGACCTGCACCTCGTGCTTGGCCCTGACGCCAGCGGCAAGCCCGTGCGCTTCCGTGTGACCGTCGACGGCGAAGCCCCGGGCGACGCGCATGGCACCGACGTCGCGGCCGACGGCACCGGCACGGTGACCTCGCAGCGTCTGTACCAACTGGTCCGTCAAAAGGGCGATGTGCGCGACCACACGTTCAGCATCGAGTTTCTCGATGCCGGTGCGTCTGCCTACGCCTTCACGTTCGGGTGATCGAAAAACCGCGACTCACTAAAGCCGTACAAGGCCGCACAAGCCCATACAACGCCCTACAGGCCCTTACAACACCGCAACCGAGGCGTCCGTCGACGCCGGGAGTCTTCAAATGACCAAGTTCGATTCACAACAACGGCAACAACAGCAACAACCGCAGCAAGCGCTCCATCACGATGCCGTCACATCGCGCCGCAAGACGTCCTCGATCTCGCACTTGCGACGTGCCCTGATCGGCACGGCCGCCGTCGCCGCCGGGGTCTTCGTGTGGCAATCGGGGGCGTTCGCCTTCGGCGCCGAGGATGCCGTCGTCATTGCCGCACCGAAGCTCGACGAACCGTCGACGGGCGCCCGCACGGAAACGGCTGTCTTTGCCGGCGGCTGCTTCTGGGGCGTGCAGGGTGTCTTCCAGCATGTGAAAGGCGTGACGAAGGCCGAGTCTGGCTATGCCGGTGGCACTGCCAAGACGGCCGACTATGAGACGGTCAGCACGGGCTCGACCGGACATGCCGAATCGGTGCAGGTGACGTTCGATCCGCAGCAGGTGTCTTACGGCAAGCTGCTGCAAATCTACTTCTCGGTGGCGCATAACCCCACGGAGGTGAACCGCCAAGGCCCGGACAGCGGCACGCAATACCGCTCGGCCGTCTTCCCGATGACCGATGCACAGCGTCAGGTCGCCACCGCCTACATCGCCCAGTTGGACGCCTCGCACGCATACAACAAGCCCATTGCCACGAAGGTCGAGAAGTACACGGGCTTCTACGCTGCGGAGACGTATCACCAGGACTTCCTCACGGAGCACCCGACCTATCCGTACATCGTCATCAACGATCTGCCGAAGGTGAAGGACCTCAAGCGCATTTTCCCCACGCAGTATCGCGATTCGCCGGTGCTCGTGAAAACCGCGTCGACGAAGTAAATGTTGCAGTGGAGGAGAACGGTGGTGATCTCATCACAGAGGTCGCTGCCGTCGATATGGCAGGTGTAGTTGGCGTTGCAGTAGCTGTGTGCAGTTGATGGTGCAGTAGCAGTAGCAGTAGCAGTAGCAGTAGCAGTAGCAGTAGCAGTAGCAGTAGCAGTAGTAAGCGCAGTGCAATAGCGAGAGCAGGAAGGGCCCGGGTGCCGCTCATACAGGGCACCCGGCAGCCCCTGACTCACTGACGCTTTACTCACTGACGCCTGACGCACCGCCCAACTAACGCGACCGCCAACCTCAACGGTCGCTCAACTGAGCAGCGGATCAACGGATCAGCGATTCTCGGCAAGGCGATAGACACGCAGACGATGCCCATCCGGATCGGATGCGACGAACGTGCGACCGAAGTCCATCGTCGTCGGCGCCTGAAGAATCGTGATGCCTCGCGAACTCCAGTCCTCCCACGTCGCATCGACGTGTGCATACGACGCCACCGGGAACACCACCTCGCTGCCGCCGGGCGGCGCAATCGCCGTCGGCGCCACGGAGAAGCGCGCCCACAGGCCGAGCTTCATCCCCGAGGGAAAGGCAAACAACGCAAACCCCGGCGACGCTTCCACCGGTTCCAGATCGAACAGATCCGAATAGAAACCCGCGCTCTCGGGCGGGCTGGCAACGTACAAATTGATCATGTCGGGATGCAGCATGACGAGCTCCTGTCGTTCGTTATCGATGAAGTTTTTATGGACAACGCGGCGTCGATCGCTGGCGAATCGAATGCCGTCCTGCGTTGTCATGAACGTCATCGTACGAAGAGATGCTGTCAGTTTTTGTCAGCAGCAAAACACCGATTTGAAACGCATCAACGAACGGTTTTTTCGCCGTCCGTCACACCGCTGACACAGGCAAAACCGACGACGACTCAGTCCTTGCCCGTCGTCTCGCGCCATGCCTTGAGCAGCGCACGACGCCCGCGCGGGTAACGCGTTCCGGTCACCGCCATCGCTTCGATACGGTCACAGCGGAAGCTGCGAAAATCGTCGCGCAATTCGCACCACGCCAGAATCATGCGAACACGGTCGAAGAAACCGAGCGCGAACGGCCAGACAACGCGCTCCGACAGGCGCCCCGCTTCGTCGCGGTAGGAGAGATGGAGTTTGCGTTCGGCGCGAATGGCCTCACGAATGTCGGTCAGCTCGACGATCATCGGCGGCAACGGATCGCCCGGCCCGATGAGCAATGTCGACGCCTCCAGCGACGTGCGCAGATCCGACGGCAGCACGGCGGCGATCTTCGCCAGCGCGTTCGCGGCGGCGTCCGCCAGCGCCCCGTCGGTGCGCTTCGCGACCCAGCGCGAGCCGAGCACGATCGCCTCGATTTCCTCTTCCGAGAACATCAGCGGCGGCAGCATGAACCCCGGCTTGAGCACGTAGCCCAGCCCCGGCGCGCCTTCGATGTGCGCACCTTGCGACTGCAATTCGGCGATGTCCCGATAGAGCGTGCGCAAGCTCACGCCGAGCGAAGTGGCGAGCGCCGCCCCCGCCACCGGATAGCGGTGACGGCGCAGCAACTGCATCAGGGAAAAGAGACGTTGTGTGCGGGACATGGCGCGTCATTATGCGCCATGTCCTGCCACGTCCGGTATGTTGTGCAGCGTCACACGACGCCCGCACGGCTTGCGATTTACTTCTGACGCAGTTGCTTGACGATCTCCGAATTCACGTCGCCCGCCTGCCCGCCGTACGCCACGCGCAGGTAGTTCGACAGCTCCGAGATCTGCGCGTCAGTGAGCCGCTTGTCGAAGCCCGGCATGTCCTGCATCGCTTCGAGTCCCGGGAATTTCTGCGCCTCGACGCCATCGAGAATCGTGACGATCAGATTGCGCGGATCCTTCTGACGCACCGTCGAATTGCCCAGCATCGACACGGCCACGTGCGGCTTGCCGGTACCATCTGCCGCGTGGCAGCCGGCGCAAACGGCGAGATACAGGTTACGGCCCGCCATCAGCTTGCTCGTATCGGGATGGTCCGGCAGCGGCTTCGGGGCCGGCGGCGCATCGCCGAGCAGGTACGTCGACAATGCACGCAGATCGTCTCCCGTCAGATACTGCGTACTCAGATGCACGACCGGATACATCTCGCCGAACGCCGAGCCTTGCGGCGCGATGCCGGTGCCGAAGAACGTTTGCAGATCCTTCACTGTCCAGCCGCGTGCCGCCAGCGCGTCGGGCGTCAGATCGGGCGCCGCGATACGCGCGAGCGCCGCGCCGCCAAGCGGCTTCGCCTTGTCGAGCTGCCCGAAGGTGCCGCGCGGGGTGTGGCACTCCGCGCAGTGGCCGAGGGCGTTGGCAAGGTAGCGTCCGCGCAGCCAGTCGGCCGACTGGCCTTTCGATGCATCGGGCAACGTGTCCTTCAGGAACATCCAGTCCCACGCGCGCATCGCGAAACGCATGTTGTACGGGAACGAGAGGTCGTGTTTGCGGTTGGGCACGGCGGCCGGCTTCACCGACATCAGATAGGCGTAGATGGCATCGCTGTCCGCACGCGTCATCTGCCGGTATGACGTGTACGGCATGGCGGGATACAGCACCTTGTCCGGCGCCACGCCGTCGTGCAACGCACGGTAGAAGTCGTCTGCCGTCCATCCGCCGATGCCGTTCGTCTTGTCCGGCGTGATGTTGGTCCCGTAGAACGTGCCGAACGGCGACTTGAGCGGCACGCCACCCGCGAACGGCGCACCGTCTGCGCTCGTATGACACGCCGCACAGTCTGCCGCACGCGCCAGATACTTGCCGCGCGTGATCAGCTCGGACGGGGCCTGCGATGCGGGCGCGGACGTCGCGGCAACCATTGCCGACGACGCTTTCGCCGCAGGCTCGCTGGCCGATGCCGCAGGTGCCGACATTGCCGCAGATGCGGCAGACGCCGCCGGTGCGCTCGCCGAGGTCGGGGCGTCCGCTGCCATCGCGTTCGTCACGAGCGACGGGATCATCGACGTCTTCGGCTTCGGCGGTTGCGTCGGCTCGGGCGGCTTCGGCGTGTTCGAGTCGTTGCACGCGGTGACGAGCAACACAGCGGCGAGGCACGCCGCGCGCAGCCCCCATCGGGAGACGCGTGATCCGCGGGAGGCGCGAGTCGGATGCATGATAGTTCTTGTCATTTCGCGCCCCCTCACTTCGCGTCCTTGATGCAACCGGGTGTTTTAAGCACGACGTCGCGCACGGCCTCGTAATAGCGCACGTACCCCGTGCACCGGCAGATCTGATCGTTGAGCCCTTCGGTGATCGCGGCTTCAAGATCCGCCCGTGCAATCGGTTGACGCTTCAGACGCTCGATCAGCACCGTCGCCGCATTCACGAACCCTGGCGTGCAGTAGCCGCACTGGAAGCTGAAATGATCGAGGAACGCCTGCTGGATCGGCGCGAGCGACACTTTGCCGTCGGCGTCGCGCGTAGCGTGCCCTTCCACCGTGCGTACGGTCTTGCCGTCGAAATAGTTCGCGCCGGTGATGCAACTGCGTACCGTCTCGCTGCTGCCGTCGGCATGATCGACGATCACCACGCACGCATGGCAGATGCCCTGCCCGCACCCCAGACGCGAGCCGGTCAGACCCAGCGTCTCGTGCAGGAAGTCGATCATCATCAAGCCGGCGGGCACGTCCATCGGACCGTGCGACACGCCGTTGACCTTCACGGTCACGGGTAACGTTTCCCACGGTTTCTTGCCATTCGACGGCATCGAAATCGGTGCAGCACTCGCGCTGCTCATGGGTTGCGTCGCGGCGGCCGCAGACGCCGCAGACGCCGTAGAAGCCGATGCCGCCATCGCGTTCGCGTCTGACGCCGCCTGTGGTGCGCTCACCGTGGTCGGTGCGTTCGTTGTGTCCGTCATGCCAGTACCTCCTGGATCTTCTCCGGCGTCACCGGCAAATCAGTAAATCGATGGCCGATCGCGTGCGCGAGGCCGTTCACAATGGCGCCCACCACGGGAATCATCACCACTTCGGCGATGCCCTTGGGCACGTCGGTCTCGGAGATCGGCGGCAACACTTCGCCGGTTTGCGTCCAGACAGCGACGTCCACCGCGCGCGGCAGATGGTAACGATTGAAGTTCCACGTGCCGTTGCCGGGGCCGTCTTCGTACAGCGGCAGGTATTCGTGCAACGCGTGGCCAATGCCCATCGCGAGCCCGCCTTGCAGTTGCCCCGAGACGAGTTGCGGCGAAATCTGATTGCCGCACTCCATGATCGAGTGATGCGAAATCAGCTCGACCTTGCCCGACGCTTCATGCACGGACAATTCGACGAGCGTGCCTACCGCGCTGTAGTACGTCACGGCCGCGTTGTTGCGCTGCACCGGCGGGTAATAGACGCGCTTGCGGTCGAAAGTCCGATAGCCGGTAGCGGGCACGGGTGCCGCGACTTGCGCACTCGTGGCGCTCGCGTTGGCCGACGGCGCGCCTTTCGCACCATGCGACGCGGATGCGGCGGCCGACTTCGCTGGCGCGTTGCCGCTGCGATGCGCAGCCTTTGCCGCTGGGGCCTGCGTCGCCTGCGTTTGTGCCACGGCAGTCGGCGGGTTCGCACCGCCCTTGCCGAAGCGCAGCGCAATGCCGTCGACCGGCAGGCGCTGCGTCACACCGTCGCCCAGATCCCAGTCGGCTTCGGCCCACTGCCAGCGGTTGAACACGTGCACCGTCGCGCCCGTCGCGAGACCCAGATCGTGGGCCGTCTTCGCGAGCATGGCGAGCGGCAGCGCTTCGAGCCCGGCCGCAGAAAGCTTGCCCTCGACCCAGCGCGCGTCTTCGGCGCGCACCACGAGCGGTGCGGCCTGACCGCCGCCCAGCCCCCGACGCCAGATCGACAGCGCCGCCGGCCACAGGCCCTGCAAGAACAGCAGACGCGCGGCTTCGCGCGTGCTATGCGTGAAATAGAACGCGGAGTTCGTGGCGCTCGACGGCGACGCATACCCCGGCGACCAGCGCGGGTTCGCCGCGAGTTTGTCCTGATCGCCCTGCGACATCAGATACGGATCGCCACTCGTGACGACCGGCAGTTCCGGCCAGTCGGTGATGGCGATATGCACGTCCGTCGCGGGCATGCCCAGCCATTTCGCCACGGCCACGGCCTGCGACGTCGACGTTCCCGTACCGATCTCCGCCGCCGTGTGGTGCAGCGAAATCTTGCCGGTCTCGTCGAACTCCACGCGCGCAAACGACGTCTCCGCGCCCGTGCCGAAGTCCTTCTGCACGCACGCGAATCCCACGCCGTAGCGACGCCCCGGATGCGCGGCTTCATACTCGGCTTTCTTCTTGTCGCGCTGCGTCCACAACGGATGCGCTTTCGCGCGGGCGAGCACTTCATCGACCCGCACCGCCCCGGCGGGGATCGCACCCTGCGTGTTCTTCATGCCCGAGCGCAACGCGTTCTTCATGCGGAAGTCGATCGCGTCGAGACCGAGTTGCGCGGCCATCTCGTCGATCATCATCTCGGTGGCCGCCATTGACTGCAACGTGCCGTACCCGCGCGCCGAGCCCGCATCGATCGCGCGCGAGGCAATCGCCACACTCGCCAGATCGCTTTGCGGGAAGTAGTAGATCGACTGCGCGGCCGTCGCCCCCACCATCGCCACCGAGGGTGAGAAGTTCATGCGTCCGCCGCCGTTGCACTCCATGTCGGCCGCGAACGCCTGAAGCATGCCGCTCTCTTTGTCGACACCGATGCGATAGCGCATCGTGAAGGCGTGACGCTTGAGCGACGTCTGAAACTGTTCGTAGCGGTCGTTGGCGAGCCGCACCGGCAGACCGTCGCCGTACATCGCGGCGGCCAGTCCGTAGAACGGCATGTTGTAGTGATCCTTCGAGCCATAGCCGACCGTGTAGCACGGATAGACGATCAGGCGCTTCACCGGGAAGTGCCCTTTGGCAACCATCGCTGCCGCGTTCTCCGCCACTTCCGACGGCGACTGTGTGGGCACCACCATGTGCAGCGTTTGCGTCGCAGCGTCGTACCAGCAGTTGGCGTTATCGGGTTCGAGCGCGGCCGTGTCGACCGACTGCGTGCGGTACTCGCGCGACATCACCAGCCAGTTCGCAGGCGGATGCGCGAGCGCGTCGCCGATCTTGCCCGCATGCGCCATGCCCTGCTCGTCGAGTTTGCCGTGGTCGTTGCCGTCCGGCCAGACAGGCAGATGCTTGCGCATCATGCTCGGGAAGATCGGGGCGTCCTTCAGACTGGAGTAGACGTCATCGTCGTAAGCGGTCTTGCCGCCCACACGCACGAAGCGGAAGCTGCCCCACGGATCGCGCTCCAGCGGGCCGGTGACATCGCCATAACGAATGATTTCGTCGTGGAACTTGAGCTTGTCCTTGGCGAAGCGAAAGCGCGTGAAATCCTTGTAGATCAGAATCGCGACCGCGTGCCCGAGATAGGCGGGCGTCTTGCCCGTGGGCAGCAACATGTCGTCGCCATAGAACTCGGGGAATGCGATGCCATCACGCGCAAGATCGTCGGCCGTCACCAGACGGTCGGGTTGCAGACCGTCGTCCAGACGCGAGAGATCGAAGCCGAGATAGGGACGGTCGGCGAGCGTCGTACGCAGCACGAAGGCGTGCGCCTGTTGCGCGGGCCAGCCCGGCATGTCGCGCGAGCGAACGTCGCGCGCGAAGATCTTGCTGCCGGTGACTTTGGCCGTGCCGTCGATACGGAATTTCGCTTGTCCGCTGGCAGCATCCCACGCGACCGGCGTGAGGTTCTTGTCTTCGAAGAGCGCGGCGAATGCCCGGCTGCCCATCGGCGCGATGTACACGGAGATCCCCGCGATGACCGACGCCTTGAGGAACCCGCGACGCGTCAACGCGAATCCGGGCGACGTCTCGGGACTCGTGGTGTTCGATGCACTTGGGGAGGACTGAGGGGATGCGCTGGCGTCATGACGAGCGTCGTCGCTCGACACGGCCGCGGATGGACTGTGTTTTCTTGGCAGGCGCGGCATATGCGTTCCGTCCGTCTTGTTTTGGGGGGACGTGCCACGAACACGAATGCGACCCGCAACTCCCGAACGACAAAACGGCACTGCAACGATTCACGCGGCCACTTCGTCACGCGCGGACATCGCTGACGTCTGACGATATGGACCCACGATGCATGTTCACAATGCGTGACATTCGCGCGCCGTGATGCGCTCAGGAAGTGCGATGAGAACACGCTTCATGAGTGACACCGGACGTTTCAAGGCTACACGCCGACTCCATGAATGACAAGGTTGGGCATGACGCACTGCGTGAGAACGCGCCCGTCGCATCACGCATTGCGCACCGCGCGGCGGGCGCGAGCGGGCGATATTCGCGACGCGTGATGTTCGCTATGCCAAATAAGAAATGCCGCTATATCCGGGCGGACACAGCGGCATCGACAAGTTTGTGCAGCGCATGTTTTTTCGCGTCACATGCGCGTCGGTCGACGTCAGACCGGCATCAGATCAACATCAGGCAATACGCAACTCCATGCACGTCAGATCGAGCCAGCGACCGAACTTCGTGCCGACTTCGCTGAACGTGCCGACCATGCGAAAACCGAGCTTCTCGTGCAGACGAATCGACGGTGCGTTCTGGGCTTCGATGGCCGCGATCATCACGTGCACGTCGAGTGCGCGCGCCCGCTCGATGAGCGCAAGCATGAGCGCCTCACCGAGGCCGCCACCCCGTGCGTTCTTGTCGATGTAGATCGAATGCTCGACGGTGTGCCGATAGCCATCGAAAGCGCGCCAGTCGCCGAAGGAGGCATAGCCCACGGTCTTGCCATCGCGCTCGGCGACGATCACCGGATAGCCGCGCTTCAGACGTGCCGCCAGCCACTCACGACGATTGTCGAGGTCGACGAGGATCTCGTTCCAGATGGCGGTGGTGTGCTCGACGGCGTCGTTGTAGATGTCGCGGATGACCGGGAGGTCGGCGTCGGTGGCGTCGCGAATCGTCAGCGAAGCGGACGATGAGGAGGAAGCAGTCATTTCAGAAATCCCGCAAGCAAGTGGCCGCATGCCAGTGTGTAGTCGCATTTGCCGTATCACCCGCGTACGGCCATGAAAAGACGACAAGCATGACACCCATGGTCACGGTGCCGTCAATTCGTGACATCCATTTTACTAGAAATAAATTTCCAGTAAACTGGACGCCATGGATATCAACGAACGCATCGCCCGCCGTATGCGCGACCTGCGCAGCGAACGCGGCTACTCCCTCGACACGCTGGCTGAGCGCAGCGGCGTGAGCCGTTCGAGCATTTCACTCATCGAGCGAGCGCAGACAAGCCCGACGGCCAACGTGCTGGACAAGCTCGCCACCGCACTCGATGTCACGCTGGCGTCACTCTTCGACGAGCAGGCCGAAGCCGATGCCCCGCCCTCACCGCTCGCCCGCTACGCCGATCAGCCCGTGTGGACCGATCCCGATTCGGGTTACGTGAGACGCAATCTCTCGCCGTCGCAACCGTCACCGCTCCAGTTCGTGGAGGTCCGGTTCCCGGCAGGCGAGCGCGTCGCCTACGACACCGGCGCGAGGGACAACGAAGTCTGGCAACAGATCTGGGTCATCGAAGGCACCATCGAAATCACGCTCGGCAGTACCACCTGGCGACTCGATACCGGCGATTGCCTCGCCATGCGGCTCGATCAGCCGATCGGTTTTCACAATCCCACGTCGGCCACGGCGCGCTACCTCGTCGGGCTCGTTACGTTGCCGTTTCATGCGGCCAGGAGAATGCCCTGATGTCTTCCGCTTCCCCCGTCTCCGACATTGTCGTGACATCGCTCGACGGCGAGCAGGCGCTTGCGGCCGTCGACGCCCTCGCCGACGTGCTCATCGATTGCGTGGAAGGTGGCGCATCGGTGAGCTTCATGCTGCCGCTCACCCGAGAGCGCGCGACGGCGTTCTGGCGCAAGGTCGCCGACGGTGTTGCCCGGGGTGAGCGCGTGTTGCTCGTGGCGCGACGCGCCGCCGATACGACCGGCGGCGGCGGGATCTGTGGCATCAGCGGCATCGTCGGCACCGTGCAACTGATTCTCGATCTGCCGGAGAACCAGCCGCACCGCGCCGACGTTGCCAAGATGCTCGTGCACCGTTCTGTCAGGCGTCAGGGCGTAGCCCAGCGCTTGATGGCTGCGCTCGACGATGCCGCGCGGGCCCATGCACGTCACGTGCTGGTGCTCGACACCGTCACGGGCGGCGATGCGGAACGGCTCTACCAGCGTAGCGGCTGGCAACGCGCGGGGGACGTCCCGAAGTTCGCGCTCATGCCGGACGGTGAATACTGCGCCACGACCTTCTACTACAAGCACCTCTGATACTTTCGGCACGATGCTCGCCCGGCGCTGGTGCATGGATGCGTCATGGCCAGTCATGCCGGACCCCACGTCGTTAGATCAACGCAGCGCCGCCAATCCGGCGAGCAACGCCTTGTGGAACGCTGCCGGGTCTTGCATCTGTGGGGCGTGCCCCAGATCGGGAAATTCGACGAGCGTCGAATCCGGAATCGTGGCATGCGTGGTCTTGGCCAGTTCCGCATAGTGGCCGATGCGCGCCTGCACGTCAGGCGGCGAGAAGTCCTTGCCGATCGCGGTGGTGTCCTTGTCGCCGATCATCAATAGCGTGGGCACGCGAATTTCCCCCAGTTCGTAGACGACCGGCTGCGTATAGATCATGTCGTAGAGCAACGCCGAATTCCACGCCACGATCCGCTTGCCCGGTCCCCGGTACATGCCTGCGAGCATCTGCACCCACGGCTCGTAGCGCTCGCTCCATTGCCCGGCGTAATACGTCGACTGTTCGTATCGACGAATGCCGGGCGCGCTCGTGCGCAATTCCCGATCGAACCACTGGTCCACCGTCCTGGACGGCACACCCAACGCCTTCCAGTCCTCAAGACCGATCGGATTGACCAGCACCAGTTGCTGCGTCTCGTTCGGATACATCAGCGCATAACGTGCGGCCAGCATGCCGCCCGTCGAGTGGCCGATGATCGTCGCCGACGAGATGCCCAGCGAGGCGAGCAACGCATGCGTGTTATTGGCCAGTTGCTGAAAGCTGTACTGATACTGCGCCGGCTTGCTCGACTTGCAGAAACCGATCTGGTCCGGGGCAATCACGCGATAGCCCGCGCCGGCGAGCGTGTCGATCGTCTCCTGCCACGTGGCGGCGCAGAAGTTCTTGCCGTGCAGCAGCACGACGGTGCGGCCGTTCGCTTGCGCCGGTTTGACGTCGATGTACGCCATATGCAACGGCAAGCGCTGCGACGTGAAGTCGAAACGATTGACCGGATACGGGTAGTCGAAGCCCTGCAACTCCGGGCCGTAGGCCGGTCCGGCGTTGGAATCCGGACCTATGGCGGGACTGATCGTGGGACTGGCGCCAGGACTGGTCACGGCACTCCCCGGCACCGCGTCGGCGCCACGTGCGGGGGCTGCGATCAGCGCAGCGCTCAGCGTCACGAGGGAGGCAAGACTGACAAAGGCTGTGGTGCGCAACGTCGCGGCAGCGTGTTGCGACAGGTGGCGCACGCGCCGGTAGAGCGATGACGGCATGGGAGGGGGCGTGCAATCGCACGCGAAGTGGCACAAGGCAGGATGCTCCGATTCTGCCACGCTGGCCCTTTTTTCGAATGGCAGGCGCGACGGCCCTCGGCCGACAGTTCACGCAACGGGTTTGCACCGATTTCATTAACAATCGAGCCGAATTACCATCATTTGCAAAAATTCACGAACAAATCATCGGCATCGCCTTCCTTCGGGGCCTGTGAAATCCCGTTTGCCGGGAAAACGGTCAGCATTTCCGTCGAAAGCCCCTTATAAATAAGGGGTTATTCACCGGACTTTCTTCACATCTTCAGCAATTTTCCGAAGCGCTCGCGCGCCTCATGTTTCGGTACCCGCAACGCTATGACGGTGGGCACTCACATTACATGTAAGTGAGCGCGAACCCCGATAAGTCAGGGGTTGTGGTATTTTTCTGGCGCTTCAAACGCTCGTATAAGCGAGTCCTCGCTTCGGAAACCGAAAGAATTGCGTAAAACCGGACCCCATTGATGCGTGGCGCGCATGGCTGCCACAACTTTGCCGTTTTGGGAATGGTTTTCGGGGGGCCGAAAGAAACTCGGTAAAATCCGCAGCGGCACAGGTATCCCTACATAGCGCATGCCTGTGCATGAGAGGCCCGGCAACACCTGCGGCCTCTCGCCGAAGTCGAAGTAAACGGCGTTCTCGCCGCTCAATGGAAGACAAGCATCAGATGAAAGCGCCCAGCAACCTGATTACTGGTGAAGTGCGGACCAAAATCCGCGGCATGATTCTCGCCTCGGAACTCAAGCCGGGGCAGCGCCTCATCGAGGACGATCTGATTCAATTACTTGGCGTGGGCCGCACGCCCGTGCGTGAAGCGTTGCTGATCCTTCAGGGCGAAGGTTTCATCGCCCGCAATCGCGGCTGGGAAGTGCAAGGGGCCGACCATCTGCCCGTGCGAGCGATCTTCGAGAGCCGCATGGCGATCGAATCCGAAACAGCCCGGCTGGCGGCGCGCAAGATCACGCCGGACGTCTGCAACGCGCTCGAAGCCCTCATCGAACAGATGGAGCCGAGTCCGGATCTGCCGCGTCTGGCCCTGAACCGTCTCAATACGGAATTTCACGATCTGATCGTGAAGGCGGCAGATAACGTGGTGATCGCACAGTTTCACGAACGTACGCAGTTTTACTACCGGGCGCTGCGCGTACCGGTCATGTTCTCCGACGAACAACTGCGTGCCACCAATGCGCAGCACCGCGAACTGCTCGCCGCGTTGCGCGCGCACGACGAAGCGCTCGCGGAGCAGATTGCCCGTGACCACGTCGAGACGACGATGCACATCGTCGAGCCCGCCCTGCCGCGCTGAGCGGGCATTCGCGCATCGGGCGGCACGAGCCTGATTCAAGTCCGCCCGCCGCCCTCACCTGCCCCCGCATCACCACCCGACATGCCGACGGGCAGCACCAACATCGGGCACAGACCGCTCTCGTCAACGCACCAGATAGCCTGCGACACGCCAACGCGCGTCGATCCCGTAGACCATCGTCACCATCTCATGCGCCTCGGCCTTGTTCTCGAACACCGTGTCGTACTGAATCACCACGTACTCACCATCCGGTTGCCCCGCGAGCGAGCGGGTAAATACCGCGTCGTGCATCTTTCTGGACTTCACCTTGCCTAGCGGCGAGCGCGCGCCTTGCAGGCTGCGCGCCCAGTCGTCGGCGGAGACCGCACGCTGAAACACCGGTGCGGCCTGCTCCCAGCTCTGCTGCCCGCGATTGACGTCGACCAATCCCAACCAAAGACCGGCGGCTTCGAGCGCCGGACGCATATCACGATTGATGTCCGCTGCCGGTGCCGTGGCGTTACTGGCCGGGCTGGCAAACAGCGGCGGTTGCGCCGAGCGGCGTTGCATCGGCTCTTGCTGTGCCAGCGCAGGCAGGGCGCTCAGACCGGCGGCCACGCCCAGCGCGAGCGCCGCCAAGCGGGTGAAACGAAAAGGATGTGACGCATGGCGTCGGGTCGTCTGCATTGACGAAAGCTCCTTCAGGCAGAAATGCTGAACCCGGCCATTCTACTGGTATGACACGCGAAGGAATGTAACGCGCGTCGCGCCGTACATTACAATGCTCAACACATACATGTCAGCCTTCCCCCTTGGCCATTGCCATGTTGACGACGTCCCTCCTCGCGATTACCTCACTGCTCAGCTTCATGATGTTGCTGATCGTGGGGTCTCTCGTACGTTCGCGCGTAGCCGGCGTTCGTGAGTGGTGCTTCGCCAACGTCGCCGTTCTGGCGTCTTTGCCGCTCTTCGCGCTTCGGGGCGTCATCCCCGACTTTCTGTCGATTCCCATCGCCAACCTCGCTCTGGCCGGCGGCTTGCTGCTCTATTACGCCGGCTGCGCGCGCTTTCTCGGCCGTTCACCGCACTGGCACGTGCTGGGCGCGTCGCTCGGCGTGCTCGCGGCGGCGATCCTGTTCTGGCATTACGGCATCGACAACCCGTCGCTGCGCGTGGTCGCGGTCTCGGCGTTTCACGCCACGTTCCTGCTCGCAACCTCGGTCCTGATCCTTCGGCATATCCCGCCGCGCCGTCATCGCTATAACTATTGGCTGACGGCTGGCATGGCCGCGGTATTCGCCATTGCGCACACGGTGCGCGGCGTGACGTTCGCGTGGGCCCCCGCGCCCGGTCTCGAAGTCTTCGCGCCGACGATGTTCAATCTGGTCATGCTCACGATCGGCGCCGTTGTCATGCCCGCCATGACCATGGGGTCGGTCCTCATGATTCACGACGCGATGCTCGCCACGGCCGAAGAAGCGGCCAATCGCGACTATCTGACAGGGGCGATCTCGCGCAAGCATTTCGATCTGCTCGCGCGTCAGGAGATGGCGCGCGCCGTGGCACGGGGCTGGCCGCTGTCGATCATCGTCATCGACCTCGATCACTTCAAGGCGATCAACGACACGCATGGTCACGCGGGTGGCGACACGGTGCTGCGCGAATTCGTGAAGCTCGTTCGCGACAGTCTGCGCGAGGGCGATGTTTTCGGACGATTGGGCGGCGAGGAGTTTGCGGTGTTGCTGCCCGGCACCGATACGCCGGGGGCGATCCGCATTGCCGAGCGCCTGCGAACGCAGGCGAGCCGGCATCTGGTCGCCGGGCCGTTCGGCGTGTGCCACTACACGCTGAGCGGCGGTGTGGCGACGTGGATCGAGCACGAAAGCCTCGAAGCGCTGTGCATTCGCGCAGACCGCGCGCTCTATGCGGCCAAGATCTCCGGGCGCAATCTCGTGCTCTCCGACGTACTCTCCAGCGACGAAACGGCCTCCGAAGCCGGCTGACGACCTCCGTCGGCCGTCAGTCATCAGCCCTCGGTCGTCAGCCCTCGGTCGTCAGCCTCGGCGACCTTGATCGCCTCGCGCGTCGTCCCTTCGACTTATGTCGTCGCGCCATCTCCCGCATCGGGGAAGAATTCGCGACGCATGCGTGCCACATAGGCCGTCAGGTTCGGATGGTTTTCGATCTCGTCGCGCAACGGCTGACGAAAATCGGGCGACATCGCACCCGAGATGAAACCGAAGGCCGTGGCGTCGGCTCCGCACGGCCGGTCACCGAAGAAGTACGGCTGATCGCCGAGCAACTGGGCGGCAGCCTGCGCTCCACGTGCGAGCAACTGGCGCTGCTCCTCCGGCTGGTAACGGCCGGTGCCCTGCCCGTGCAGCGTGTTGCGCACCTTGCGACGGATCAGTGCCTGCGCCAGCGGGCGCACCGGCCACGGGATCGATCGGAAGAACGACGCCGGGCCTTTCTCGAAATTCTCGTCGTCGCACCAGCGCGCCTGCACGACGTGCCAGTAGAAATGATCCTCCAGCGCCTTCTCGAACATCCACGCCGCGCCGCGTTGCACCGGCGTGAGCCCCGCATCGAAGTCGAACCCGTATTTGCGCTCGATATGCAGACGGATCAACGTCGAGTCCGCCACGATCTCGCCGTCGTCGTCGATGTAAGGCAGCTTGCCCTTGGGCGCGCGACGGAATCCGCCTCGATTGGTCTGGTACGGCGGTCCGGCCAGCTTGAGCAGCATTTCCGCCTTGACGACGAACGGACTGGCGTCCGGCAGCCCGAATGCCGGGCCGAAGGTATACAGGGTCAACATCTTGAGGCGCGCTCCTGTGCGAAAAGGTTGGCGCAGAGTATTACACGCCGTCATGCCCGCGGCGAGCCCTTCGAAGCGGGGAGGTATCCGGCGTCAATCGGGCATCGATCAGGCGTCGGCTACGTGGATCGCGCACTGTGATTTTATACAGTATCATATCCCTCAATCGAGGAACATCTCATGGAAACCATCGACTGGGATCAACTGGCGCTAAGCGCCGCCGAGCGCGATCTTGCGGGCATCGTGCGCGAGATTGCCGCACGTTATTTGCAGCATCATGTGTCACATCGCCCGTCTGCGATCGTGCCTGCGAAAGACATCGTCGCGCAAAATCAGGACGCCTCACCGGCCATGCCGCTGGACTGGCGCACGCTCGTGGCCATCGCCGACGAAGCGGAGGCGGACATCGGCCTTCACGCGCGGCATGAGCCCTGGGTGCTTGCGCGTCTGTTGCGGCTACCGGGTGACGAAGCGCTGCGACGCGCCGGCGAGTTGCCGTCGCTCGACGCCGCCGTCGACCTGCAATGGCCGGATGCCCCGGCCCCGGCCGTATTTCGTGCCATCGTCAGTGCATTCGCCGACGGCGGGCTGTTTGCCGACACGCCCGACGCTGACGATGCCGACAATGGGGATGCCCCGGCATCGGCGCAACCGTTTGTCGTCGGATCGGCGACGCTGTCGTCCTCGGGGTCTGCTGCCGCATGCTGATCGATCCGGACGCGCTTGCGCGTTCTCTGCCCGCCCCGATGGTCTTCGTCGATCTGGAAACGACGGGCGGCAATGCGCTGGACGACCGCATCACGGAAATCGGCGTGGTCGAAGTCGGGCCACACGGTGTCGAGCAATGGAGCACACTGCTCGATCCGGCCGAGCCGATACCGCCATTCATCCAGAAACTCACCGGCATCACCAACGAGATGGTGAAGGGCCAGCCGTCGTTCGGCACGCTGGCGCAAGGGCTGGCGGAACGCCTGCACGGCAAGCTGTTCGTCGCCCACAACGCGCGCTTCGATTACGGCTTTCTCAAGAACGAATTCCGGCGGGCGGGCATCGGGTTTCAGGCCGACGTGCTGTGCACCGTACGGCTGTCGCGGCTGCTGTTTCCGTCGGCGGCGCGTCACGGACTCGATGCGCTGATCGCCCGGTTCGGCCTCACGCCGCAGGGACGTCACCGCGCCCTCGCCGATGCCGATCTGCTCTGGCAGTTCTGGCAAAAGCTCCACACGATCTACGAATCAGACCTGATCGGGCAAGCCGTGCAACGCGTGACGAAGCGTTCGAGCCAGCCGCCCCAATTGCCGGATGAAGCCATCGACGCGCTGCCCGACAGTCCCGGCGTGTATCTCTTTTACGGCGAGGGCGACACGCTGCTGTATGTCGGCAAGAGCGTCGATATCCGCTCGCGCGTGCGATCTCACTTCTCCAGCGACCATCAAGTCGCCAAGGACTTGCGCATCTCGCAGGAGATCCGCCGTGTGGAAGTGCGTCGCACGGTCGGCGAGCTGGGCGCGTTGCTGCTCGAATCACAACTCGTCAAGCAATTGCAGCCCGTGCATAACCGCATGCTGCGTCGTGCCGCCAGCCTCTACAGTTGGCAACTCCCGCAGGGCAGCGATACACCGCAGCTTGTCAGCGCGAAGACCGTCGACTTCGCCAGCGCCGAGTCGCTGTACGGTACGTTCTCGTCGCGCACCGGGGCGGAAAGCGCGCTGCGTGCGCTGGCAGACGAGCATCGTTTGTGTTGTGCGCAGTTGGGGCTCGAGAAAGCCGCGAAGGGACGTCCGTGCTTCGGTTATCAGGTGAAGCGCTGCGACGGTGTCTGCGTGGGTGATGCCCCCGTCGACGCCCACACCGAACGCACACGCGAAGCCCTGGCGACACTGCAACTGGACACCTGGCCGTATGACGGCCCCATCGCCATCGAGGAACATGGCAGTGATCCCGGTGAAGTGGAATATCACGTCATCGATCGCTGGCAGTATCTGGGCACGGTGGCGTCGCGCGACGCACTGGATGTGCTCGTCGACAATATGCCCGCCGCAACGGGCTTCGATCCGGACATCTACCGGTTGCTTGGACGACGCCTTGCCGCCAGCGCGAAGCGTACACCGGACGACGGCGCTACGCCTGCCTGCGCGGACGCTGCCGACACGACCGGTGCGTCGACGACAACGCTGGGAACCCCCCCCCGCTCCGCCGCGCCGCGCACCGGCCCCGCTGAGCGTGCTCCACCTCACACGCCCCGCGTTTCGCTTGAGTCATATCGAGCCGCCAGTCGCCGCGCCGAAAAAACCTCGCAGTGTTGCGTTGTTGCGTCGCCGCCAACCGCACCCCGAAGATCCGAATCAGCTTCGACTGCCGCTCGACGGGCATTAGTGCGACGGGCGCGACGGGCGCGACGGCGGCAACCGCCCACGCCCTGAACGCCAGCGCCGCCCGCCCCTTCCACCCGTCCCCCCCCGTTTCGCCCCCCTCGCCAATCTCACCCCGCGAGAAGCCGCTGCACGCGCAAATCCCCGCCTAAATTTCTTTCCGCCTTATGCCACCTAGGCAAAACCCTCCTTTGCACTTCGGGTCATGAGCATATAAATATTAAGTATTTGCAAGACGCATGCTTGAGGTCGAAGAATACGCAATCCGAATACAAGGCATTGCGACATCGACGGCCATGGCGTCGTCGATGACCGGGGCGCTGGCGCGTAGGGGTACGCGCCAGCGCTTCGTCCCCACACCGAGCCAGATGGAATTACGCCAACTCGAAGCCTTCGCGGCTGTCATGTCGACCGGTAGCGTCACGGCTGCCGGGCGTTTGCTCGGGCGCTCGCAGCCTGCCATCACCCGCATGATTCAGGAGCTTGAAGCCGAGATCGGCTACGCCCTGTTTACTCGCAGCGGTCCGCGCGTCACACCGACCGAGCAAGGTTTCCTGCTCTTCGAAGACGTCGAGCATGTGCTCGCCGGACTACAGCAGATTCGCGCCCGCGCCGACGAAATCGCGCGCGGCCAGACCCGCCCGCTGCATATCGCCGCCACCTCGGCGCTGGCCGCCGGCCTCGTGCCTGCCGCCCTCGCACTGCCGGGGCTCGCCCGCGACAGCCATCAGATTCAGATGCGCAGCACGTCGCCCGAACAGGTCGTGCACGCCGTACTGACGGGTGCCGCCGACATCGGCGTGACGAGTCTGCCGCTGGAGCATCGCGGCATCGTGGTGCACTGGATCGGCGAGGCGGCCTGTGTCGCCGCCGTGCGTGCCGACGATCCGCTGGCCGCTCACGACCGTCTGCCGCTCGCCGCATGTGCCGGGCGTCGTATCGTCACCATGCAGAACCCCTACCGCCTGCGCCGACGTCTTGACCAGGCGTTTGCACAGGCGGGCGTCGCACCGGCCGGACTCATCGAGACGAACGCGTCGATCAATGCGATGACGGCCGTGCGTGCCGGACTCGGCGTCGCGGTGCTCGAACCGGTCACGGCGTACGGGTTGCCGCTCGCCGATGTCGCCGTGCGTCCCATCGACGCCGACATCCCGTTTTTCTTCGGCGTCATTACCCGCGACGCCCGAGCCCCCTCACCCGCCGCGCTCGCCTTCGTCGATGCGCTGGCCGAGGCGGCCCGCGACCTGCTGCCCGGCTTCGTGCAGCGCGCCGCCACCGAACACGCTCAAGTCCTGCAATCGCTCTACGGCGATTTGCCCGCTCCCAAGGAAGCTCAGTCGTCATGACCACGTCCCCGACCTCCGCCACCGGCCTGTCCGCGCTCGAAGCGCGTCTGCGCCAGGACCTCGCCTGGCTCGAACTGCCCGCCAGACGCTGGGTGCCCGAGCGCACGCACAACGGCCAGCCCGTACTCGACGTCGCCATCATCGGCGGCGGCATGGCTGGACTGGCCGCGGCCGCGTCGCTCACGCATCTCGGCGTGGGCGCCGTGATCTTCGATCAGTCGCCGCGTGGCTACGAAGGTCCGTGGGCAACGACCGCACGCATGGAAACCCTGCGCTCGCCCAAGCAGCTCACCGGCCCGGCGCTGGGCTTGCCCGCGCTCACATTCCGTGCGTGGTTCGAAGCGCAATTCGGTCTGGAAGCATGGGAAGCGCTCGACAAGATTCCGCGTCTGCAATGGATGGATTACCTGCGTTGGTATCGCGACGTGCTCGGCATCGACGTACGTAACGAGCATCGCATCGACCATGTCACGCCGCGTGGCGAAGACGGCCTCGTCGAACTGTCCGTGACGTCGCCCGAAGGCACGCGTACCGTCTACGCGCGCCATGTCGTGCTGGCCACGGGACGCGACGGCCTCGGTGGCCCAACCGTCCCCGCGTTCGCCCGAGATTTGCCGCGCCGCTTCTGGGCGCACTCGTCGGATGTGATGGACTACGCTACGCTGCGCGGCAAGCGCGTCGGCGTCATCGGTGCCGGCGCATCGGCGATGGACAGCGCCGCCACCGCGCTCGAAGCCGGTGCCGCCAGCGTCGATCTGCTGATCCGCCGCGCAGACATTCCGCGTATCAACAAGGGCAAGGGCGCGGGCAATCCGGGCCTCACACACGGTCACATCCATTTGCCGGACGAGTGGAAGTGGCGCATCCGTCATTACGTGAACGTGCAGCAAGTGCCGCCGCCGCGTGGCAGCACGTTGCGCGTATCGCGTCACGACAATGCACGCTTCAATCTTGGCGCACCGATCCTCGACGTCACACCGGTCGGCGACGCACTGCACGTGCGCACCGCCAAGGGCACGTTCGTCCTCGACTTCCTCGTCTTCGCGACGGGCTTCCGCATCGACATCGAGGGACGCCCCGAATTCGCCGCGTTCTCGAAGTCCGTGCGCAAGTGGAGCGATCGCTACACCCCGGCCGCTGGCGACGAAGACATGGAACTGTCGGATTCGCCGGATCTCGGCCCGACGTTCGAATTCCAGGAAAAGACACCGGGCCTCTGCCCCGGGCTGGAACGCATTCACTGCTTCTGCGCCCCGGCAACGCTCTCGCACGGCGCCGTCTCCGGCGACATCCCTGCGGTGAGTGAAGGCGCGAAGCGTCTGGCGCAAGGGCTGGCGGGCACGTTCTATCGGGAAGACGTCGCGCATCACTACGCCAACATGGAGACGTACGCCGAGCCGGAAGTCTATGGCGACGAATGGACGCCTGCGCCGCCCCCGCCCGCTGTGGCCGCGATCGCCGCATCCCACGTCGCCGGCAAGGACAAGGAACCTCTCGCATCATGACCGCCTGGATTCTGCGCCGCCTGCTGCAAGCGGTACTCGTGGTGTGGCTGATGACGCTGATCGTGTTCATCGGTCTGCACGCGATCGGCAACCCGGTCGACATTCTCATCGGCCAGGACGTCGATCAGGTCGATCGCGCGCGCATCATCGCGCAATTGGGCCTCGATCAACCGCTGTGGCGACAGTACCTGTCGTTCCTCGACGGCGCGCTGCATGGCAATCTGGGCAACAGCTTCGTGTACAACGTCCCGGCCATCCAGTTGATTCTGCAACGTCTGCCGGCCACGCTGGAGCTGGCGTTCGCCGCGCTCATCCTGGCGGTGTTCATCGGCATTCCGCTGGGACTGTTCGCAGGCCTCTATCCGCGCAACCCGATCTCCAAACTGCTCATGACGGGCAGCATCGTGGGCTTCTCGCTGCCGACGTTCTGGGTCGGCCTGATGCTCATCATGTTCTTCTCGGTGCATCTTGGCGTGCTGCCCGCAAGCGGCCGTGGCGAGACGGCGAGTCTGTTTGGCGTGGAGTGGTCGTTCCTCACGATCGACGGCTTGCGTCACCTGATTCTGCCGGCGTTCAATCTGGCGCTGTTCAAGATGTCGCTGGTACTGCGTCTGACGCGCGCCGGGGTCTCCGAAGTGCTGCCGCAGGACTTCGTGAAGTTCGCGCGCGCCAAGGGGTTGTCGCCGCTGCGGGTCGTGCTCGTGCACGTGCTGCGCAATACGCTGATTCCGCTGGTGACGGTGCTGGGTCTCGAATTCGGTTCGACCATCGCATTCGCCGTCGTCACCGAGAGCGTGTTCGCATGGCCCGGCGCCGGCAAACTCATTCTCGACAGCATCAACGCGCTCGACCGCCCCGTGATCGTGGCGTATCTCATCGTCGTGGTGTGCCTGTTCGTGTCGATCAATCTGATCGTGGACGTGCTCTATAAGTGGCTCGATCCGCGTGTGCGCGTGGAGGCCGCTGCCTGATGTCGCTCAACGTCTCCCCCAACGGCAACCCCGCACCGGCGCTCACCCCCGAGCCGGTGCCGATGCGTCGTGAATCGCCGTGGCAGCAAGGGCTGCGCGAGTTTCTGCGCTCGAAGAGTGCCGTGCTCGGTCTCGTGGTGCTGGCGATCCTGATCGTGGCGGCACTCGCCGCGCCGTGGATCTCGCCGCAGAACCCGTACGACCTGAGCCAGCTCGACGTCATGGACGCACGCCTGCCTCCCGCCACCGCCAACGGCGCCGCCACGTACACCTACTGGCTCGGCACCGACGGTCAGGGCCGCGATCTGCTCTCCGGCATCATCTACGGGCTGCGAATCAGTCTCGGCGTGGGCGTCGGCTCGGCGCTCATCGCGGGTATTCTCGGCACGATCCTCGGTCTGGTCGCCGCCTACGCGGGCGGACGCGTCGACGCCTTCATCATGCGTCTCGTCGACCTGCTGCTGTCGTTCCCGTCAATCCTCGTCGCGCTGATGATCCTGGCGTACGTCGGCAAAGGCATCGGCAACGTGGTGCTCACCCTCGTCGTGCTCGAATGGGCGTACTTCGCGCGTACGGCACGCGGACAGGCGCTGGTCGAATCGCGCCGCGAGTATGTGGAAGCCGCGCGCTGCCAGGCGATACCGAACTGGCGCATCGTGCTGGGCCACATTCTGCCGAACTGCCTGCCGCCGCTGATCGTCGTCGGCTCACTTCAGGTCGCGCGTGCGATCACGCTCGAAGCCACCCTGTCGTTCCTCGGACTCGGTGTGCCGGTGACGGAGCCCTCGCTCGGCCTGCTCATCGCCAACGGCTATCAGACGATGCTCTCGGGCGAGTACTGGATCAGCCTCTACCCGGGCCTCGCGCTACTCGTCACCGTCGTCGCCATCAATCTCGTGGGCGATCGCCTGCGCGACGTGTTCAATCCAAGGTTGCAGAAATGAGCGGCGCCGTGTCACCCCCTTCATCCCCTTCATCCTCGACTTCGACGTCCCCGCTCACGCTGGAAGTGCGCAATCTGCGCACGCAGTTCGTCACGCGCGCCGGCACATTGCCCGCCGTGGACGACGTCTCGTTCTCGCTGCCGCCGGGTCACATCATGGGGCTCGTTGGCGAGTCCGGCTCGGGCAAGTCGGTGACCGGCTTCTCGATCATGGGACTGGTCGACGCACCGGGCCGCATCGTCGGCGGCGAAGTGCTGTTCCGGGGGCGCGATCTGACGAAGATGTCGCCGGGCGAGTTGCGTCACCTGCAAGGCAATCGCATCGCGATGATCTTTCAGGACCCGATGATGACGCTCAACCCGGTGCTTCGCGTCGACGTGCAGATGATCGAAGCCGTGCGTGCGCACCAGAAGGTGTCGAAGTCGCAGGCGCGTGACCTCGCGCGCGACACGCTCGGCATGATGGGCATTCCTAGCCCGGACGAGCGTCTGCGCGCCTATCCGCATCAGCTCTCGGGCGGCATGCGTCAGCGCGTGGCGATTGCCATCGCCATGCTGCATCGCCCGGACCTGATCATTGCCGACGAGCCGACGACCGCGCTCGACGTCACGATTCAGGCGCAGATTCTTTCGGAAGTGCAGAAGCTCGCGCGCCAGAACGGCACCGCGCTCATCTGGATCACGCACGATCTGTCGGTGGTGGCCGGACTGGCCGACACGCTGGCCGTGATGTACGCCGGACGCATCGTCGAACAAGGCACGGTCGACGCGGTGCTCGACGCGCCGCAACACCCCTACACCGCAGGACTCATCGGCAGCCTGCCGAGCCTGAACAAGCGCGGGCAGCGTCTGCGCCAGATTCCCGGCATGACGCCGAACCTGCTGAACATGCCCGCCGGCTGCGCGTTCGCGTCGCGCTGCGCCTATGCGACGGCGGTCTGCGGCGAGCGTCCCGAGATGACGCAGACGTCGCCGGGTCGCCTCGTGCGTTGCTTCCATCCGGGTGCGGCGCTGCAAAAGGAGATGGTATGAACACGCCGCAGCCGCAAGGTCAGCCGGCCAATCCCGCCAACCCGGGCAGTACCGGTTACGGCAAGTCGAACAGCCCGAGCGCCACGCTGCCGGCGCCCATCGTGTCGCTGCGCGGCGTGAGCAAGCGCTTCGGCGAGCGTCACGTCGGTCCGGCCGGACGTCTGCTGGAACGCGCCGGTCTCGCGCATCCGCCCGCCGTCGTGCATGCGGTGGATAACGTCGACCTCATCGTCAAGCCGGGCGAGGTCGTCGGTCTCGTGGGCGAGTCCGGCTGCGGCAAGTCCACGCTTGGACGCATGCTCGCAGGTCTGCTCAAACCGTCATCGGGCGAGGTGCAGATTCACGGACGTCCCGCGCAATCGCTGAGCGCGCAGGAACAGCGCGACGCGCGACTGAAGATCCAGATGATCTTTCAGGATCCGTACGCAAGCCTGAACCCGCGACTTCGCATCGACCGCATCGTCGGCGAAGGCGCGCTCGTGCATGGACTGACCGATCGCGCCGGGTTCGACGATTACGTGAGCGCACAGTTGCAGCGTGCGGGGCTCGATCCGGCATTACGCCATCGTTACCCGCACCAGTTCAGCGGCGGACAGCGTCAGCGTATCGGCATCGCCCGCGCGCTCGCCGTGAATCCCGATCTGCTGGTGTGCGACGAAGCCGTCGCCGCGCTCGACGTCTCGATTCAGGCGCAGATTCTGAATCTGTTCATGGATCTGCGTGAGCAACTGCGTTTGACGTACGTCTTCATCAGCCATGACCTCGGCGTGGTCGAGCATCTGTCGGATCGCGTGGTGATCATGTATCTGGGGCGCGTCGTCGAGAGTGCGCCGGTCGAGGAAGTCTTCCGTCGCCCGAATCATCCGTACACGCAGGCGCTGCTTGCCGAGATTCCGCGCATCGATGTGCGTCACAAGACGTTCTCCTCGATTCGCGGCGAAATCCCGAGCCCGATTGCGCCGCCCAGCGGCTGTCACTTCCATCCGCGATGTCCGCACGCCATGCCGCGGTGCCGCACGGAAGTGCCGACGCTGCGCGGTGTGGCGATCAACCACGTGAGTGCTTGCCATCTGAACGATGCGTGATCCGCGTGATCCGCGTGATCCCTGACAGGTTTGTCCGAATTTCCGCCGATCGGCCCGCACGAATTTTGCGACCGTCCCGGCATTGACTCCGAATCACCAACGACCAGGATCGATTGATAATGAAACGCTTCTTGTTGTCCTCTCTCGCTGCGGCGCTGCTCGTCACGAGCGCAGCCGCATCCGCCCAATCCAGCACGCTTCGTATCGCGTTTGCCGACCCGCTCTCGTCGCTCGACCCGCAGTTGAACAACCACGCGGGCGACCGCTCGGTCGATCTGCACTTCTGGGATCTGCTCGTCGAGAACAAGTGGAACAAGCTTCAGCCGGGCCTTGCCGTGTCGTGGAAGGCGCTCGACTCGAAGACGTGGGAATTCAAGCTGCGCCCGAACGTCAAGTGGCACGACGGTCAGGCCTTCACGGCGGCCGACGTCATCTACTCGTACCAGCGTGCACGTAACGTGCCGGGCAGCGTGGCCACGTTCGCCGGCTATCTGCGCACCATCGACACGATGACCTCGCCGGACCCGCTCACGCTCGTCGTCAAGACCAAGATCCCGAACCCGGATCTGCCGCTGAACCTCGCCTCGGTGCATATCGTGAGCAAGCACGTCGGCGAGAAGTCGAATACGGACGATTACAACGCCGGACGCGCAATGGTCGGCACTGGTCCGTTCAAGTACGTCTCGTACACGCCGGGCGACCGCGTGGAGATGGTGCGTAACGACGGCTACTGGGGTGGCAAGTCGGAGTGGGAGAAGGTCGACTATCGCTACATCAACAACGGCGCGGCACGTACTGCGGCGCTGCTCGCCGGTGACGTCGACGTGATCGACAAGGTGTCGGCCTCGGACATTCCGCGTCTGAAGAAGGCGCCGAACGTCACGGTCTTCCCGTACCCGGGTCTGCGCGTGATGCTGCTTCAGCCGTCGTTCCGCGAAGGCACGAATCAGTACATCACCGATAACGCCGGCAAGCCGCTCGCAAAGAACCCGCTGCTCGACGTGCGCGTGCGTCGCGCCCTGTCGCTCGCCATCAACCGTGAAGCGATCGTCTCGCGCATCATGCAGGGCACGGCCAGCGTGGCCAACCAGTGGATGCCGAAGGACACGTTCGGCTACAACCCCGACGTGAAGGACATTGCGTTCGACGCGGCACAAGCCAAGAAGCTGCTGGCCGACGCGGGCTTCCCGGAAGGCTTCAAGCTGACGATGCACGTGCCGAACGACCGCTATCCGCAAGGGCCGGAAACGGCACAGGCCGTGGCGCAGTTCTGGACGCGTATCGGCGTGAAGACGCAAGTGGAAGTGGTGCCTTGGGCGGTGTATTCGAGCCGTGCCAACAAGAACGAGTACGCCATGACCATGCTGGCATGGGGTAACGGCACGGGCGAAGCGAGCTATGCGCTCGTGAACGTGCTGGCGACGGTCGACGCGAAGAAGGGTCTCGGTGCCTCGAACTGGGGTCACTACAGCAACCCGGCCATCGACAAGGCGCTCGACGCTTCGACTGCCGAGTTCGACGAAGGCAAGCGTGAAGCGATCCTGCGTCAGTCGGTCAAGGTGGAGACGGACGACGTCGGCACGATCCCGCTGTACCACTACCAGAACATCTGGGCCGCGCGTAAGGGCCTGAAGGTCACGCCGTTCACGAGCGATCGCACCGTCGCGATGCAAGTGACCAAGGCGGCGAAGTAAACCGGTCGCCACGCTATGACGTCATCGCACGTTTCATCGTCGGCGGCTTCGTCCACGGCGTCCGCTGTATCGTCGGATACGACGCTTACCTCGTCGTTGATCCTGACGGCCACGCCTGCCGATGCGCTGATCGACGTGCCGCGCCACCTCGTGGTGCGCGGTGCGGCGCCGGGCGCCCATATCACGCTGACCGCCCGCACCGCGCGGGCGGGCGGCGTGGTGTGGCACGCACAGGCTACGTTCGTGGCCGACACGGAGGGTGTCGTCGACGTCTCGCGCGACGCCCCGGTGAGCGGCAGCTATCGCGGCGTGTCCGCCATGGGCCTCATCTGGTCGCAGGTGCCGGAAGACGGCAAGAGCCGCGACGTCTTCCCGCAACCGGTCATCGCCCCCCTCGTGACAACGGTCCTCGCACAGGTCGTTGGCGACGAGGGGGCGGTGGCGGCGTCCGTGTCCTTCACTCAGCGGCTCGCGGCGGAAGGCGTGACACGCCGCGACGTTCGTGAAGACGGGCTCGTCGGCACGTTGTATCTCCCGCCGGGCGACGGCCCTCATCCTGCGGTGATGATCCTTAACGGGTCCGGTGGCGGGATCAATGAGCCACGTGCTGCGTTGTACGCGTCGCACGGTTACGCCGCCTTCGCGTTGGGTTACTTCAAAGGCCCGGGCTTGCCGGACTACATCTCCAACACGCCGCTGGAGTATTTCGCGAAGGGGATGGACTGGCTGCGCCGCACGGTGCACCCGGCCCATGACTTCGTGGCGCTCTCCGGGCAATCGCGTGGCGGCGAGTTGGTGCTGCTGCTTGGCGCGACGTTCCCGGATGCCGTCTCGGCAGTCGTCGGCTACGTGCCGAGCGCGTTGATCCACAGTGCGCAGAATGCATGCGATCCGGCGCTCGGTCGGGAAGGTCCGACGTGGTTGCTCGATGGCAAGCCGTTGCCGCACATCTGGGAGAACAACCGGACAGCGTCGTGGGCGCCGTTCGACGAAGGCCCGCCGCCGCATCGTCACGCCAAGGCAATGCTGACGGCGCTGGACGATCCGGACGCAGTCGAGCGCGCCCGCATTCCCGTCGAGAAGATTCGCGGGCCGGTGATGTTGCTGTCCGCCGAAGATGATGGCTCATGGCCGTCGAGCCTCTACTCGCGCATGGTGACGGCGCGACTCGCAGCACACGAGCACCCGCACGCGGTCGAGCATCTCGATTTCGACGGTGCGGGACATGCCATCGTGTTCCCCTACGTGCCGACCACGCAACTCGTGTACGCCCATCCCGTCTCCGGCAAGATCAGCACCGGCGGTGGAGCGCCGGAAGCCAATGCGTTCGCGGACGAGCGATCTTGGGCTGCTGTACAGGCATTCCTCGCGCAGGCCGTGGCCGAGTGCGCCCAATCACAAGGACAATCATGACCGTCAATACTGAGTACGACATCGCTAACGATCTCGTCGACCGCGTCGCCGGTCTGACGCCGGGATCGGCTACGCATACCCTGCGTCACGCACGCGACAAGGTTGCCGTCGCAACGCAGGGTAGCTATGAAGGGCTGTTCGATCCGAAGCTGGAAGGCATCTCGCTCGTGGAGCGTCTGCTCGTCGCGCTTTATGCAAGCCGTCTGACGCCTTCGGCGTCGCTCGCTGCACATTATCGGGCGGAGCTGGGCAAGTACGACGTCGAGGCCTCGCAACTGAAGGCCGTGGAATCCGGTTCGCCGGAGGATGTTGCGGATGCGCGTCTGCGTGCCATGCTGACGTTCACGAAGACGCTGATCGAAAACCCCGTCGCCGGGGATAAGGAAGCGTTGCACAAGCTGCCGGCAGCGGGGCTGACAACACCCGCCGTCGTCGCGCTGGCACAACTGATTGCATTCCTGTCGTATCAGACGCGTCTGGTCGCGGGGCTGCAAGCGCTGAAACAACTGGCACCGCAGGAGAAGACAGCATGAGCGACATCATCCGTTCGCATGGATTCACCAACGAGTCGCTCGACTGGGACGCGTGGCTCGACGTAGTCGAACTGGACAAGGCGACGCCGGAGCAGGTCGCCGTGCTGGAGGAAAGTCATCCGAAAGCGAAGACGTCGGATTATTACCTCTTCCTCGTACATCAACCGGAGATCCTCCGTCAACGCTCTGCGGCGTTCAACGCCATCATGTACGCGCCGGGTGGCATGCCGCGAGCCGAACGTGAATTGTCGACGACGGTCGTCTCACGTATCAACGGGTGCGTGTACTGTGCGTCGGTGCATGCGCAGCGATTCGAGCAGTTGGCGAAGCGCAACGACGTAATTCGCGAAGTGTTCGACGAGCCGCGTACCGCAGGCACGACGGACCGCGAAAAAGCCATCTCGCAGTTTTCGATTGCGCTGACGGAGACGCCTGGCGACGTCCGGCCGGAGCAGTTGCAGGCATTGCGCGACGTAGGCCTGACGGACGCCGAGATTCTGGACCTGATCCACTCGATCGCGATCTTCGCGTGGGCCAACCGGCTGATGCTCAACCTGGGCGAACCGGTGTTCCCGGAATCCGCTGCAACCGCCTGATGCTTAACCTGGGCGAGCCCGGTATTTCCGGAATCCGCTGCAACCGCCTGATGATTAACCTGGGCGAGCCGGTATTTCCGGAATCCGCTGCAACCGCCTGATGCCATGATGCCGTACGAAGACGGGGCACCTTAGCGTCCCAGCATCGTCGGCAACGTCATGAACGCGCTGTCCCACTGTCCTGGTGGGCAGCGCGTTTTTTTACGCATGTCGAACTCAAGCCGATCAAATTTTCGCTTATCGAATTGCGGAGTTGGGCAACGAGAATTTACTGGCCCGTTGCTGACTCATCGGGTGCATTAGTTGCTTCCTGAAGCAGCAGGGAAAACCGTGTAGGCTGGTGAGACGTCCCTCTCAAGCGAGCGCCCAGAATGTCACCACGCCCGTTTCTCATCAAGCGCGTTCACGCCGACGCTGTGGCATCGCTAGGAAAAGTGAGAGCGAAACTCTGGCCCGACGCGAGTGCATCCGAGCACGAACGTGATGGAATGGATTTGTTATCGCAACCGGATCGATACGTGGCATTCCTCGCCATGTCTCAAACCGATGAGTGCTTAGGCTTCGCAGAAGCATCGATAAGACGCGATTACGTCAACGGTTGCGACACGTCACCGGTCTTGTTCCTCGAAGGAATTTATGTTGAAGCGTCCATGAGACGCTCCGGTATTGCCAGAACGCTATGCGTACAGATCGAGCAATGGGGCATGGAGCGAGGCTGCACAGAATTTGCCTCCGACACCGCGCTATCCAACATCGATGCCCAAGCGATCCACCGAGCATTGGGTTTCAACGAAACAGAGCGCGTCGTCTTCTTTCGGAAGTTGTGTGGCAACGCCTCTGAGGCCAGCCGGCAGTCAGTGCGCGCCAAGCGCTGAAGTCATCGAGTCATTCAGGCCAGCAGGACTTTAACGCTGAGGGGACCTTGATACACAACCCACGTCGAGCGAGACGATATCAAGTGATTAAGTGCAGCATCGTCGAAGTGTGCACACCCCAAACGTTGATGAGCTCCTGGTACACAAGCGGCACTAAACGGGGCGACATCAAGCGATCGAGTGCGCAAAACCCACGAACGTGACGGACGGGATCTGTCATCCCAGCCGGATCGACGCACGCATTTCTCGCCATGTCTCAAACCGATGAGTGCGTAGGCAGAAGCGTCGATAAGACGCGACTACGTCAACGGACGCGACACGTCATCGGTCCTGTTTCGCCAAGGATTCTACTCACGCAAAGCATCGCCATCGAGGCACCCGACGCGCCTCAGAAGCGGCGATCAACACGAGTTAAACG